>NZ_KB892123.1:0-60910 GCF_000373665.1 Streptomyces sp. BoleA5
TCATTCGGTGGTGGTGGGTGGGGTGGTGAGGAGGGGGCGGAGTTCGAGCCATTCGTGGATGGGCTTGCCGCCGGCGCCGGGGGCGGCGGAGAGTTCTGCGGCGAGTTCGAGGGCGCGTGGGTGGGTGTCGACGTCGATGATCATCCAGCCGGCGATGAGGTCCTTGGTCTCGGCGAAGGGGCCGTCGGTGACGGGTGGGCGGCCTTCGCCGTCGTAGCGGACCCAGGTGCCTTCGGGGGCGAGGGCCTGGGCGTCGACGAACTCTCCGGTCTTCTCCAGTCGGGCGGCGAAGTCGTGCATGTACTGGATGTGGTCGGTGATCTCCTGGGGGGTCCACTGGTCCATGGGTGCGTCGTTCACCGCCGCCGGTGCGCCGCGGTAGTGCTTGAGCAGCAGGTACTTGGCCATCGTGGCTCTCCTTGGTGCCGGTGCGACCCCATTGTGGCCGCCTTCACCACGGGGACGGAGCCGGCCGCGGGTTCTCGACACCACCGCCCGAGTCTTTTCCGCGATTGCTCCGGGGCTCTCCCGGGCGGGCCCGTCCGACGCGGCCCGCCCCGTGGCGGCCCCTGGGGGACAGCGGAACAGGCCGTCGGCTGCCGCACTGCCCGTAGCGGCTCCGACCGGGTCGCCCAGGATGAAAGCGACCGGTCGTCTTATTCGGTCCGGCCGGTTCCGCTGCCCGGAGTGCAAGCTACCAGAGCTAAATGTGAGATTTAAAGTCAGACGCCTCCGTACCCGTCGGTCAGCGCACCGTGACCGAGTGGCTCAGGTCGATCCACTCGCCATTGCCCGCGGTGCGCAGGTGCCCGGCGAGGCCGGCGTCGTCGAAGGCCCGCTCGATGTCGGAGCGGGTCTCGCTGAAGTGCGCCCATCCGTCGCAGTGGGCGGCCACGACCACCGGCGACCCCAGGACCGAGGCGGCGGCGCCGGCCCGCTGCGCGGTGAGCGTCAGCGGCCGGCCGCGCATCTTCGACGGAACGCGCGCCGCGCCCACGAACAGGACGGCCACGTCCACGGGCGGCATGCGGCGGGCGATCTCCGCCACCACCGCGAGCGAGGCGTTGTCACCGCTGACGTAGACGGTGGGAAGCCCTTCCCCCGTCAGGACGAAGCCCGTGACCTCGCAGTTCACATGCCCCTGCTCGTCGCGCTCACCGTCGTCGGGCCCGTGCTGGGCGGGGACGGCGTGGACGGTGACGGTGCCCCCCGAGGGGCGGGTAAGCGTCACGCTCTCCCAGGCCGGCAGCCCCTGGGCCGGGGTGCCCAGGCGCCGCGCGGCCGCGGGGCCGGTCAGCACGAGGGGCGATGCGAGGGCGAAGGCGCGGCCCCGGGTGTCCAGGTTGTCGGGGTGCAGGTCGTGGCTGACGAGGACGGCGTCCACCGGACCGAGGGCGTCCTCGCCGACGGCGGGCCCCGCGGTCTTGGTGAGGTACCCGTGATCGCCCGGATCGTCGAACGTGGGGTCCGCCACCAGGCGCAGCCCCCCGATGTCGATCACCGTGGTGGGGCCCCCGAGGACGCTGACCGCACCGGGGCGGCGGGCGGAACTGACCCGATCGTTCATGACGCACCTTTCCTGTCGGGTGTGTGGCGGAGGGCCTGTCGCGGGCCCCCTGCGATCACATCACACGGAGCGGCCGGGCCCGGCCCGGGCACCGCGGCTCACACCACCGGAGGCCTGCCCAGGGCGGTCATCCGCGCGACAGTGCGCCACCGCATGGGGCGCCGCGCGCCGCACGGCGTGCGCACACCCTCCAGGAAACCGCCCCACCAGGCCCGGAGCCCCTCCGGCGAGGGCCGCCTGAGCACCGTGAGCACCGCCCACACCCCCAGGTACGCGGGGATCAAAGGGGCGGGCAGATGCCGCTTGGCCAGCCACACGCGGTTGCGCGCCACCATCCGGTAGAACACCGCATGCCGCGTCGGCGACGTCCACGGGTGCTGCAGCACCAGCTCCGGCGCGTACCGGATCCGCCAGCCCGCGTCCAGCGCCCGCCACGCCAGGTCCGTCTCCTCGTGGGCGTAGAAGAAGGCGTCCGGCCAGCCGCCGATCTCCTCCAGCATCCGCATCGACAACCCGTGCCCGCCGCCGAGGAACGTCGTCACCAGCCCTCCGCGCATCGGGTCCGACGCGACCAGCCGCGGCACATGGCGGCGCTGGGTCCGCCCGAGTTCGTCCGCGATCCGGAACGACACGATGCCCAGCCGCTCGTCCCCGCGGTACAGCTCGGCCATCCGCCGGAAGACGTCGGTCGCGACCAGCAGCCCGTCGTCGTCGAGGTCGACCACGAGGTCGACGTCCCCGTACTGGCGCAGTCGCTGCAGAGCGACGTTGCGACCGCCCGCCACCCCCAGGTTCTCCGGCAGTTCCACCCGGGTCACCCCGTCCGGCAGCGCCGGCAGCGGCGACCCGTTGCCCACCACGACGACCCGGGCTGCCGGCAGGTCCTGCGCGGCGACCGAGGCCAGCAGCGCGTCGAGTTCGGCGGGCCGGTCGCCCATGGTCAGGACGGCGACCCCGACGCGCAGGTGGCCCACGGGTGAACTCCGTTCGTCCGGCAGTGGTGTCCGCGATGCTAACCGGCACGGGCGTCCACGGCCGCGACCTCGCTCCCGCCGGGAGAGCCGTGCCCGCGCGGACGGTGGGCCCGCGGTGCGCCGGGCGATGGCGCGGCCGACGGCGCCGGGCGTGGTGCGGCCGTACCGGCCCCGACGCGAGCGCCGCCGTGCAGGCTGGACCATTTCCGTACACGGCGGGCGGACGGAACGGACGCGGTTCACCTCACCCGGGACGCATGTCGCCTTCAAGAGTTGATGGCCGATCAAGCTACTTGCCCGTATTTATGTTCAATGTTCTACTTGTTTGCCCGAGCAAGTTTTGCGGGTGTGGGGACGCCTTTTGCTCGGATCATGGGGACGCGGCCTCGCGGTGATGAGCCACCGCGAGGCCGCACATGGCCCGCCCGCCGCCGATCCGCCGGTGATGCCACGGGGCGTCGAGCGGCGTCCCGCCGAGGCGATCGCCGTGGTCGGGCCGGGACAGGGATCGAAGCGCTCGGACACGACCGCTTCCCCTCCGCTACTTGCCGGGTGCTCCGGGGTCGCGCAGGGCCGAGAACGCGGCACGCAGTTCCCGGGTGAAGATGTCGGGGACCTCCCAGGCCGCGAAGTGCCCGCCGCGAGGGGCCTTGTTGTAGTAGATGAGGTCGTGGTACGCGCTTTCGGCCCAGCTCAGCGGCGCCTGGTAGATCTCGCCGGGGAACACCGTGATGGCCGCGGGGACGGACACCGACACGGCGTTGAAGTTGTTGGCGTTGTTCTCCCAGTACAGGCGCGAGGAGGAGACCGCGGTGTTGGTCAGCCAGTAGAGGCTGACGTCGTCGAGGATCTCGTCCTTGGTGAGCACCCGCAGCGGGTCGCCGTCGCTGTCGGTCCAGGCGGCGATCTTGTCGTACATCCAGGCGGCCAGCCCGGCGGGGGAGTCCGTCAGCCCGTACCCCTCGGTCTGCGGGCGGGTGACCATCATCGCCGAGTAGCCGGACCCCGTCTTGTAGAAGGCGTTGAGCTTGTCGTACGCGGCCTTCTCGTCGGCGGACAGCCCGGCCGGGGCCGGGTCGCCGCAGGCGAGCTTCTTGGCGATGTCCGGCGGAACGGTGGCCGGCATGTTGACGTGGATGCCGATCAGCCCGGGGGGCTTCTGCGCCGCCATCTTGTCCGACACGACCGCGCCCCAGTCGCCGCCCTGGGAGACGTAACGCGTGTATCCCAGGCGCCGCATCAGCACGGCCCAGGCCCGGGCGATGCGGCTGGGGTTCCAGCCGGTGGTGGTGGGCCGCTCGGAGAAGCCGTAGCCGGGCATCGAGGGGATGACGAGGTGGAACGCGTCTCGCGCGCGGCCGCCGTGGGCGGTGGGGTTGGTGAGGGGGTCGATGACCTTCAGGAACTCCAGGACGGATCCCGGCCAGCCGTGGGTCAGGATCATCGGCAGGGCGTCCTTGTGGCGGGACCGGACGTGGATGAAGTGGATGTCGAGCCCGTCGATCCTGGTCTTGTACTGCGGAAGGGAGTTGAGCTTCGTCTCGATCCTCCGCCAGTCGTAGTCCTTGCCCCAGTAGCGCGCCAGCTTCTGCATCGTCGCCAGCTGTACGCCCTGGGACTGGTCGGGGACGGTCTCGCGGTCGGGCCAGCGTGTGGCGTTGACGCGCCGGAGGAGCTCGGCGACGTCCGCCTCCGGGATGTCGACGCGGAAGGGCCGGATGCCCGCGGCGTCCGCCGCCGCCTCCGTCTCCTTCGCCGCCCCCGGAGTCCGGGAGGCCAGGCCGAACGCCCCTGTGGTCGCCGCGGTCATCGCGGCGGCGGAGGAGAGCAGGATCTTTCGCCGAGAAAGCAGACTGGAAAAGTCGGGCATGGCAGATCTCCGGTCGTCCCGATTCCGGGGAGGGAAGTCTCGTTGGCGTGCGCGTCCCTCATCGGTGACTGCGGGGAACGCGGCACGGAATTGCCCTGACCCGGGGAGTGCGGGTGGCAGCCGATCCGATGGGCCGAGGTGAGGGCATTACGACGAGACGAGACGCTATGGGGCGTTGGATCACCCTGCAACTCGGGGACCAGTCCGGTGCTCTGCTCCCCGGACGCCGCCGGGTGCGCTCCGTGATGGCGTGTCATCGTGGTGCCGACAACACACGTCGTGGGCGCTCGCGGGGGTCGCCTCCGCGGCCCACGCCCGAGACCGGCAGGGGAACCGAGTGGCAACGTTGAACGACTTCGCGGAGCTCGCCCGCGCCGAGGAGGGCCTCGGTGCGGTGTCGACGCTCCGAGCCGACGGGAGCATCCAGTCCTCCGTGGTCAACCTCGGAGTCATGCGGCATCCGCTCGCCGACGCCGACGTGGTGGCGTTCGTGACCTACGGCAGGGTCAAGCTCGGCAACCTCAGGGAGCGCCCCCGGCTCGCCGTGTGCGTGCGCTCGGGGTGGAACTGGCTGACGGTGGAAGGGGACGCCGAGATCATCGGCCCCGACGACCCGCATCCGGCGCTCGACGCGGACGGCACGCGTCTGCTGCTCCGGCAGATCTTCACCGCGGCCGGCGGCACCCATGACGACTGGGACGAATACGACAGGGTCATGGCCGCCGACCGCCGGGCGGCCGTCATGGTGCGCCCCGAACGGGTCTACGGCGTCTGAGCGTGGTGCCGGGGGCAGCCCGCTCGGCCGCATCGGCGAGCCGGACGACGTCGCCGACGTCGTCCTCTTCCGCCCCTCTGGGACGGTCTGCTCGGCCGCATGGGCATCGACGGCCTGCCGCCCGAGGCCCGCGCCCTCGCCCGGCCCGACGCGGTCCCCCCGAAAACTGCTGCTGTCCTACTGGGACGAGCTGCTGACCACCCCGCCCGCGACGCTGGACGAGCGCAACGCCGGCCGGCTGGCGCGCATCGCGTCCCAGGGCACTCCGTACCACTACGTCACCGGCGCCGAGCCCGATCCGGAGTACCGCGCCTGGCTCTCCCGCGCCCTGCCCGACGTCACCATCAGCGTCCTGCCCGGCAGCGGCCACTTCCCGCACCTCGCCCATCCCGCGGAGGTCGCCCGCCTCCTGAGCTGAGGCGGCGGCGAAGCGGGAGCCGGCGAACCCGCCTGGGGCGCGAGTTCGGCGACGCGCAGAAGCCGTACGTCGACTCCCGCCTCGGCCGTGCCGGCGGCGACGGTCTCCGCGAGACGGTGGATGGTGCCCGGTAGGAGTAGGAGGCGACGGCGACGTCGGGCGTGTGGGGCATGCGGGATCCCTTTCGGTGCGGCACGCCTGAGGGCGGGGTCTCGGCGACGTGCGCTTCGCGGGGCCGGGAGGCCTTCACGAGAGCTGCGTGCGCGAGCAATGAAGTGCGGGATCCGGCGTCCGGGTATCGGGAACACGACCTGCCGCCCGGGCCGTACGGGCCCTTCGCCGTCCCGGTGCCGGTGGTGCAGGGGACCTACGGCGCGGGGACCGGGCGCACACAGGGCACAACGGGTGAGGAAGGGCCGTTGCGTACCCTTGCGGCATGCGCATGCGCCCCACTTTGAGCTGGACCCCCACCGAGGACCTCCCGCCGGGCACCACGGACCTGGGGCCCGTCGCCGACGCACTGGGCGGCGGCGGAGTGCTGGTGCTCACCGGCGCGGGCATCTCCACGGAGTCGGGCATCCCCGACTACCGGGGCGAGGGCGGGAGCCTGAGCCGGCACACCCCGATGACCTACCAGGACTTCGTCGGCAGTGCCCAGGCCCGGCGGCGGTACTGGGCACGCAGCCACCTCGGGTGGCGCACCTTCGGCCGCGCCCGCCCCAACGCCGGGCACCGGGCGGTGGCCGCGTTCGGACGGCACGGCCTGCTCACGGGAGTGATCACCCAGAACGTCGACGGCCTGCACCAGGCCGCCGGCAGCGAGGGCGTCGTCGAACTCCACGGAAGCCTCGGCCGCGTCGTCTGCCTCTCCTGCGGTGACTTCAGTCCGCGCGGGGAACTCGCCCGGCGGCTGGAGGAGGCCAACGCGGGCTTCGAGCCGGTGGCGGCGGGCATCAACCCGGACGGCGACGCCGACCTCACCGACGACCAGGTCGGGGACTTCCACGTCGTGCCCTGCACGGTCTGCGGCGGCGTGCTCAAGCCGGACGTGGTGTTCTTCGGCGAATCCGTACCGCCCCGGCGGGTCGAGCACTGCCGCGATCTGGTCCGGGGAGCGGCCGCGCTGCTGGTCCTGGGCTCCTCGCTGACGGTGATGTCCGGGCTGCGGTTCGTCCGTCAGGCCGCCGAGGCGGGCAAGCCGGTACTGATCGTCAACCGGGACGCGACCCGCGGCGACCGCCACGCCCTCACCCGGGTCGCGCTCCCGCTGGGAACCGCCCTCTCCTGCGTGGCGGAACGGCTGGACATCCCCGTCGGCGGACCGCTCGACGGCCGGGAAGCGGCTCCGGCGAGCCTGTGACGGCGGCCGGTCCGTCCGCGGTGGACGTACCACCGCGGACGGACCGGCCTGCTTGTCGCGGGTCCCGGCAACGGCCGCGCCTCAGCGCAGGCCGAAGGCCCGGATCACGGTTTGCTTCACCGAGTTGCCCGCATCGTCCTTCGCGCTCGCCCGCAGCGACACGAAGGACGCCTTGCCCGGGGCGTCCAGGCGGAACCGCCCGTCACTGCCGCGGGCGGCCTTGTGCCACGTCCGGCCGTCGTCGTAGGACAGCTCCAGGCCGACCGCGCCGATCTTGCCGGCAAGACTGGCGCCCGACAGGTGCGCGGCGGTGACGGAGAGGCCGTCGTGCCGCCCGGCACGCCCCGCCGCGTCGGTACCGATCCGGTAGTCGAGCTGCACCAGCGGCAGCACCACGGTGACGGCGTCGGTCGGCTTCGCCGACGTGAAGTCCCACTCGGTGCGGGTGCGGGAGGAGTACGGGGTGTAGGGCACGTCGCGCTCACCGGTGACGACCAGCTTGTACGGCAGTTTGCGGGCGCTGGGGGCGTCGCCCCAGACGGTCGTGAAGCTCCCCTGGCCCAGCTGCCGGGTGCCCTGGTACAGGGTCTGCTGCTGGGTTCCGGCCGGGTCCTGGTTCCATCCGACGTGGTCCCGGGTGCCCCAGGCCGGGATGTCGATGTACAGCTGGTCGCCGTTGCGGCTGGGCGGCAGGTTGTTGAAGAAGGTGTCGTTCAGGAAGGGGCGCTGGATCGGCTTGAACCACTCCTCGGACTGCCTGCTGCCGGCGCGGTAGGCGGCCTTGGCTCCCTCCTCGAAGCCCAGGTACTGGACGTATGCCTGCTGGTGCCAGCTGACGCCGGTGGTGGACACCCAGTCGGTCCGCTTCCCGTTCGCGGGCTCCGGCATGAGGGGGCCGGAGGACCAGTCGACGCCGTCGAGCCACTCGAAGCGGAACTCGCCGGCGGCCACGTCGTGCTTCGGGCTCGCGAAGTCGACGTCGATCCGGGCCAGGTTCTTGGTGTCGCCCTTGACCGCCATCTTCGAGGGGATCTCGTTGTGCCAGGCGTGCGCGAGGTCGTACACGTACGGGCTCGCCGTCTCGGAGTCCACGGTGACCTTGGCAGCGCCACCCTTGACCTGCCGGATGAGCTCCTCGCCCGCTTCGGTACCGAGGAGGCCGACGTCGAGCGGGATGGGCCGCTCGCCCAGCGGCGCGTAGGAGCGCAGTGGGCGGCCGTAGCCGCTCTCCACGACCAGCATGAGCTTCGCGCCCGCGGCGATCGCGTTGGCCGCCTGGTCGAATTCGTTGACACCGTCGTCGCTGTGGCGGACCACCACGGCCTTGCCGCGTGCGTCGAGGCCGGCGAATTCCGTGCTCGACCCCTGGCCGGCGAAGACCAGCGGCAGCTTGTAGGTGCCTGTGGCCAGCGGGGTGATGCCCTCCTGGCGCAGGATGCCGGTGAACTCGGTCGTGCGGGTGGAGACGGACAGCGCCGGCTTCTCGCCACGCCACCGGGCGGTCAGCCGGAAGTCCCCGTGGGTCACCTTGTGGGTGGTGGGCTGCGCCCAGATGCTGTCGTAGTACACGCTGTCGGCCGACAGACCCGACCTGACGCCGTTCATGACACGGTTGTAGCCCAGCTTCTGGAACGTCACGTCGCTGCGCTGCGGGGTGGTCATGTCGATGCGCTCGGCCTTGGTGGCGTCGAACGTGACCGTGGTGTCACGGTCCACCATGACGTCGGGGTCACCGAGCAGGGCCAGGCCCCTGGAGTGCGGACCGCCGATGCCCTGGACCTCCTGGAAGGAGAGCACCGAGTACACGTCGTCGGGCACGAGGAACTCCCCGGTGCCGGAGGGGCCGACGCCGATCAGGACGGGGTCCTTGTCGCCCGCCCTGAGCAACCAGACGTCGCCGAACGTGGGATCGCCCTCGGAGTCCTTGAACGTCAGCGTCAGCGTGTGCATCGTGGCGAAGCCGAGGGAGACGGCGGTGTGCGCCACGGCCCTGCCCGCCGAGTCCGTCGCGAGCACCTGGCCCGAGTAGTGGTTCTCGGCGGTGCCCGCGGAGCCGTCGATCGCCACCGTGACCTCGGCGGTGCCGTGCGCCGGAACGACGACGCGGGAGGCCGACAGAAGGAACATCCCCGCCGGCGCCTGCGGCGCGTCGACGGACAGCGTGAGCGCGACCGGCGCGTCGGTGATGTTGGTGTAGGTCACCGGACGCCGGAGGGCGCCTTCGTCCTCGTCCTGGGCGGCGTAGGCGGTCGCCGAGGCGAAGACTCCGGCGGTCGCCGCCGCCGCGACGTCGAGCCGGCCGCTGCCGGCCTCGAAGGCGTCATACGCCGGGGTCTGCCGGGAGCTGCTTGCCAGCAGATCCTTCAACTGGCTGCCGGTGAGCTCCGGGTGGGCCGCCGCGAGCAGGGCGGCGGCGCCCGCGACGTGCGGGGTGGCCATCGACGTGCCGCTCATCGACTGGTAGGAGCCCTGGTCGTTGCCCACGAACCGGGAGTTGGCAGCGAGGATGTCGACGCCGGGGGCGGTGATCTCCGGCTTCAGCGCACCGTCGATGCGGGGGCCCCTGCTGGAGAAGGGGGCCAGCGCGTCGTCGGAGTCGACCGCGCCCACGGTCAGTGCCGAAGCGGCTGTACCCGGTGTGGAGATGCTGTCCGGTACGCCCGCGTTGCCGGCGGCGACCACGAACAGCGCGCCGGTCTGGGCGCTCAGCCGGTCCACGGCCAGGCTCATCGGGTCGGTTCCGTCGGAGACCCCGGCACCGAGGCTCATGTTGATGATCTTGGCGTGCTGGTCGACGGCCGCCCACTCCATGCCGGCCAGGGCGAAGGAGATCTGTCCGCTGCCGGTTCGGTCGAGCACCTTGCCGATTCGCAGCCGGGCGCCCGGAGCGACGCCCTTCTCCTTGCCGCCGGAGGCCGCACCGGTGCCGGCGATGATCGACGCGACGTGGGTGCCGTGTCCGGCGCGGTCGTCGGTGTCGTCCTCCTCCGGCACGAAGTTCTGCCGGGTCACGATGCGGTCCGCCAGGTCCGGGTGGCCCGCGTCGACACCGGAATCGAGGACGGCGACGTCCACGCCCTGCCCGGTGTCGCCGCCCTGCCAGACCTGCGGGGCACCGATCTGCGCGGTGCTGTCGGCGAGATCGGCGTGGATGGGGGCGTCGAGCCAGATGTGCGAGATCCCGGCACCGAAGGACGGCTTGGCGTCCTTCGTGCGGGCGCCGTCGTCGGTCGCCGCCCCGGCGACGGACTGCCAGAAGTCGTCCGCGCGGGAGCGGTCCGCGCTCAGGGCGGCACCCTGGATGCTGTCGAGGCTCCGCACCCGCTTCGCGCCCTCGGGCACCGCGGACGCGTGACGGGCGGCACCGGCCTGCGTGTAGGAGACGATCAGCGGCAGCCGGTCGCGGTGCGCGTCGTCGTACCCGTCCGCGATCAGGTCCGTGATGTTGAACAGCTGCCGGTCCAGGGTGCCCTGGGCCAGGAAGGGCAGGACGGACTCGGGGTAGACGTACAGGTCGTCGTTCGACGTCAGGATGCGCGTCCGCGCCGGCAGTCCGTCCGCGCCACGGACGGTGACGGTGCCGCCGGACGGGCCCTCACCGCGCGCGACCTGACTGGTCGTCACAACGTCACCGGTGATCAGTGTGACGGTGTGGGTGCCGGCGGGCACACGGTCCGCGGCGGACGAGTGCGCGGGAGCGGGAACTCCGGAAGGGGCGGCGGCCTGAGCCGTGATGGGGCTCGTCAGTGCGAGCACGGAAGCTCCGGCGATGGCCGGCACGCTCCAGCGCCTGTGGTGTCTCTTCAAGGTGTCCCCGGGTAGGGTCCGGGCAGAGGACGATCACCCTCCGCCGTACAAGGGCGCCAACCGCGGCGGGTTGGAAGCACCTGGGCTGGGTGATCATATGCACGTCTGGATTCGCTGTGAAGAGTGGTGCTTCTCCGTTGTGAACCATGTGGCGACGATGTGGCGCACCCCGGAGCGCCGACGGCGGCGGGACCGTCGCTCCGCCGTGGGCCGGACGAGACCCCGGCGTGGCACAGTCCGGGCAGCAACGGCCTTACTTGTACGGTCGGTTGGCGCCCTTCTCCGGTGGCCTCCGCGGTGCGATCCGGGAGAGCCGTCGACCGGCGAGAGGCTGTCAGGGTTGTCGTGCCGGGGTGTGAGCCATGTGACACTGTTCGTGTGCAGCCACAGCGCCTGTCCCTCGACCCCTTGAGTGGCACCGCGGTTCCGGACCGCCGAACAGCGCAGGATCTGGGAGGAGGGCGGCTTTCTGGGGAGTGAGGCGCAGGAGCAGTCGGACTCGACGGGCCCGGCAGATCCGGTGGATCCCCGCCACCGTGAACGCCGTCCGGCGTCGCCGGAACGGAGCGCCGGCTGCGCGCGGGCTACGAGACGCACGGGGCCGGCGAACTCTCCGACTCCGTCGCCGAGCGCCACATCGACAACAGCTTCTCCCCGCGACAGCGAGCAGCACTCCTGGGGGTCGTGGGCGCCGCGCGGGGTGTCGAGTACCGCGGGGTCGTGACGGACCGCGCGGGCCGATCGGGGGAGGCCTTCTCCGTGGCCACGGTCTACGGTGGCCCTTCCGAAGGTGCGGACCCTCGTGTTCGACCCGCGAACCGGCACGTTGCTGTCGTACGACGAGCAACTGACGAGCGACGCCGGCGCCCTGAACGTGAGGGTCCGAGCCGTCGTCCTCTACATCGACTACCTCGAGGGCGGGTGACGAAGCCGGCGGCCGCACGGTCGCCGCCGCCCGCCGAGGCCGTCCGGGCTACCTGGCGGCCTCGGGGCACGAGCCGGCCGTCTGCGCCCTCGACCAGCCGTTCCCCACCGCGTGCACGGTGCGTGCCGGGGAGCCCGGGTCGGTGGCCGGCGGTGGCTCGGAGGAGCCTCCCGTGCCGCCGATCACGGCCGTCGAGGGCAGCGCGGCAAGCGTGACGTCGACACCGGACACCGTGCACGCCAACTGCAGCATGGCCGTGTGGCTGAACGGCGTGGCTTCCTCCGGGAGCAGGACGTAGACGGCGCTGCCGGACTTCGCCTTGACCTGCGGTCCGATCTTCAGAAGGGGCAGTTCCGTGGTGACGGTCGCTCTCTCGTCCACGTTCGGCCCGGCGAACAGCATGCGGACGGCGTCCTGAACGCTCGCGGGGGCGGTCGCCTTGCGCGCGTAGGCCCTCAGCCTGCCGTCCTCCAGGAAATAGAGGGAGACGAGGGTGGGCCTCGCGCTCCGCGGGGCGGGGGAGGACATACCGGTCGCCGCCTCGCCGGCCTCGATGACGCCGGACGGGGGGACCCCGCAGGCCGTCAGCGCGAGCGCGGCCGTGAGGCCGGTGACGAGTGCCGCGAGGCGCGTGCGCTTCACCGGGCACCCGCGCCGGCGTCGTCGTCGGCGGGCCTGCCGTCGGGCGCGGAGTCGCGGTGCAGGGGGAGTTCGACGGTGAACGCCGCGCCGCCCCAGGGCAGGTTGGCGGCACTGACCCTGCCGCCGTGCAGGTGCACGTTCTCCGCCGTGATGGCCAGGCCCAGCCCGCTGCTCGCGCTCCTGGCCCGCGTGCTGTTCGCCTTGTAGAAGCGTTCGAAGATGTGCGGCATGGCTTCCTCGGCGATCCCCGGTCCGTTGTCGGTCACTTCGATGACGGCCCACGCCGCGCCCGCGGGACCCTCCCGTACGCTCATGGCCAGCCGCACCGGCGGCTCCCCGTGCCGCAGCGCGTTGCCCACCAGGTTGGCGAGCACCACGTCGAGCCGCCGTGGATCCACCCGGGCCCGGAGCACGCCGGGCGGGGGCAGACGCGTCTCCACCCGGCCCTGCCACCCCCGGGCGGCGAGGGTGTGCTGTGCGAAGTCGGCCAGGTCGATCTCGTCCAGGTTGAGTTCCGCCGCGCCCGCGTCGAAGCGGGAGATCTCCATCAGGTCGTTCACCAGCACGCTCAGGCGGCTGGTCCCCTCGCTGATCAGCCGCAGCGCCTCTCCGGTCTCCCGGTCCAGGCGCAGCGCGTTCTCGTCCAGCACGTCGGTGACCGCGGACATCGCGGCCAGGGGAGTCCGCAGTTCGTGGGAGACGTCCGCGACGAAGCGGCGTGCCTGCGCCTCCATGCGGCGCAGTTCCGCGACCGACCGCTCCAGTTCGGCCGCGGTGTGGTTGAACGACTGTGAGAGGTCGGCCAGTTCGTCGGATCCGTTGACGGTCAGCCGTACGTCGAGGTGTCCTTCGGCCATCAGGCGCGTCGCCCCGCGCAACGCCCGTACGGGACGGAGCACACCGCTCGCGGCCAGCAGCGCCAGGACGACGGCGAGGCCCAGTGCCACCAGGGTGGCGTGCTCGATGGCGCTGACCATCGCCTGGACGTAGGCCTGTTCGGTGTCCTGCGGCACGACCAGGTACATCACGAGCCCGGAGAGCCTGGACTCCGTGCCCTCGCCGTCGGTGTAGGTGACCGGCATGCCGACGACGAGCCAGGGGCGCCCGTTGTCGTCGACGCGCTGGAACACCGCGGCGCGCTTCGTCGCGACGGAGCGGCGCAGTTCCGGCGTGATCTTGTCGAAGTCCGCGCTCGGTGCGGAGGCGCGGAGGTCGCCGTAGGTGGCCAGTACCCGCCACCCCTGGGACTGGTTGGCGCGCAGCACGTGGTTCACCGCGACCTCCAGGTCCGACTGGTCCGGCTGCAGGGGGGTGTTGACGGCCAGGTCGTTGACGCCTGCCCGGAACTGCCGGATGACGGTGTCCTGGCTCTGCTGCAGCACCCCCCTGCGCGCCTCCCGGAAGGTGACGGCTCCGGTGCTGAGGGCGCCGGCCATGGTCACCAGGACGAACGCCACGACCAGGCGTGAGCGCAGCCCCCGCAGCGGAAGAGGGACCTTCGCCAGGGCCTTCCGGTGGAAGCGCGTCCACCTCGGCCCCCGGACGCCGGCGGTCGTCGCGGCGGCCTCCCGGTCCCGGACGGCCCGGTGCGCCCGTGCGGATTCCCGGCGGCTCACGCGGTGCCGAAGCGGTAACCGAAGCCGCGTACGGTCTGGATGTACCGGGGGGCGCCGCCCAGTTCACCGAGCTTGCCGCGCAGCCGCTTCACACAGGCGTCCACGAGCCGTATGTCGCCGTAGTAGCTGTGCTCCCAGACCGCTTCCAGGAGTTGCTGGCGGCTGAAGACCTGTCCGGGCGAGGCCGACAGGGTCAGCAGCAGCCGCAGTTCGGAGGGGGCGAGCGCGACGGGTTCACCGCGGTGTGTCACCACGAGCCCGGCCCGGTCGACGACCAGCTCCCCGTGCGACTCGGCCCTGGGCCGGAGGGTGTCGGAGACCGACGCGTCCTGCCGGCGCAGCACGGCGCGTATGCGGGCGTCGAGTACGCGGGCCTGCACCGGCTTGACCACGTAGTCGTCCGCCCCGGCCTCGAGGCCCACGACCACGTCGATGTCGTCGCCCTTGGCGGTGACCATGATGATCGGCACCTGGTCGCGCTCCCGTATGCGCCGGCACACGTCGAGGCCGGAGATCCCCGGGAGCATCAGGTCGAGCACGACGACGTCCGGACGGAAGGGGCGGAGCTGTTCCAGTCCCTCCTCGCCCGTTCCGGCGGCGAAGACGTCGTGCCCCTGGTGCCGCAGCCCCAACTGGACGGCCCTACGGACATCTGGGTCGTCTTCGACAATCAGGACTCGTGGCACCTCGCCAGTTTAAGCAGATCCCGATCGGCGCCCGTCCCGGGAAAGGGCAGCTCACGGGAGCTGTTACAGAAGGGTCATACCCGCGATGCGAGGTGGCCCTTCCGAGCGGCCGGGGGTCCCGGGCGAGCGCTCGTTATCGTTTCGTGATGGGCCGGGCTCATGGCGATCATCTCGGATGACCAGGTTGAGCTGCCATGGATTCATCCCACCGTGCCGGACGCCACCGCACCTCGCGCGGCCACCGCACCTCGCGCGGCCACCGCACCTCGCGCCGCCGGCGGCGCCGTCCGCGCCGCCGGGTCAGGGGCTATCTGGTCGCCACGCTGGTGGTCGGCGGACTGCTCGGCTCCGCCGCGTTCTTCCTGGACGACGGGCCCGGCGACGCCTCGGGCGGTGCGCGGCGGCCGCGGAGCGTGGTGAAGGTCACGCCCACTCCCTCCCGTCCTCCCACACCCACACCGACGCCCACTCCGAGCACGAAGCCGAAGCCGAAGCCGACCCCCACCGAGATCGACGTGCCCGCGACGGGCAGCGGCACGTTCGTCACCGCGCGTGCCGGCGGAGACAAGGTAGGGCGCGGACCGCGGCCGCTCCGCTACCTGGTGAGGGTCGAGACCGGCCTCGACGTCTCGCCGGCCCAGGCGGCCGAGGAGATCGCCGACATCCTCGCCGCCCCCCGCGGCTGGACCCACAACCCGGCCTACGCGTTCCGGTTGGTCGGCGCGGGACAGCCCGCCGACCTCACCGTGAGCATCGCGACACCGGGCACGGCCGACGCACTGTGCTGGGCGGGCATCAAGCAGGACACCCGGGGCGAGTACAACTGCGAGGTCCCCGGCGGGGTCGTGGTCAACCTCAAGCGGTGGGTCGAGGGATCGCCCACGTTCGAAGGGCCGATCCACGACTACCGGGCGCTGATCATCAACCACGAGATGGGGCACTTCCTGCAGTACACGCACACGACGTGCGCGGGCCCCGGGCAACTGGCCCCCGTGATGATGCAGCAGATCAAGGGCCTGCACGGGTGCGTCTCCAACGCCTGGCCGTACGACAGGAACGGTCGCTTCGTCACCGGGCCGCATGTGCCGTGAACCCTGGGGCCTCTGAGCGTGGTGGGGCGGCTGTGACGTGAAACCTCCGCTGATACACGGTTGACGCACGGCCGAGCGCCGGCGGATGCCCGGCGCGGATCCGCCTCGCGCATCATGGAGAGCCTGTACCTGCGTCCGATGGGAAGAGATGTCGGTTTCCATGACAGAGGCGGCGGCCGCCCCGCCGCCCGTGGCGGTCCTGCTCGTCGAGGACGACGAGGTGATCCGCCGGTCGGTCTCCATGGCGCTGGAACGCTACGGCTACCGCGTCACCTCGGCCGCGGACGGCCTGACCGGCCTCGAACTGTTCCGGGAGGGCGGCCACGACCTGCTGCTGCTGGACGTGATGCTGCCGGGCCTGGACGGGATAGGGCTGTGCCGCAGGGTCCGGGAGACCAGCATGGACCCGATCCTGATGATGTCCGCGCGGGGCGACGCCCTGGACGTGGTCTCCGGCCTGGAGGCGGGCGCCGACGACTACGTGGTCAAACCCGTGGACACCGCGGTGCTCGTGGCCCGGATCCGGTCCCTGCTGCGGCGGGCGACCTTCACCCCCGTCGCTCCCGCGCCGTCGGACCCGCCCCCCGCGGGACCGCAGGCCCGGCCGCAGGACCCCGGGCGGCTCGTCTTCGGTGACCTGGAGATCGACACCGCGGGTCTGGAGGTGTCCCGGGCCGGCACACCGGTCGCGCTCGCCCCCACCGAACTGCGGCTGCTCCTGGAGTTCGCCGCGAACCCCGGTGTCGTGCTGGACCGGAACACCCTGCTGCGCAACGTGTGGGACTACGGCTGGGACGGCGACAGCCGCGTGGTCGACCTGTGCGTGCAGCGGCTGCGGAAGAAGGTCGGCGCCGAACGCATCGAGACCGTCCGCGGTTTCGGCTACAAGTTGCGGCGCTGAGGTGGACACCGTACGCGACCTGCTCAACTGGCGTTCGCTGCGCTGGAAGACCACGCTGCTCGTCGCCGTGGCCTGCTGCGCGATCGCGCTGACCGTCGGGGTGCTGGTCCACCGCAGCACGCTGGCGCGGTCGATGAACGACGGCGGTGCGAAGGCCACGGCGGAGCTGGACCGCGCCGTGGAGGACTCCCGGCGCGACGGCGGGCCCCTTGAAGGGCTGGAGACGTCGCCTGCGGCGATGCCCGCCGAACTGCTCGACCGGCTGCGGCACGGGCCGGGGCCGAGCACCGGACACGCCACCTGGTACGACGGCGACGGCCCCGGCGACCACCCGCGGATGTGGGCGGCCCGCATGTACGGGGACAGGCCGGTGGCGATCGCGATCGACATGACCTCCGACCTGCTCACCCGGCGCGCCCTGGACCGGCACATGTGGAAGTACTCCGTCCTCGCGCTGGGCGTCGTGCTACCGCTGACGGCGCTCGCGGCGGAGCTGCCCCATCGAAGGCTGCGGCGGGTGGCTCGGACCGCGCGCCGCATCGCGGCCGGTGACCTGGCCGCGCGGACCGCCGACGGCCGCGAGGGCCGCGCCGACCGCGCCGACCGCGGCGGTCGCGGCGACGAGATCACCGAGATCTCCGCCACCGTGGACTCCATGGCGGACAGCCTGCTCGGGCGCCTGGCGGCCGAGCAGCGCTTCACCGCCGACGTCGCCCACGAACTGCGCACCCCGCTGATGGGACTGGTCACCGCGAGCGGGCTGCTGCCCGAGGGGGAGGCCACCGACCTCGTCCGCGACCGGGTGGGGGTGCTGCGGGTCCTGGTGGAGGACCTGCTGGAGATCTCCCGGCTGGACGCGGGCGCCGAACGCGCCGAACTCAGACCGGTCCCGCTGGCCGAGGTCGTCGAGGAATCGCTGGCCCGCACCGGACTGCCGGCGCGGTTCACGCCGGACGGCGCCGGGTCCGCCAGGACCGACCCGCGCCGGGTCGACCGGATCGTGGCCAACCTCGTCCTCAACGCCCACCGGCACGGAGGCGCGCCCGTCGAGGTCGCGGTGACGGGCACCACCGTGACCGTACGGGACCACGGTCCGGGCTTCCCGCGCGAGCTGCTCGCGGACGGGCCCCGGCGGTTCCGCACCGGGGCGTCGGAGCGCGGGCGCGGCCACGGCCTCGGGCTGACCATCGCGCTCGGCCAGGCCCGCGTCGTCGGCGCGTCGCTGTCCTTCGCCAACGCCTCCGACGGCGGGGCCGTCGCGACGCTCCGGCTGCCCGTGGCCGACTGAGCCACCGCCGGGCAGGCGCGGCGGTGCTGACACACGGCGGCGTTGATACACGACGGATGACCGGCCGAGCGCCCGCTGCGACACGGCCTCGGCCGGCCCGACATCAGTGAGCCCCACGGTAGGCGGTGTGCGTGAGAGCCACGCCGTGAACCCCGTGGAGGTGCCCCGTCCATGCACCCGGTCTCTGAACCCCGCGAGCCCGGCACACCCGGCACAGGCCGTTCGCAGCCGCAGCCGCAGCCGCAGTATCCGCAGCAGCAGCAGCAGCCGCTCGCCGGGCCGTGGAATCCGCCGAGCCGTACACGCCGCTCCCGGCGCGTCCCCGTACCGGTCGCGGCCGGTGCCGCCGCCCTGGTCACTCTGATCGCCCTGGGTGCGGTGGTCGTCCTCACGGACGGCGGCGGCGACGCGGACGGTGCTTCCGGGAGGAGCGGCCACCACGGCGGACAGCCGGGGCACCGCCCGCCGGTGTCACTGCCCTGGCCCCGCCAGGGGCAGGCCAGCGTGCTGGTGGAGGGGCTCGGTGACGGCGGTGACCTCGGCGACCGGGGCGCGCAGAAACCGGTGCCGATCGCCAGCGTCACCAAGGTGATGACCGCGTACGTGATCCTGCGCGACCATCCGCTGCGCGGCGGCGCGTCCGGCCCCCGGATCACCGTCGACCAGCAGGCCGCGGACGAGTCCGTGTCCGGTGTGGAGTCGACCGTGCCGCTGCGGCTGGGGCAGCGACTGGGCGAACGGCGGCTGCTGGAGCTGATGCTGATCCCCTCCGGCAACAACGTCGCCCGGCTGCTGGCCCGTTGGGACGCGGGCTCCCAGGAGGCGTTCGTCGCCAAGATGAACAGGGCCGCCGAGGAACTCGGCATGGACCGGACCACCTACACCGGGGCCAGCGGCATCGAGTCCACGACCACCAGCACCTCCGGCGACCAGCTCAAGCTGGCTCGGCAGGTCATGCGCGACCCGGTCTTCAGAGCGGTCGTCGCCCAGCCGAGCACCACCGTGCCCGGTGTGCCCGGCTCCGTTCTCAACACCAACACCCTGCTCGGCACGTCCGGTGTGGTCGGGCTCAAGACCGGCTCCAGCACCCCCGCCGGCGGCGCCCTGATGTGGGCGGCCACCGCCCCCGACCGGCACGGACACGGCCATCTCGCCCTCGGCGTCGTCCTCCACCAGCGTCCGGGCACCAGTCCGCAGGAGGGCCTGAACGCCGCGCTCGGCGCCGGCCACACCCTGGTGGAGGGCGTACGCCGGTGGGTGGCCGGGACCGGAACGGCGTCCGCGGCCGCCGCCCTGTCCGGGGACCGGTGAGCCGGCGGTGGCCACTCTCCTGCGCACTCCCGGCGCCCCGCCGGCACCGGCTCGCGAACCGCTTCCCGGCGGGTGCGCCGGCATCTGGCGACGGGGACGCGTCCCGGCCGCCCTCGCGGCGGTGGCCGCACTGGTGACGCTCGGCCACGCCCACGTCCCTGACGGGGCCGGCCACCTGGGCAGCCTCGTCGAGACCTTCCTGCCCTGGTCCGGCCTGGCCGTGCCGCTGCTGCTGCTGTGCGCGCTGCTGCGGCGCTCGGCGACCGCGGCCGTCGCCGTTCTGCTGCCCGCGATCGTCTGGTGCTCGCTCTTCGGGGGCACACTGGCCGACAAACGGGCGTCCGGCGGGGACCTGACCGTGGTGACGCACAACGCCAATGAGGAGAACCCGGACCCGGCGCGCACTGCCCGTGCCCTGGCGGCCTCCGGTGCCGACCTGGTGGCCATCGAGGAGCTGGGCGACAACGCAGCGGCGTACGGCGCCGTGCTGCGCGCCGGCCACCCCTACCACTCGGTGCGGGGCACGGTCGGCCTGTGGAGCCGCTACCCGCTCGCCGACACCCGGACGGTCGACATCGCGCCGTGGCCGCGCGCCCTGCGTGCCACTGTCCGCACCCCCAAGGGGCCCGTCGCCGTCTACGTCGCCCATCTGCTGTCCGTCCGGCTCACACCGCTGTACGGCTTCGGCACGAGCGGGCGGGACACCGCCGCGCGCGCCCTGGCCGCCGCCCTGCGCGCCGAACCCCTGCCCCGCACCCTGCTCATGGGCGACTTCAACGGCACCACCGACGACGGGGCCCTGTCCGCGGTCACCTCGCAACTGCGTTCGGCCCAGGCCGAGTCGGGCGCCGGCTTCGGTCTGAGCTGGCCGGCGTCCTTTCCCGTGGCCCGGATCGACCACATCCTGGTGCGCGGTATGGAACCCCGGTCGGCCTGGACCCTCCCGGCCACCGGCAGCGACCATCTGCCGGTCGCGGCATCGATCCGGCTGTAGGAGACGTGTCAACCCGGCGCGCACGGCCCTGTCGCCACCCGGTACGGGGAGCCGGATCGTCCTGGCCGCGTCGGAGCCCGTCAGGGCGACCGCGGCCGGGTGGACGGGGAGCGACGAGCGAGCTCATCGCCGTATGGGGCTGCTGTCGCCGGAGGCCGGCATGTTGTGTCTCCCACGGACACAGCCTGGTCCGCGGGTACGCCCGTCCGTTCCATGGCCTGCGAGACCAGGTCCGGCGCCGGTTTGCTCGCGGTGACGTCGTCCTTGCCGGTCCGCGAGGACGTCGGCGTCGAGGGCGGCCCGCATCACGGCGAGCGCGCACCGCCTGCTCCGCGGCCGAACCGACCCCGGCGGTACCCGGCGCATGGGGAGCCGAGCCCTGGGCAGGCGACCCGTGATCCCGACCCGCGGAGGGAGACGACGGTGACCGTTGCCCTCGACCTGAGCCAAGAACCCGCGGCGCCTGCCGCGCGTGGGCCGCTGTCCGCAGCGGTCCTGAGCACGCTGACCGCCGGGCCTCCCCCGTCGGCGTTGCCCCCGTCGGCTGCCGTCGTCGCTGCGCGAATCGGTTCGCAGGTGTCCTGACCCGCGCTGAAGGGTCGATCACCCGTCCTGACGTGGACGATTCGTGTCGGCGGCGGCGCTGACGTCCTTGCCCGCGACCCGAACATCACCCCCAGGGCTTCCGCGGGTTCCAGGAGGTCCAGGGGGCGAACTTCGACGTCACGCAGGGTGATGTCGGCACCCTGCGGGGGCCGATACATAACGCTCCCGGTCGGCGGCATTCCGTCATCGCTGCTCCGCGGATGCAGCGCACCGGCCGCATGCCTGCCCGTTTGAGTGTCGAATATCGGGCATGGGCTCGAAGAGGGCATATCGCCCCTCGGGGGGGATGAAGGAAGGCTGTCCTGGCGAAGAAGCACGGCGAAGGTCGGCAGGGCGAGGAAACGAGCCGGTTCAAGGGCGATGACCAGCACGGGTGGGCGCAGGACGTGGACGCGACCCACCACGAGGAGAACCCGAGCGCGCATCGCTCCTTCCATCCGGACACCTATGCGCCGGGCGGGAAGAACCGCGAGCCGAGTCAGCAGGACATAGCGGACTCGTCGCAGGGCTCACCCGTGGAAGACATCTCCCGCAGCGGTGAGGAGCGGTCTGGGAAGTGCGGCAAGAGGGGCATCCATGACACGGGACCGCGGGGCCCCTCGGGGCGTCCCAGCGGGACTGAAGACGCCTCGGAATCCACCGCGGTGGACCCGCAGGAGCCGTCTGGCGGTCCTTCGCGAGGGAGGAGGGAGAGGAACCCGTAGGCCTCTCGGAGCCGTTTCGGTGCCACGGTGACGGACGCGGGCCCGTCGACCCCGGACCGCGATCATCCACGCGACGGGGTGCGGGTTCGCGTTCCTCTGGGAACGGGGCGCGTCCCGGAGGAGTCCGTCGGCGACCGCCGCCCTCCGGACCGGATCATGCGGGTGTCCGTGCGATCCGGGTGATGGTGACGGTCACGGTGAGGGCCTTACCGGTCTCGTGGGCCGAGACGAGCGGCATGAATGGGGCCCGGGCCCGGTCGTGGACCGCGCGGGCGAGCTCCACGGCCCGGTGGCCCTCGGCCACGACGCAACGTATCCCCACCTGCCAGCCGAGCCGTCCGGGCAACGCGCGACGCGGACGCCCGACAGCGGTGAAGCCCTGTTGTCGGCCGTTCCCGGAACCGGGCATGCGGCGGCTCGCGCGAGACGGCTGGCGAGAGTGGGCTGCAGGTCGAGTACCCCGTCGATCCCGAGAGGGGCCTCGGCGGCGCTCCGGCGAAGGTCGGCAGGGTCGCAGCCCGTCATACGGTGGCGCCCGGCCCGCCGTGCGCGGGTTCCGGCATGCTCGGCGACCATGCTGCGTGGTGTACGTCGATCACCGTGACGTCCACCGCGGCCGCCAACAGGCCCAGTGCGTCGTCGGCGGCGTCTCGTACCGCGCGGCGCACCAGTGCGGCCGTCTCAGGCAGGGGGCGGTTCAAAGCGGCGGCCAGAGTGATGCTCACGCGTAGGCCCGTCCGCTCGTCGGCTCGGGTCAGGCGGCAACTGGCGGTCGTGACGCCGAGGACCGAGTCAGCCGCGCTGCGCAGCACGCCGGCCGCGGTGCGCCCGGCGATCCGCAGGGTGCGCGTGGGGTCGCCCAGCGGCAGCATCGGCCCCAGCCGTACCTCTCGTCGGACGATGTCCACGACGCGGGAGATGATCTTCTGCGTGCTGGGTGGTTCCTGCTCCCGCAGCGCCTGCGTCGCCCTGGCCAGTGCGGCCAGTCCGTCCACGGCATCGCGGCAGTACGGGCACTCGGCGAGGTGGGGGTCCACGGGCGGACCGGCGTTCCTGGCCTGATCCCAGGCGTGACTGAGCGTGCGCCCGCAGGTGAGCACTTCGTCGCCGGTGTGACGGCGGACCTCGTCGAGAGGGCAGCCGTCCGCCGGAGGCCGGGGGGGATGGTCGTCTAGCGCCATGGGCCCAGCGCCTCCTTCAGGGTTCGTCGTGCTCGGTACAGTCGCCCGCGGACCGTTTGCTCGGTGGTGCCGGTGACGTGGGCGATTTGCGCGTAAGGAAGTCCCTGCAGTTCCCGGAGGATCCAGCAGATGCGCTGCTGCGGTTCCAGGGCGCCGAGCGCGCTGGCCAGAGCGTCGGTGAGGGCGTCCTGTTCGGCCGCCCGCGGCGGCGAGCTCCGCATACCGGGGGCGGCGGGTTCGGCCACCGAGTTCAACGGTACCGGGGCCGGGCGGTGGCGCAGGGAATTCAGGCAGCGGTTGACGGTGATGCGGTACATCCAGGTCCTGAACGCCGAGCCGTGGCGGAAATCGGGCAGGCGCCGCCAGGCGCTGATGAAAGCGTCCTGGACGGCGTCCTCGGCGTCCGGCAGGTTCCCCAGCGTGTGGAAGGCCAGCATCAGCAGAGGGCGGCTGTGGCGCCGCACCAGGATCGCGAAGGCCTCTTCGTCTCCTTCGCCGGCCCGGGTCGCCAGCAGATCGTCCGACGCGGACGGCAGGCCGTCGGCCAGGCCCCGGAGGGCGGGGCCCGTGGACGTACCGGGAGCGGTCGCTCGGCGTGGGGAAGTGCCGACGCTGTGCGTCATGACCGCACCTCCTCCCTGCGGTGTTACGCATGCCCGGCTTCAGGCATGTGATGCCGGTTCGCGGATGTGCATGACGAATTGCCTCCCGGATGTGTCCAACTCTGTGACGGGCCCCGTACGGTGCCCGCGGCAACTGATCGAGGCGACTGCGATGACGGACACCACCGACCGTCCCTTCACCGGACAGGACGGCTCCGCCGGGACCGGGACGATGCTGAAGGGGCCGACCGGCGCGAACACCTCCCCCGAAACGCGGGGCCAGACCACCATCGCCGACGGCGTCGTGGCCAAGATCGCGGGAACTGCCGCCCGCGAGGTCCCCGGGATCCACAACCTCGGCGCGGGCATGGCCCGGGCCATGGGCGCGATGCGTGAACGCGTCCCCGGCGGCGGGACCGGCAGCGTCAGCCGCGGGGTGAAGGTCGAGGTGGGCGAGAGCCAGGCCGCGCTGGACCTCGATGTCGTCGTCGAGTACGGCTACGCGATCCCCGACGTGGCAGCAGAGGTCCGCGTCAGCGTCATCTCCGCCGTGGAACGCATGACCGGCCTCGAGGTCGTCGAGGTGAACCTCGTCGTCGACGACGTGAAGCTGCCCGACGAGGAAGAGGAAGACGTAACCGAGCCGGACGAGGGCCGCGTCCGATGACCTCCGTCAGTGCGCCTTCCAGCGGGCACGAAGGCGGCGGCACACGGGGTGCGGGACAGGTGAGTGAGTCATGAATACAGCGACAGCGGGACTGGCAGCCGGAATGGCACTGGGATTCGCCGGCTACTTCGGCGGGTTCTGGGCCTTCCTCCTGGTAGCGGTCCTGGGCGCCGTGGGGTTGGGCGTCGGTCTCGTCCTGCAAGGCGACGCCGACGTGTTCACCCGGCGGCAGCGGGACACGTCCGCTCGGCGGCCACGGTGAACACCAACGCCCGTGCCGCAGGATCGGCCGGACGTCCCCCCGGTGGGCATGCGGACGACGTCGACGGCCGTGTGCCGCCCGCCGCACGCGGCGCGACGGTGGTACCCGACCGGGTCGTGGCACGGATCGCCGTCCGGGTCGCCGGTACGGCGCTGCGCCGGCTCCTCGGCCCGAGGCATCAGCCCACGGATCTGGCCGCACCAGGGGCTCGCGTGACCACGTACGGAGAGACCGCGCAACTGGCGCTGTCGGTGGACCTTCCATACCCCGCCGACATCGCCGTCACCTGCCGGCAACTGCAGCGCGAGGTCGCCGAACGGGTGGCCCAGCTGACCGGTCTGGACGTCGGTGACGTCACGCTGACGATTCGGCGCCTGGCCACTGTCGGCGGACCTGGCCGGGTTCGGTGACCCCCGCCGCCTCAGCGTCGCCGCGGACCAGCCGATCGTCACGCACCGACCAAGGAGCAAGGAGCCCCCATGTCTCTCCCATCCGGTATCGCACCGCCCGGTCGCCATGAAGCGCCACCCGAGAGCGAGAGGGCCGCAGTCTCGGGCCGGCCCGGCATCCGAGATCCCGAGGCGAGGTCGCCGGCGGGCGATGGCCTTGGGGCGAGCTCACCTCGCCTGTGGTCGGCACGTCGCATTCCGGCCGCCGTGGTGGCTCTGGTGGCGCTCTGCGCCTTCGGGGTGACGCTGTACGACGTGATCGCGGTGCGTGCCGGACAGCGCGCCGGGGCTTGGCGCACCGGCCTCGCCGACGAGTTGGCCAGTCGCCCGGTCGACGACCTGTGGATGCTGATCGGCGCGGCCGTCGCCGTCGTCCTCGGCCTGTGGTTGCTCTCCCTCGCGCTCACCCCCGGCCTGCGCCGACTGCTGCCGCTGCGGGCACCCGACGGCTGTGCGGGACTGCGGGCCTGGCTGGACCGTCGGGGAGCCGAACTGGTGTTGCGCGATGCCGCGATGCGGGTCTCCGGCGTAGGCCGAGCCAAGGTCCGGGTCGGACGCCGGCGCGTGATCGCCCGAGCGGAGGTCCGCTTCCGCGACCCGGCGACCGTCCGCGACGACCTCACTCACGCCCTGCAGGAGCAGTGCCGTGAACTCGCTCTGGCACATGCCCCACGCCTGGCGATCCGCCTACGACATCACACCCGTTGACCCCGCCCCGGGAGCGCGCCATGAACGGCCGATCCACGCTCAACCGCCTCCTCCTCGCCATCAGCGGCCTGGTGTTGCTGGGGGGCGGGCTGCTGATCCTCACCGCAGCTCTCGACCTCTACCGTCGGCTTCATGTGGTTCCGCCCGCCGGCTGGCCGCTGACCTCGCACTATGAAGTGCTGCTCAGCAACGCCGACCGGATCCGCTGGAGCGACCAGGGCTGGTGGTGGTGGCCCGCCGTCATCGCCGGCCTCACCCTGGTGACCGTCCTGGCCCTCCTGTGGCTGCTCGCCCAGTTCACTCGCCAACGTCCCGCCTCGGTGCACCTGGGCGGAACGCCACCACCCGACGGTGTCGAACTGCGCGGTCGCGCCCTCAGCGACGCCGTGGCCTCCGAAGCAAGCGCTCTGCCCGGCGTCGGGCGGGCGGGCGCCCATATGACCGGACGCCCGGTGCATCCCCGGCTCGACCTGGCTGTCACGCTGACGGACCACGCCACACCCGCCCCGGTCCTGCAGGCACTGTGTCACGGCCCCGTGGCGCACGCACGCGAAAGCACCTGCTTGAGCGCACTGCCCATCCGGGCACGCTTCGACGTCGGCAGGCACAAGGCGCGCCGCGTCGAATAGGGCGCCGTCATCGGGCGCAGCGGGGTCACTGACGCGCCCGGTCTCCCACGCTCGTCAGGGGTGCGGGGGGACACGCAGGGCGAGGAGAGCGGTGTCGTCGCTGGTCCGGCCCAGGCTCCGATCTTCATCCGCGTGACTGCGGGATGGCTGCTCGTGCGGGCGTCGGCAACGGCGTCCGCGACCACGAACGGCTCCCCGTGCCCGCCGTCCACGAAGGGGCAGAAGCCCTCCCCCACGGGGTTCTGTCGCTCGGCCATGGCCACCTCCCCGGCGTCCACCCCGATGCACGACTTCCAGAACGATCGACGCTCGTCGACCAGCGTGATGAATGCCCGCGCGCAACCGGTCACCGAGGCCGCGAGCTGGGCCAGGTCGTCGAATGCCGCCTCGGGGCCGGTGTCCAGCAACCCCGTCGCCTCCACCGCGGCCAGCCCCCGTCGATCGGACAGTGCCGAGGGCATGCCGTCGGGCCGCGTCTCGCCTGGGGTCGCAAGGCTCTCGGACAAGTGTCTCCGTGCCCCCATGGCCGCCTCCGCCACATCAGACAGTATTCGATCACTCGCAGACCGGCATGCAATCGTCTGCCGCACGACAACCGTAGCCACCAGAAGGCCGGTCCCGGGCACAAGGAGGACGACCGCCGGTGGGGGCGCCGGTGCAGGCCCCCAGGACATCGGCGCCCACGTCTTCCGCATTCTTCGCGGCGCGTACACGGGCACCCCGGGGTGTGGTCAGCGCCTGCAGACCGCAGGTGAGCTCGCTATCGCCCGCTCGCCGACGTCGTTCTCCACGGCGTCGGCCGGTGTGCCCAGCATGCGGCGATGCCGTAGCCGGACCAACGCGTCAAGCGCCGCGTTCTGTTGAAACCCGCCAGGGACCCGCAGCGGATGTTCATCGAGGATGACCAGAGTCGGGGCTCACTACTGCGTGACGGCGTACATCCCCTTGCGGACGACACGGTTGCGACACGCCATGAAGGGGGTTGACGCTGCGGACAGAGCCTCGGCCCGCCTGGTTTGGGGTCCGGGCTGCGTGGTCGGTTCACACGACCAGTCGGCGGACACCTTCCACGCTACGCTCCACGGGCCCCGCAGCGCACGCCGGGCACCGCAGGTCGAATGCGGGCGGACAGATCGGGCACAGGAGTCCGGGACTTCCTGACGCCGCATGTGCCTCGGACACGTGACGGCCATGGACTTGGGCTGGTCATACGGCCGCCAGGGCGATCGCCGCGTAATGGGTCGCGAAAGCAGCCAGGGTGAAAGTGTGGAAGACCTCGTGGAATCCGAACCAGCGCGGAAACGGATCAGGTCGCTTCATCGCGTACACCACTGCACCTGCGGTGTAGAGAACTCCGCCGGTGACGATCAGGATTACCACCACGGCCCCGCCGACGTGCATGAAGTCCGGTAGGAGAAAGGCGCCGGACCAGCCGAGCACGAGGTAGCAAGGGGTGGACAGCCAGCGGGGAGCTCCCACCCACAGCACCCGCAAGGCGACTCCGGTGAAGGCGCCGGCCCACATGAGCCCCAGCAGGACGGCTCGTCCGTGCTGGGGAAGAAGGACCACGGCCAGGGGCGTGTACGTGCCGGCGATGACCACGAAGATGTTGGCGTGGTCGAGCCGACGCAGGACCGTCTCCCCGCGAGGACCCCAGGTGCCGCGGTGGTAGACAGCGCTGGTGCCGAACAGCAGCCACGCGGAGGCGGAGTAGATTCCACAGGCCAGTGCCGTCGGGGTCGTGCGCGCGAGGCAGATCAGTGTGATGCCCGCGATGATTGAGGCCGGAAGCATGCCGGCGTGCAACCAACCACGCAGCCGCGGTTTCAACGGCTCCATGGCCTCGGCGGCGGCGTCGGCCATCTCACCAACCTGGTGGGCGGCTCCTGCGGCTCCCCTTCTGGTTGCCTCGGCGAGGCCGACCGCTCGTTGATGCGTTCCGTTTGCGCTGCGAGCAGGAACTGCGGCGGTGGGCATGGCGTCGGCCGTGAAGTCCGGCCGCCTCAGCGGTCGCTGGACGTCATCTGCGCACATGTGTCCCATGCTAGGAGCCGGCTCATACCGGCGCATGAGGGCGAGGCGGGAGAGATGGTGGGGCCCTGCCGTTGATGGGGCGCCGTCATCACCTGGGCGTCGTGCCGGGATGTTGTGGCGGCCCCATAGGGATCCGCTCTCCGCATGCGCTTGCTGGCGTGACAACCCAGACTGGAGATAGCGGAGCGAGCAGCGCGGCGACTGCCCGCTACCCCCTTCAGACGCTTCGCCCTGACGGAGCGAGCCCGCGTACCCGACGCCGTCGGGCGCCGGGCCGGAACACCAGCTCGGTCACCCTCTCGAAGGGACACTTGATGAATGACGTACCAAAAGTCGCTCTTGCTGTCGCGGTCGCCGGAGGCTACGTCCTCGGCCGGACCAAGAAGGGGCGGCTGGCCTTCGGCATCGCGACCTACCTGGCCGGACGCCGAGTCGGCCTCGAACCCCAACAGTTGCTGACGGAAGGGGTCAAGAGGCTGCGCGAACTTCCTCAAATCGAAGAACTCAGCGAGCAGCTACGCGGCGAGGCTTTGAAAGCCGGCCGTCAGGCGATGGGTGCAGTTGCCGACCGCAAGCTCTCCGAGTTGGCCGACTCCCTGCAAGCGCGCACTGAGCGCATAGGAAAGCGCAAGGAGGAGGAGCCGGAAGACGAGGAAGAATCGGAGGAGGAATACGAGGAGGAAGAGGAGCCGGAAGACGAGGAAGAAGAGGAAGGCGAATACGAGGACGAAGGGGAGCCCGAAGACGAGGAAGAAGAGGAAGAGGAGGAGGAAGAGGAAGAGGAGCCCGAGGAGGAAGCCTCCCAAGAGGCGGAGATGGAAGAGGAGGAGCCGGAGAAGCCTGAGCCCAGGCGTCGCCGGACAGGCCGCAAGACGGACGAGGGCCGGGATGAGGGTGCGCGCAGCCGTGGGGGAACTCGCCGCCCCGTCAAGGCGGCTCCCCGCCGCCAGGCACCGGCCAAGGGGGCAACGGGGAAGAAGGCGGCGCCCGCGAAGAAGACGACGCCTGCGAAGAGGACAGTAGCGGCGAAGAAGTCCTCCGCGCCTGCCAAGAAGACAGCTGCCAAGAAGACAGCTGCCAAGAAGACAGCTGCCAAGAAGACGGCGGCCAAGAAGACAGCTGCCAAGAAGACGGCGGCGAAGAAGACGGCGGCGAAGAAGGCATCCACACGGCGGAGGTAGGCCCATGGCCGGCACGACAGGCGGAGGCGAACAGGGTTCGGGGCTTGACCAGTTGCGCGGCGCGTTCACGAATTTCCTGGGAGCGCAGGTGCAGAATCTGGCGGACAAGGCCAGCGACAAGCTCGGCGACGTCACCAGCGGGCTCCAAGGTGTGGCGGACGGGGGCGGCGTGCTCCCCAAGGCGGGTCTGCGGATGCTCCAAGGTGATTCACCGGTCAAGGCGTTGATCGGCGAGAAGGCGAAAAGCATCAAGGACAGCGTCGTCGGCAAGGTCAAGGAGGCCTTCGGTGGCGGAGGCGGCAAGGGCCGGAAGTCCGGCACGTCCAAGGTCATGAACATCATCGAGGCGCAGGACGTGGGTGTGCCGCTGCGTTTCGCCTACGACCACTGGACCCAGTACGAGAAGTTCAGCAGCTTCACCAAGGGCGTCCGCAGTGCGTCACGCGGCAAGGACGCCGACAGCGACTGGAAGGTCAAAGTAGGCCCGTCGACACGAGGGTGGAAGGCCACGACGCAGGAGCAGGTGCCGGACGAACGCATCGTGTGGACCTCGGAGGGAGCCAAGGGCACGACACGCGGTTGCGTGAGCTTCCACGAACTGGCGCCCAGCCTCACCCGTATCGTGCTCGTGGTCGAGTACTACCCCTCTGGCTTCTTCGAGAAGACCGGAAACATCTGGCGCGCCCAGGGGCGTCGTCTACGCCTGGATTTCAAGCACTTCCTGCGCTACGTGACCCTTACCGACGAGGAAGCTGACGGCTGGCGTGGCGAGATTCGCGACGGCGAAGTGGTCCGCACGCACGAGGAAGCCATCGAGGAGGAAGAGCAGGCTGCCGACGAGGATGGCTCGGAGGAGCCTGACGAGGACGCGGAGGACGAGTATCCGGAGGACGAAGAAGAAGGGGAGGAGTACTCGGAGGAGGGGGAAGAGGAGTACCCCGAGGAAGACGAAGAGGACGAAGAGGAAGAGGACGAAGAGTACCCCGAGGACGAAGAGGGGGAGGACGAAGAGGAAGAGGACGAAGAGTACCCCGAGGACGAAGAGGGGGAGGACGAAGAGGGGGAGGACGAAGAGTACCCCGAGGACGAAGAGGGGGAGGACGAAGAGGGGGAGGACGAAGGCCGAGCGCCTGATCGCTCCTCCAGCCAGGCGCGTGGAGGCCGTGGGCGCCGGTGAAGCCCGGCTGCAGGCGGCGGGCGCTGGACCGGCGGACCGGGGCCCTCCGGCTTCGCCTCGATGCCTTTGACGCCCCGCGCCAGCCATGCTTGCAGCATGCGCGGGAAGCCGACGGCGGTCCGCCTGTGCAGGGCCTGGGGTCGCGCAGAGCACCTGTGCCCTCGCTTCGAGGCTCCTGCGCCCTTGCCTCGTGGACGGCGGGGGACGGCCGCCGTACCGGGTGAAAGGACCGGACTCGGATGGGCGCGTCCGGGTATGGGGATAGGGAGAATGTTCGAAATGAACGGAGATGGTCCGTATGTCCCGGACGCAACCCGGCATTGAACAGCACCCCGACCTGCTCGAACTTCGCGCGGATTACGAGCGTGCGACGGCGACCAATCGCGGCCAGGCCATAGAGGCGATGGGCCTGCTCACAGGCATATACCTGGCTGCGTCACCATGGATCGTGGGTTTCAATGCACTGTTCGGCTTCAACGCGCTGTCGACGATAGCCGTCAGCAACCTCGTCGCCGGTATCGCGTATGCCCTGCTCATGGGAGGCGTGGGGCGCGGCTTCGAGCGGACCCACTCCAGGGCCTGGGTGGCAGCGATCATCGCCCTGTGGGTGATCATCTCGCCTTGGTGTGTCACGGGCAACGTCAGTACCACCCGCACCATCACCAACAACGTCATTGTCGGCGTGATCGGACTGATTCTGGCGCTCGCGACGGCGTCGCTCCGTCCGGACAGCGCCCTGCGCAAGCGTCGGGGTTCGCCGGACTCGGCGGGGGGCCTGCCCAGGACGTAGCGGGGCACATCGCACCCGCCCGGCGAGACCTCTCGCCCCGTGTCCGGGCGCCGTCTCGGCGTCGCGACGAGCCCGGCGCACCGCACGGTGCGCCGGGCTCGGTCGGCTCAGGTCAGGGCGTCGCGAGCGCGCAAGCGACGACCGCGGTCACGGTGTTGGGCGCCAATCCGGCGGGCACCGCGTTCACCGTCCACCCGGTGGAGGGGTTCGCGAACGGGACACTGGTCACGATCGTGGCCCTGGTGACCTGGAATCCGCCGCCGACGGCCAACTCGCCCGCGGGGCAGGACAGCGTGTGGTCGGCGCCGTCCGCCGTGAAAGTGGCGACCAGGGTGTGGGCCCCGGAGAGCCCGCCACCGGTACCCGGAGGGCCGGCGGGGCCCTGGGGCCCGGCGGGCCCGGTCTGGCCGGGGGGACCCGCGGGACCGGCCGGTCCCTGTGGTCCGGGAGGGCCGGGGATGCCCGGACGGTTAAGGCAGTAGTTGGGGTAGTTGGGGTACGTCGGGTACTGGTAGCACGGGTGCACGGACCGCTGCTGGACGTCCTGCGCGCTCTCGGCCGCCGCCGTGGTGCCGCCGTCCGCGGGCGCGGAGAACGCCGTGCCCGTCACGAAGCAGGACGCGAGTGCGGCGCTCGCGGCGATCGTCATCACGCGGACTCGGCCGTAGCGTCGCTGTGCCGATGACACGGACCTGGTTATTCGGTACAACACGTCACCTCCAGGTATGGATTCTCTGCGGGCGGCCCGTGCCGCCCACCCCGCAGTACGCGGCGGGGACCGTCACGAGGGACGTCGAACCCACAGCAAGGATCACTTTTGGTGCCTGTTTGTGCACGCCGGGTAGCCGAAGGGGTGATGCCGGGCGCCCGGCACGGGCAGGCCGGCTCTCATGCCGGAGGCACACGCAGGGCGAGGAGGGCGATGTCGTCGACGTTGCCGGGGGGCATGCGGGTCAGGATCTGGTCGCAGAATTCGTCCAGCGGCTCCTCGGCGAGTGCCAGGGCGTTGCGACGGAGTCGGCTGAGGCCGGTGTCGAGGTCGGAGCCGGGCAGTTCGATGAGGCCGTCGGTGTAGAGCAGGAGCGTGGACCCCGCAGGCAGGGGTGTGGTGGCGTCGGGCCGGCGGTCGCCGGTGCCCATACGGGCGCCCAGCAGTGGACCTCGTGCGTCGTCGAGGTACCGCCCGTAGCCGTCCGGGGTGAGCAGCAGCGGCGGAGGGTGTCCGGCGTTGGTCCAGCGCAGGGTCCAGGGGCCGTCGCGGGGGCCCTCGACGCGGGCCAGGACGAGGGTGGCCATGGGGACGGTGGTGATCACGGGCATGGCGTCGTCGAGGCGGTCGACGACCGCACTGGGGGGTTCGGTGCGATCCCAGGCCAGGGACCGCAGTATCCCCCGGAGTTGGGCCATGCCCGCCGCGGCCGTCAGGTCGTGGCCCACGACGTCGCCGATGACCAGCGCGGTCACGCCGTCCTTGAGCCGGAACGCGTCGTACCAGTCGCCACCGACCTGGGACGCGGCGGGTGCGGGCTGGTAGCGGGCGGCCATGAGCAGCCGTCCTGACTCGGGCAGGGGCGTGAGCAGGTTCCGCTGCATGGCCTCGGCGACGTCCCGCTGACGGCCGAACCGGCGGGTATTGTCCAGGACTTGGCCGACCCGGCGGCCGATGTCAACGACGACCTGCAGGTCGTCGTTGCCGAAGGGGAAGGCGGGGTCGGTGCGGACCAGGGTCAGTGCTCCGGTGGAACGCCTTCCCGAGCCCAGAGGCACGGTGAGCGCCGATGCCGCACCCACCGACTGCAGGAAGCCGTTGTGCAGGGCGGCCAGCGGCGAGTCCGGCCGTGCGGCCGTACCCGCTTGCTCCTGCAGGACGGGCACCGCCCCGCGCACGGCCTGGACCAGTGGGGAACGGGACTCGCCCGCGAAGGGAAGGCGGGCGCGCCAGCCCTCCTGCCCACGGTCGCGGCCGTCGGGCCCGGTGACCGCCACCCGGTGCGTCTCGTCGTCGCCGACGAGCAGGTCGACCGCCACCCAGTCGGCGAGGCCGGGGACCAGGAGGCGCCCGAGGCGCGTGAGCGCCTCGTCCGTCTCAAGAGTCTGGCCGAGCACCGCGGTGATCTGCGCGACCAGCGTCAGGCGACCGGTCAGGTCCTCCAACGCGTGCATGTGCTCCGCACGTTCACCCCGGTCGCCGGAGAGGCGGCCGAAGAGCATCGCGGTGCCCTCGAACGAGGCACCGTCCGTCACCGGGGCGGCGGACCAGGACACCTCGACCAGCTTGCCGTCGCCGCACAGAAATCTGTCGCCGTCCGCGCGGCCCTCACTCCCGCGGGTCAGCGCTTCGAGCAACCTGCACCGGTTCCCGGGACGTTCGCGGTCCGCGTGCCGGTGCACGAGGTCGTGGAAGTCCTCACCGACCATCGCGCCTGCGGCGCGGCTCAGCAGCCGTTCGGCGGCGGGATTGGCCGCGACGACGCGCCCGGAAGGACCGACCACGACCAGCGACGCTCCCAACTGCTCGACGACCTGCCGCCAGAAACCCGGCTGGGCCGCCCACCGCCGGCCCCCGTCGGCATCGTCCGACACCGCGCCCTCCAAGATCGCGCCCCTGTTCGCCGCACAGCGCGGGCCCGTACCGAGGCACCCTGCCGACGACGACCGACACCCACATGCTCGCGCGTGTGACAACCAGGCCGCGGCCGACACGGCGAAACGCGACCGATCTCCCGGTCCCCGGGCGGCGCCCTTCGCGCCACACGCCCGCGGCGGCCGCCCTCCCGTCCCCGGCTGCCAGGGGAAACCCGTCCTGGTACCGACGGGGCCAGGCACGACACCCGCTCCCGCGACCGCCCGTGGCTACGCTCCGAGGCATGACCACGGGACCCCACGAGACGACCACCCCCCGGCCGCCGGCACTGCGCCTGGAGCACGGCTCGGTCCACGACGAGGCGTGCCCGAGTTTCCAGGGCGCGGTCGAACTCGTCGGACGCCGCTGGACGGGGGCGATCCTGCGCGCGGCGCGCGCCGCTTCGGCGAGTACCGTGCCGTCATCGCCGGCATCTCCGACCGGCTGCTCACTCAGCGCCTGAAGGAGCTGGAGGCCGAGGGGCTCATCGCGCGGTCGGTCATCCCCAGCACCCCCGTACAGGTCCGCTACGAGCTTGCCCCCGACGGCCAGGCGCTCATCGCGGCCCTGCGGCCACTGGCGCAGTGGAGCGCGCGCCGCCTGCGCCGCGTCGGATAAAAATACCCCGGAATGGGTGTATCTCCTATCGAATGGGTAATAACCATGCAAAATCTCCGGAGGTAGCACAGAGGGGTGCCATATGATCCGAGGAGCCGAGGGGATCACCAGCCCCACTCCCCGCGCGGACGTCGAGCTGGCCCGCGAATGCCGACCGTGCCTCGGCTGGGGGACGGTCGTGACCGACGAGGGCCGGCACGAGCTCTGCCCCGACTGCCAGGACGACCGGATCGACCGGATCGACCGGATCACCGCCCCGGAACGCGTCAGGGCCGTGCGCCTGCGCCCCGGCTCCCGCTACGTCTCGCCCCGCTGAGCCCGGTGCGCCCGTCCCGTCGCGTTCACCACGCCTCCGGCCCGCCCCCGCGCCACTCCACCTGCCCGGGGTCGGTCAGGCTGACCGTGCCGGCGTCGTACCCGGCGAGCCACAGGAACCGCAGCAAATCCGCCAGGGAGTGCGCGGTGCCGAAGTAGTCGCCCCGGATCACGACCCTTCGGCCGTCGACCGGGGGTTCCACGACCACCGGCGGCCCCTCGGTGCGCATGCTCCCAGCCTGCCCAGTCAGCGGCGAGGACGCACCGCGGGCGGACCCGCGGGCGTCCCGCGTACCGGCTCCGGGCGTACCGGCGCCCGGCCGTTCACCGGCCTTCGGCGGACCGGCCGCTTCCCGCCACTTTCGCCGGCCGGCACCCCGGTCGGCCGCCGCACTGCTATGTTCGCCCGCATGTTCCTCTCCCGTGCGTAGGAGTCAGTGCCGCCGCGTCCCGCAGGGCGCGGTCCCCGCTGCCCGTGTACGCGCGAGCGCCGCCGGCCGGCGCTGTCTTCTCCGAGGAACACCATCATGTCTTCGTCTGTCGCCGCCCCGTCGTATGCGGCGGTGCTTCGCATCCCCCATGCCTGCCGCACGTTCGGTGCCGCGCTCCTGGGCCGGCTCTCCTACGGAACGGTCTCGCTGTCCCTGATTCTGGCGGTCGAGGGGGCCACTGCCTCCTACGCCGTGGCGGGCGGTGTCATGGCCGTGTTTGGGCTCACCAGTGTCCTTCTCGCCCCTGCCCGCGCCGGCCTGGTCGACCGGCACGGGCCGCGCCGGGTACTGCCGCCCATGGCCGCCGCCTACGCGGTGCTGCTGTCCGGGCTGGCCCTCGCGACCGCATGGTCGGGCACGTCGCCAGTCCTCCTGGGCGCCCTTGCCGGAGCCGCCGGTGCCAGTGCGCCACCGCTCGGTCCGGTGATGAGGAGGTTGTGGAGCGCCCTCGTCTCCGACCGGGAAATGCTGCAACGCGCCTACAGCCTGGACGGAGTGGCCGAGGAGCTTCTGTTCGTGACGGGCCCGCTGCTGGTGGGCGTGCTGGTGGGACTCGCCGCTCCGTGGGCGGGTCTCGCCGTGAGCGCCGCCCTCGTATGGGCCGGGTCACTCATGCTGGCCGCGTCCCCGGCGGCCGGCGGTCCGGCGTACCGGGGCGAGGCCGCCCCGGCGGCGGCACCGGCCGGGGACGTTCCTCAGGGTGCGACCCCCGGCCGGCAGGGGGTCGCACCCGGGCTGGGGCAGGCGATCGCCGTGACTGCCGCGCTCGGTACGAGCCTCGGGGCCCTGGATCTCCTCGTGATCGCCCTCGCCGACGAACGTCACGCTTCCAACGTGGTGCCCTGGGTCCTGGCCGCGCTGTCCGCGGGCAGCGCCGTAGGCGGCCTCGTCCACGGCACCGTCCGGTGGCGCGCCTCAAGCCGGTGCCGGCTGTCGTCACTGGCCCTCGCCCTCGGGCTCGTTCTGTCGGTGACCGGCCTCTCACCTCATCCCTACGTGCTCATCGCCTGGATGGCACTGGGCGGAGTGTTCGTGGCCCCGGCCATCACGACGGCGTATCTGATCGCCGACGAGTGCGCCGCCCCGGGTGCCCGCACCACAGCAGGTGCGTGGGTCAACACCGCCTTCAACGCCGGTTCGACGGGAGGGACGGCCGCGGCCGGACTGCTGGTGGGGCGTGTACCCCTGGCAATGTGCTTCGCCGTGGCCGCCGCCCCGGTCGTGCTGTCCGCCGCGACTGCGCTCACCGGGCGGCCTGACCGAGGGTGGAGACGTCGATCACGAAGCGGTAGCGCACGTCGCCGCGCTCCAGGCGGTCGAGGGCGGTGTCGACCCGGTCCGCCGGCACGGACTCGATGTCCGCGACGATGCCGTGCCGCGCGCAGAACTCCAGCATCTCCTGGGTCTCGCGGATTCCGCCGTTCTTCGTCGAGGTGATGATCCGGCGCGGGTCGCCGAGCAGCATGCCCTGGAACGTGGCGGCCTCGGCGGTGACACCGGCGTTGACCAGCACGCCGTCGAGACGCAGGAGGCCGAGACAGGCGTTGGTGTCGATGCTGCCCGACACGGTGTTGACGATCAGGTCGAAGCTCCGCCCGTGGTCCCGGAACCAGGAAGCGTCATCGGTGGACACGTAGGCGCCGGCGCCGAACCGCAGTCCGTCCTCGCGCTTGGAGACGCTCCGCCCGAGGACGGTGACCTCGGCGCCCATCGCGTGCGCCATCTTCACGCCGATGTGTCCGAGGCCGCCCATGCCGACGACGGCGACCTTCCTGCCGGGCCCCGCGCCCCAGCGGCGCAGGGGCGCGTACATCGTCACCCCGGCGCAGAGCAGCGGGGCGGCGACGTCCAGGCCGAGGCCGTCCGGGATGCGGAGCACGTAGTTCTCGTCCACGACGATCCTGCGGCTGTAGCCGCCGAAGGTGGGCCGCTTGTCGTAGTCCAGCGCGCCGAAGGTGAGGACCTCGCCCTTCAGGCAGTGCTGTTCCTGGCCGGCGAGGCAGTTCTCGCACGCGCGGCAGGAGTCGACGTAGCAGCCGACGCCCACCCGGTCACCGACCGCGTGCCGGGTCACGCCGGGGCCGGCCGAGACGACAGTCCCGGTGATCTCGTGGCCCGGGACCATGGGGAACAGGCCCTCCATCCAGTGGTTGCGCAGGAGGGCGATGTCGGTGTGGCAGATGCCGGTGTGGGCGATGTCGATGACGACGTCATGGGGTCCCGGCTCACGGCGCTCGACGGTGGTGAGTTCCAGCGGCGCGCCGGGACCGGGGGCGGCGAGGGCGGCAACGGTGAAGGGCATGCGTGTCTCCTGGTGGCGCGAGGCGGGACGGGGAGGACTTCCCTCTTCGACTGCACCAGGTGCGGCGCCGCCCGCGAAGGGGAAGCGTGACCGTGCCGAGGGTGCTACTCGCGGAGCCACCTTCGGTGCCCCACGGGCGTGCGGCTCGGCTATACCTGGGGTATGGACGCTGAGCGGGCGCTGCGGGACTTCCTCGTCTCCCGGCGGGCGGCGATCGACCCCGGGCGGACGGGACTGCCCGTCGGCCATGGCAGCCGACGGGTGCCGGGACTCAGGCGGGAGGAGGTCGCGGCCCTCGCCGGTGTGAGCGTGGCCTACTACACGAAGCTGGAGCAGGGGAGGATCGGCCGCATCTCCGAGGAGGTCCTCGGCGCGGTGGAGAGGGCACTCCAGCTCGACCAGCTGGAGTGCGCGCACCTCAGGACGCTGGTACGGAACGCGGGAAGCCGGCCCACCCCCTCGGCGCCGCCTCCCGTGAAGGCCAGGCCGGGCGTCGTCGCCATGGTGCACGCACTCGACCTGCCCGCGCTGGTCCACGGGCCACGCCTGGAGGTGCTGGCGGTCAATCACACCGCGAGGCTGCTCGTCGACGACTTCGACGCCAAGCCCGTCAAGGAGCGCAACCTCGCCCGCTGGACGTTCCTCGACCCCCGGGCCAGGATCGTCTACCCCGAGTGGGACAAGATCGCGCCCCAGGTGGCGGCGGCACTGCGGCAGGTCGCCGCGGACCGCGCGGCGGACCCCGCGCTGGAGCAGCTCGTGGGGGAGATCGCGGTGGCGTCGCCGGACTTCGCGCGGTACTGGGCGGAGTACCGGCTCTACGAGCACTCGTACGGGGTGAAGCGGTTCTTCAACGAGACGGTCGGCGAGATGACCCTGCACTACGAGACGATGGCCCTGCCCGGCGGCAAGGGCCAGAGCGTCATCGTCTTCAGGGCGGACCGCGGCTCCCCGTCGGAGGAGAAGCTGCGCATCCTCGCCAGCTGGAACGCGCCCACCGCCGGGGAGGACGCCCGGCGCATCCACCCGTAGCGGGGCCGACGCCGCGCCCGTCGCCGCGGGCGGTATCGCCGACGGGCGCGGCGTCGCGGCGGCGTTCGCCCTGGGCGCCCAGGGCGTGTCGTCGGGCCCGCGGTTCCTCGCGTCCACCGAGATGAACGTCTCCCAGGACTGGAAGCAGCGGATCGTCGGCGCGGACGCGGTGGACGCCGTCAAGGCGCTCAACGGCGACCGTGTCCTCCCGCCCTACTCCCGGCCGGGAAATCTGGCGTCCCGCGCGCCCTGCGTAGGCAGTCGGCCGGGCTCGTCCACGACGTCCTCCCCGCCGGTGAACTTCGTGCGCGGGATCCTGCGGCTGGCGCAGGCCGTCCTCGCCGCGCCGGCCGACGGAAAGCCGTTGCCGCGTCGCCAGGCCTTGTCGTCAAGCTGCCCGGACCTGCCGCAGGACGCGTGGCGGCGGCTCGACGGCGACCCGGCCGGCCGACGGCGTGCCGGTGCCGGGCCGGCCCCGCCTGGACGACGTCGCACCGCATGTGCGACACCCCCTGGGAGGGAACCGGCCCCCTGAGCGGTGGCGGCGGCGGTGCCACACTGGACGCATGGCCCCCGACGCGCAGCTCGAAGAGTTGGGTGCGTTCCTCAAGGCACGCCGCGCCGAGCTCAGCCCCCGGACGGTCGGCCTGCCCGACGGCGCCGGGAACCGCCGGGTGAGCGGACTGCGCAGGGAGGAGGTCGCCCGGCTGGCGGCGATCTCCACCGACTACTACACGCGCCTGGAGCAGGGCCGGATGCATGCGTCCGCCCCGGTCCTGGACGCGCTCTCCGAGGCCCTCCACCTCGACGAGGACCAGCGCGACTACCTCTTCGGCCTCGCGGGGAAGGAGACCGCGCGGCCCCGCCGCCGGACCCGCCAGAAGGTCCAGCCGCAGTTGCGGCGCCTCCTGGACGACCTCACGGCCACCCCCGCCATGGTGCTCGGGCGGCGCATGGACGTCATCGCCTGGAACGTGCTCGCGGCGGCGCTCATCACCGACTTCGGGAGGATTCCGGAGAAGCACCGGAACTACCCCCGGATCCTGTTCACGGACCCCGCCATGCGGACGCTGTACACCGACTGGGGGACCATCGCCCGCTCCTGCGTGGCCCAGTTGCGCATGGAGGCGGCCAAGTATCCGAGCGATCCCGGGCTGACCGCGCTCGTCGGGGAACTGTCCGCGCAGGACCACGACTTCTGTTCGTGGTGGGCCGGCCACCACGTCGCCGCGCTCACGGTGGGGACCAAGGTCCTGGACCATCCGGTGGCCGGTGAGCTGTCCTTGGACTGGGACACGCTGACCGCCACCACCGACCCCGACCAGAAGCTCGTGATCTGGACCGCCGAGGTCGGTTCGCCCACCCACGACGGGCTGCGCATCCTCGCCTCCTGGGCCGCGGACCGGTCGCTCTCCACGACTCCCGTGGACTGAACGGCCGCCTCAGGACTCCTGGAGCAGCTCGCGGCAAGCGGCACGCGCGATCCAGCTCTGCGCACGGTCGAAGGCCCAGCCGCGTTCCCCGACGAGCGTGCTCCAGGCGTGCGGGCCGAGGTGGAACCACAGCAGGTCGACGGCCTCGGTGCGGCTGGCGTCCGGGCGGAGCGCGCCGAGCGCAGCGAGGCGGTCCGCGACCCGGGTCAGGGCCTGGACGTAGTCGTCCGCCCCTCTGTCCAGCACCGCTTTGACGGCGGGTTCCCCCGGCGGATTCCGGTAGAAGAGCCCGTACACCAGATCCCAGTGGCGTTCGTGTGTGAGCCGGGTGCCCTCGGCGGTCAGCGTGATCACGGCGCGCGGGTCGTCGCTGTGCTCGACCGCGGCGAGCGCTTCGGCGATGGCGGGGTCCGTGAGAGCGGGCTCCAGCAGGGCCGCCAGGATCTTCGGCTTGTTCCCCACGCTGCTGTACACCGTGGGCACGGCGACCTTCCCCGCCTCCGCGATCTCCCCGATGGTCACCCCGGCGTACCCCCGTGCCAGGAAGAGCGCCTGCGCGCTGCCCAGGATCGCTTCGCGCGTAGCGGCCGCCGAATGGGCGCGGAGGGGGGAGTGGTACTTCCGGCTCGTCACCGACGCAGCATACCTCTCCACCGTAAGTGATTATATTGACAGTAATTCCCTCTAATGAATATGTTCCGTTTCATGAACCACTCTCCGTACGAGCCCATGTCCGTCGTCGAGACCCGGCTCGCCCACGAAGTCCACCGCGTGGCCACCGCGCTGCTGGCGGAGGCGGCCCTCCGCCCCTCCGCGCCCCTGGGCACGCTGGCCCAGCTGCGGGACTTCCTGGTGGTGAACCTGCGTCACCACCACGAGACCGAGGACGAGGACCTGTGGCCGCGGATCGTCGCGACGTCGCCGGCCGCCGCCGACGCGCTGGGGGAGCTCAGCGCGGAACACGAGCGACTGGACGAGGCCCTCGACGCGCTCGCCGCCGTGGTGCTGAGCGGTGACGCCGAGGCAGGCAGGCCCGCGCTCCACGAGGCGGCCGTCGCGGTACGCGACACCGTGCACAGCCACCTGGCGCACGAAGAGCCCGTCCTCTTCCCCGCCCTGCGCGAGCACGTCACGCCCGAGTACTGGGCGGACTTCTCCCAGCGGGTGATCGCCACCACGCCGCCCGTCGCCGGCCACCTGATGATCGGCTTCCTCGACGAGGTGGGCACCCCCGAGGAGGTCGCGCTCATGCTCGCGGCCCTGCCCGAGCCGGTGCTGCCGCTCCTGCCCGCCATGCGCGCGCAGGCCGCGGACGACCTCCGGACCCTGCGCGGCGCCGAGGCCTGACCCCTGGTGTCCCGGACTCCCGTCGGGGTGCGCGAGCCGCATCGCGCCCCGGCGGGAGGCGCCGGGTGCCCTCACGGAGTCGTCAGGTGAGTGCGAAGGCGATCGGGGACCGACTCGTCTGCCCGACCGACCGTACCCACAGCCGGTGCGCCGTGCCCTCCGGGTCCGCCGTCCGCGGTACGGGCACCGGCCGTGTGCCCGGCCCGGGCGTCCAGGAGGCAAGCGGCCCCGCTCCGAGGGCGGATTCGGCAAGCCGGAGCGGGGCCGCATCTCCAGGGTGCGCCCGAGGCGCGCCCGGCACACGCCGGGGCAGGTGACCGCCCCGGGAGCACCCCGAGGAGCGCAGGCCCGGTGCGGCGCGGGCCGGTGGGCGCCGCGAAACAATGGACGAAGGTATAGGCGGCGCCTCCCGCCGCGACTTTCGTCACCCGCGGAACACAGACTTTCCGCCGAAGACCGGCGACACGCCCGCGCCATAACTTCGGTGACATGAACCCCACCCCGCGTACGGAATCCGTTCCGCTCGTCCAGCGCCCCGCACAGCTCCTCGCCGGCCTCGCCGGCGTCGCACTCCTCCTGCTGGGCGGTGTGCCGCTCACCGAGCGCATCCTCGCCCACCTTGCGGTGTGGGGCGCCGGCCAGGCCGTCCCAGGACTGCCCCACCTGATCCTCCTCGTCGTGGGCGCCGCGCTGCTCACCCTCTTCCGGCGCCTCCGGCGCGGCACGGCTCCCGCCGCCCAGGACCGGTGAACGACGCACACGCACAGGAAGATCACACGGGCCATCACGTCATGACCGATTCCCCCAACGCCCCCGCCATCGAGACCGTCGGGCTGGGCCGGCGCTACCGCCGCGGCTGGGCGCTGCGCGACACCTCCTTCCGTCTTCCCGCCGGCCGCGTCTGCGCGCTCGTCGGCCCCAACGGCGCGGGCAAGACCACCCTGCTGTCCATGGCCGCCGACCTGATCACCCCGACCACCGGCACGATCACGCTGTCCGGGCACCGCCCCGGCAGCGTCCAGGCCCGCCAGAGCACAGCGTTCCTCAGCCAGCAGAAGGCCCTCTACCCCCGGTTCCGCGTCAGCGAGATCCTGCGCATGGGCCAGGAGCTCAACCCCACCTGGCACCAGGAGACCGCCGAGTCCGTCATCGACGCCGGCCAGGTCCCCATGAAGGCCCGGGTCGGCACCCTCTCCGGCGGACAGGCCACCCGCGTCGCCTTCGCCCTCGCCCTGGGCAAGCGCCCCCGACTGATGCTCCTGGACGAGCCGATGGCCGACCTCGACCCCCTGGTGCGCCACCAGATGAACGACATCCTCCAGGCCGAGGCCCGGCGGCACGGCTCGACCGTGGTGATGTCCTCGCACCTGGTCTCCGAGCTGGAGAGCGCCTGCGACTACCTCGTGCTCGTCAACAACGGCACGGTCCGGCTGGCCGGCGAGGTGGACCTCCTCCTCGCCGAGCACCGGCACATCACCCTGCCCGACCGGCAGGAGCCCGTCCCGGACGGCCACCAGGTCATCGCGAGCTCCGGCGGCGAGGGCGGCCACAGCTCGCTCGTCCGCACCTCCCACGCGTCCCCGCCCGACGCCGGCCACCGCGTCCCCACCCTGGAGGAACTGGTCCTCGGCTATCTGCGCGCGCCCGAGGCGCCCGCACTCCTCACGCCGAGCGCGCGGGTCGACGGCGGCATGGAGGTGGTGGCGGCATGAGCACCGCGACCACCCGCGGCCGCACCGCCGTTCGCCGCGGTCCGCGACTGCGCGGACTGACGTGGCTGATCTGGCGGCAGAACCGCACCGCCTTCTGGATCGGACTGGCGGTCGCGGCGGCGGTCGCCGGCTACGCCCTCGTACAGCACCAGCACGCGGCCGCAGCCGTCACCGCGCAGCACCTGGGCGCCTGCCGGGGCCACCAGCTCACCGAAGGCTGCTTCAGCCGCCTCAACAGGTTCGGGCAGCAGTACCAGTTCCCGATGCGGCGGCCGCTCCAGGCCATGCTGCTGCTCCCGTTCCTCTTCGGCCTCTTCCTGGGCGGGCCGCAGCTCGCGCAGGAGCTGGAGTCGGGGACGTACCGCACGGTGGCCACCCAGTCCGTGACCCGCATGCGCTGGTTCGCGGCGAAGCTGGGTGTGCCGCTCACCATGACGGTCGTCGTCAGCGGTGTCATCGCGGCCGCGATGACCTGGTGGTGGCATCCGGTGGCCGAGGTGATGGGGCCGATGTTCGCCTGGCACGAGTGGTACCCGTTCTACGGGGTGGGGCCCGTCGTCGTCGGCCTGAGCGTCCTGCTCTACCTCCTGGGGGCGACCCTGGGTCTCGTCCTGCGCCGCACCGTCCTGGCCATGGGCGCCACCCTCGTCGCCGGCGCCGGGCTGTTCGCCCTCCTCGAGGCGGTCCGTCCGCACCTGTGGCCCATCCGCACGGGGTACGCGCAGCACACCGATGAACCTCCGGTCCCCGACGGCGCCTGGCAGTTGGCGGACGGCCCGCTGTCCAAGGACGGGCACCGGGTGTCCGAGGCCTGGGACTGCTACGCCTCCGGGAACATCAAGCAGTGCCTCGCCTCCCACGGCGTCACCGGCCGCTGGGCGGAGTTCCACCCCGCCTCGGACCTCTGGCCGCTGCAGTGGACGGCGACGGGGCTGTGCCTGGCGCTGGGTGTGGTGCTCCTCGCGCTGTCCGTGTGGTGGACCCGCCGGAACCCGGCCTGATCACCGAGGCCGGGCCCAGAGGGGGACCGTCCTCCCTGGATCGGTGATGCCTTCATCGGCGCGGCGTCCACGCCGAACCTGGTGGTGAGCGGTGCGGGGCCCGACCGGGCTCCGCGCCGCGGAACGAGGAATCCGGAGGGCTGGACATGGGCGTGCACACGATCGCGGTGATCACCGGCGGCAACCGGGTACCGGGCCGTGCAACCGCCCTCGCGCCGGGCGCGGCGGGGACGGACGGCGTCCGCACGGTACGGCGGCCTCCCCCCGGCGCGGTCCGCGGGTGCCCCGCCCCGCCGTCACGCACCGGGGTCGACTCGATGGACCGGGACCCACACCGGCGGTTCGTCGGGTGCGCAGGGGCGTCTGCCATGGCGATCGGGCTCAGTGCTCGCCGTGCTCCCGGCGCCCACGACCGGGCAGCATCTCCTGCACCTTCGCCTTGAAGCCCTGCCGGACCATCGCGTCCCGGTCGGAGTCCCCCTTGAGGACGGACGCCGCCGCGGCCTCGATCTGGTCGAGTGTGGCGTGCGGCGGGACCGGCGGTACGGCGGGGTCGGTGCGGAAGTCGAGGACGAAGGGACGGTTCGCGGCCAGCGCCCGCCGCCAGGCGTCCTCGACCTCGCCCGGCTTCTCGACGCGCAGGCCGTCCAGGCCGATGGAGCGCGCGAAGTCGGCGTAGGCGACGTCCGGCAGGTCCTGCGAGGGCAGGAACTGCGGGGCGCCGGACATGGCGCGCATCTCCCACGTCACCTGGTTGAGGTCGCCGTTGTTGAGGACGGCGACGACCATCCGCGGATCGGACCAGTCCCGGTAGTACTTGGCGGCGGTGATGAGTTCGGCCATCCCGTTCATCTGCATCGCGCCGTCACCGACCAGGGCGATCGCCGGCCGGTCCGGATGGGCGAACTTCGCGCCGATCACATACGGCACACCGGGCCCCATGGTGGCGAGCGTGCCGGACAGGGAACCGCGCATGCCGCCGCGCATCCGCAGGTGCCGGGCGTACCAGTTGGCGGCGGAACCGGAGTCGGCGGCCAGGATGACGTCCTCGGGCAGCAGCGCGTCCAGGGCGTGCACGACGTGTTCCGGGTTGATCGGGTCCGCCTCGACGCCGGCGCGGCGCTCCATCACCTCCCACCAGCGGGCCGTGTCCTTCTCGATCTTCTTCCGCCAACTGCCGTGCTTCTTGCGCTCCAGTCGCGGCAGCAGCCGCGTCAGGGTCGACTTGGCGTCGCCGACCAGGTTCACCTCGAACGGGTAGCGCAGGCCCACCATGAACGGGTCGATGTCGATCTGCACCGCGCGGGCCTTGCCGAACTCCGGCAGGAACTGCGTGTACGGGAAGCTGGAACCGATGACCAGGAGGGTGTCGCAGTCCCGCATCAGCTCGTAGCTCGGCCGGGTGCCCAGCAGGCCGATGGCCCCGGTGACGTACGGAAGTTCGTCGGAGAGCGCGTCCTTGCCGAGCAGTGCCTTGGCCACACCGGCGCCGAGCGTGTCGGCCAGTTGCTCCACCTCCGGCCGTGCGCCGCGCGCCCCTTGACCGATGAGCACCGCCACCTTCTCGCCCGCGTTGAGCACCTCGGCCGCCCGGTCCAGATCGGCATCGCCGGGCACCGGGGCGAAGGAGGGCATGCCCAGGCTGGAGGGCACCATCTTGAACGCGTGCTGCGGCGGGGAGTAGTCGAGTTCCTGGACGTCGGCCGGGATGATCACGGTTGTGACGGTGCGCTTCGCGGCGGCCACCCGCATGGCCCGGTCGATGACGTTGGGCAGCTGCTCGGGAACCGTCACCATCTCCACGTACTCCGAGGCGACGTCCTTGAACAGGCTCAGCAGATCAACCTCCTGCTGGTAGGAGCCGCCCATGGCGCTGCGGTTGGTCTGCCCCACGATCGCCACCACCGGTACGTGGTCGAGCTTCGCGTCGTACAGACCGTTGAGCAGGTGGATGGCGCCGGGCCCCGAGGTGGCCGCGCAGACGCCGACCCTGCCGGAGAACTTGGCGTAGCCCACCGCCTGGAAGGCGGCCATCTCCTCGTGGCGGGCCTGGACGAACCGCGGCTTGTCGTCCGCCCGCCCCCAGGCGGCGAGCAGTCCGTTGATGCCGTCACCCGGGTAGGCGAAGACATGGTCGACGTCCCATTCCCGCAGTCGCTGCAGAACGTAGTCGGAGACCTTGAGGGACACGGGGGACTCACCTTCCTGTTCGGATTCCACGTTGCCGGTGGCGCACCCGGTCGCGCAGCGCGCGCTTCGGGCCGCTCGGATCCGGTCCGGCCGGATCGGCCCCGGACCCGCGGGCCTCGGTGCTGTCTGCGTCGCGAGCCATCTGCGTCATCCGCCCTCTGCTCGTCGGTGACACGCTCGGGTGCACCAGTCACGCGTTCCCGGACCGTCCGATCTCTAACGCCCCCCGGGCACGGACCGACCGGACGAGCGTGCGGACGGGCGGTTCACCGGCGTGGCCACGGGTACCCGATGGTCCTGTCGCGAAAGACAAACAGCGAGGAAGCGATCGACCATGCGGGCCACCGTGTGGCACGGCAAGCACGACGTACGGGTCGACACCGTGCCCGACCCCCGGATCGAAGAGCCCACTGACGCGCTGGTGCGTATCACGTCCACCGGACTGTGCGGTTCTGACCTGCACCTCTACGAGGTCCTCGCCCCGTTCATGACGCCCGGCGACATCCTCGGGCACGAACCCATGGGCATCGTCGAGGAAGTCGGTTCCGAAGTGGACAACCTCGCTCCCGGTGACCGGGTGGTGGTGCCGTTCCAGATCGCCTGCGGCACCTGCTACATGTGCCGCGAGGGGCTGCCGACGCAGTGCGAGACGACCCAGGTCACCGAGTACGGAAGCGGTGCGGAGCTGTTCGGGTACACCAAGTTGTACGGCAGCGTCCCCGGCGCTCAAGCCGAGTACCTGCGTGTCCCGCAGGCCCAGTTCGGGCCGATCAAGGTCCCGGACGGCCCGGCCGACGACCGTTTCGTCTACCTCTCCGACGTCCTGCCCACGGCCTGGCAGGCGGTGAAGTACGCCGACGTCCCGAAGGGCGGCAGCGTGGCCGTCCTGGGCCTGGGACCGATCGGCGACATGTGCTGCCGCGTGGCGCGTCACCTGGGCGCCGGCACGGTCATCGGCATCGACCACGTACCGGAGCGGCTGACCCGGGCGCGCCGCGACGGTGCCCAGGTCTTCAGCCTCGACGAGTACAAGGACCAGGACGAACTCGTGAAGGCCGTCCGGGACGCCACGGACGGCCGTGGTCCGGACGCCGTCATCGACGCCGTGGGCACCGAGGCGCACGGCAGCACCGTCGGCAAGCTGGTCCAGCAGTCCGCCGGCCTGCTCCCGCGTGCCTGGGCCGCCAAGCTGATGCAGACCGCGGGAGTCGACCGCCTCGGGGCCCTGCACCTGGCCATCGAGCTGGTCCGGCGAGGCGGCACGATCTCGGTCACCGGCGTCTACGGCGGCATGACCGACCCGATGCCGATGCTGACGCTGTTCGACAAGCAGATCCAGCTGCGCATGGGTCAGGCGAACGTCCGGCGCTGGAGCGACGAGATCCTCCCGCTGCTGACCGACGAGGACCCTCTCGGCGTGGACGGCTTCGCCACGCACCACGTCCCGCTGGAGCAGGCCCCGCAGGCCTACGACATGTTCCAGAAGAAGGCCGACGGCGCCATCAAGGTCCTCATGGTCCCGTGACGCCCGCGATCACCCAGGCGGCGCGCCGAGGGGCGTGGCCGCCAGGGGTTGGACGCCCGCGGCGACGGTTTGAGGGTGCGGTTGATCACGAGGGCTCTCACGGCCTCTACCTCCACCGGCACAAGGGATCCCGTGTACGCGCCGGACTCACTCTCCCGGTCAGTGCCTGCCGTGTACCGAGCTGCCCGAGCCGCCCCCGGCGCCGCGCACAACGTCCGCCACGGCAGTGAACATGTATTCCTCCACAGGCCGGTGTGCGGTGCCGACGCTTCGGCTCCCCGCGGCGCGCGGTGGAAGCAGTACGAGACGAAGCGGTGCGCTCTCGCGGGTACCACGGAGGGGAACCGGACCATCGAACGACGGGAGAACGACATGCCTGCTGAGGGCACCGGCCGCCAGAAAGGTCGTGACGAGACCCGGGACGAGCGCGCCGACCGCCAGTGGGCGGAACTCCTGCAGGAGGTCCGCGTCGCCCAGACGGGCGTGCAGATCCTCTTCGGTTTCCTGCTGACGGTGGCCTTCACACCGCGCTACCCGCAGCTCGGAGAGACCGACAAGATCATCTATATCCTCACGGTCGTCCTGGGCGCGTCCGCCACCGGTGCTTTGGTCGGGCCGGTCTCCTTCCACCGGATCGTCGCGGGACGGCGCATCAAACCGGAGACGGTCCGCTGGGCCGCACGCCTCACCGTCGCGGGGCTTGTGCTGCTGCTGGCCACCATGACGTCCGCACTGCTGCTCGTCCTTCGTGTGGCCACACACGACTCGCACGTGGCCTACCTGGTGGCGGTGATCCTCGCCTGGTGCCTGTTGTGCTGGTTCGTGTTGCCGCTGTGGGCCCGGTCCCGCTTCACCGAGGACTGAACGCTCCGGCCCTGTCACCCGGATGTCCCATCAAGGAGGCGGTCCCGGTGCCGATATCGCGGTAGTGCGCCAAGAGTCCTCGTGAACAGGCAGTCCGTGTCCCGCGACCACGGAACGTGTCATACGTGGAAGCCCAAGCCCTACCCGGTCCGGAAGCGTGGTGGCGGCGGGGGCTGGACGAGAGCGACGTGCTGTCCCTCGTCGTGCGGGAATTGTGCGCCCGCGGGCTGCTCGCACTGAAGCCTGCGAGTGCGGGAAACGTGGCCGACCATCGCGCCTGAGGCCCGGTTCGGACGGGCCGCACGGGGTACCCGGAAGGCGTCCGCGAGCGGAGCCGCACCAAGGGCGAGGGCATGTCGCCGTTCGTCCGGCCGGCACGGAGGGCACCGCACCCGGAGGCGGACCTCGCGAGCCCCGCCGGGGACGGGCTGCGCCCGCTGGAGGAGGCGAAGAAGGTCGGGCCGCGGGAGGCCGCGGGAGTTGTCGAAGCCTCTTCGGGCGTATGGCCGTCAGCGGTTGCACCGCGGGGTCGCTGGACAGCGCCCTCGATCCCGACGACGAGGACAACGGGGCGTTAGCGGGACGTCTTCGTGCCACCGACCCCGCCGTCGAAGGCGTGGAGACCTTCTCGCCCTCCGGCCGGTCACCGCAGGCCTCGGCCAACGCGACCGGTGCCTGCCGCAGATGCGGTGCGTCAGGAGATGACGCAGTCGCAGACAGGCGACGCCCTCGGGGTCAGCCATCTGCACGTGTCGCGGTTGCTCAACAGGCTCGTGGCGCGCCTGCGCAGCCGCCTCGACGCGGACGACGCCTAACCCTTGCGGGTTGCGGAAGCGGGGGTGCGCCGACGATGACTGGTGTCGCACCACGGGTACTTCCGGCTGCGCCGGCAGGCGCAGATGGCCACGACGAAACGGTCGGAACGCACCACGCGGCCGTCGTCCAGGACGACCTCCACGGGCCCCTCGATCAAAATCGGGCCGTCACGGGTGAGCGTCACACGCGTCGGAGACGGTTCATCGTCCACGTTCGGCACGGATCACCACCAGCTCTTCCTTCTCCTCGCCCGGGGATATGAGCCCCCGCGCCTCCAGCCACGCCGACCTGCCGCGCAGTACCGGCCCGAACGGGATGTACCGGCGATCGGTGACCCTCGCCCGCAGTCCCGCGCGCCGCAGTCGTCCCAGCGTGCGTTCCGCCCCGCAGAGGCCCGAATGGACGAGCAGCAGCACGCCTCCCGGTGTGAGCAGCGGCGGTGCGTCGGAGCAGATCCGGTCCAGCAGCACCCGGCCGTCAGGCCCCGCGTCCCATGCCACGGAACAGCCCCGGCTGGGCGGACGCGCCCGCGGCGACGGCACGTACGGCGGGTTGGCCATGATCAGGTCGAAGCGGCGATCCGTGACGGGTGCGGTGAGGTCGCCGCGCAGCACCCTGACGCGCAGACGGTTGAGGCGGGCGTTGAGGCGCGTCGTGAGCACGGCTCCCACGGAGGCGTCGACGGCCGTCACCCGGCCGGCGCCGCGTTCGGCGGCCGTCAGCGCCAGCGCGCCCGCGCCCGTCCCCAGGTCGAGGACATCGACATCGGCTGCGAGGGACTCCCGCTTCAGCGCGTCCTCCAGCAGAAGCGTGTCGTCCTGGGGGTGGTAGACGCCCGGCGGGCACAAAAGCCACATAGAGCCCTGCTACCCCACGATGCGCCGGCTAACGTGATTCTCCCGATCCGACCGATGGCCCGGCCTGGCAACCCATGGCTGACAAGGGCCCTGCGGAGAGCGTGGCCGAGGGTCCGCATTCCGTCCGGCATGGGATCCTGCTCCAGGGGTATTCCAAGAGACCGAGGTCGCCCCTGAGGACGGGAGAGCATGGACGCCGTCGTACCGGAAGCGGGATCCCCGGCCGGATCCCGGGCGCTGACCGTCACCCTGCCCGGCGGCCCGGTGGAGGGCGTGATGGCGCCTGCCTATGTGGTGGACGGCGAGGGACTGATCATCGCGGTCAACGCCGCAGCGGAAAGCCTTCTGGGGCGGTCCGGTCCGGATCTCCTCGGTCACGACGCCCACGATCTTCTGCACCGTGACAGCCACGGCCGCACTCTGGACCGGTCCCGCTGCGAGATGCGCGCCGCCCTCCTCGGACACCGCACTGGGCACAGCGAGCTGGGGTGGTTCACCCGAGGCGACGGCAGCCTGCTCGGGCTTTCCTGGTTCCTGACCCCCTACGACCTCGGCCCGGGAGGCCTCGGAGCCCTCGTGATGCTCTACCGGCGACACGAGGTCACGGAGCACCCGGAGAACGCGGACGAGTCTCCCAGGGACCTGACGGAACTGGACCGCCTCGCGCTGCTGGCAGAGACGACCACTCAGCTCACCTCGACCCTGGACGTGGTCGAGGCTTTGCACCGCCTGGCTGCGCTGACCGTCCCATTGCTCGCCGACTGGGCCGTCGTCGACCTGCTCACGGAGAACGACGAGGTGCGGCGCGCCTTGGTCGTGGAGTACGCGGACGGCCGCCTCGTAGAGCGATCGGACCTGCAGGGGCCGATGCCGCCGCTGCCGCAGGACTCCCCGATGCCGCTGTCCCGCGCGCTGCGCGGGGCGGCCTCCAACATCGCCACACCGTCGACGTACCACGGCCCACCGGACTCGGGCATCGCCGTGGAACAGCACCGGCTCTTCGAGGAGACCGGCATGCACTCCGCGGCCATCGCCCCGATCCGCGGTCTGCGGGACGTGCTCGGAGCGCTCACACTCGGGCGGGCCGCGCGCCCGGACACCTTCACCGCCTCCGACCTGCCGCTGCTGGAGGACGTGTCCCGCCGGGCGGGCCTCGCGCTCGACAACGCCCGCCTCTACCAGCGGCAGCGCAAGGTCTCCGAGACGATGCAACGCCACCTGCTGCCGCAGATGCCCACGATCCCCGGGCTGCAGATGACGGCCCGGTACGTGGCCGCCCCCCAGGCCTCACAGGTCGGCGGTGACTGGTACGACGCCTTCCCGCTCATGGACGGGGCCACCGCGCTCGCCATCGGCGACGTCGTGGGACACGACCTCGACGCCGCCGGCGGCATGGCCCAGATCCGCAACATGCTGCGCGCCTTCGCCTGGTCGCACCCCGAGGCGCCCAGCGACGTCGTCAGCCAGCTCGACCAGGCCGTCATGCACATCGCCGAGGTGCCGATGGCAACGGTGCTCCTCGCGCGGCTCACCAGCGGGGACGACGGTCTGTGGCGCCTGCGGTGGACCAACGCCGGACATCCGCCGCCGCTGCTGGTGGACCACGACGGACGCACGCGCTTCCTCACCGGTGGCCACGGCATCCTGCTCGGCACCGGCACCACCCAGCCCCGCGAGGACGCCGTCGTCACCCTTCCCCCGCGGTCCACCCTCGTGCTCTACACCGACGGACTGGTCGAATCCACCCGGCACTCCATCGACGACGGCCTGGACCGGCTCCGCAAACACGCGGCCTCCCTCGCCCGGCGCCCCCTGGACCCGTTCAGCGACGCGCTGCTGGACCGGGCACGGCCCACGGACAACGACGACGACGTCGCCTTCCTCGCCCTGCGCACGCCCGACCCCGCGGACTGACCGTTCGCTCCCTCCCGTCCACGGCCGGGTGACATCTCCGCGCTCCGGGGAAGGAGCGCAGGGAGCGAGGGAGGCCACCGTGTCGCATGACCAGTTCGGACTCGAAGACGTCCTCGCGGCGGCGGCGGCGGCCGCGCCGATGCGGTCCCTGGACGTCGTGGCGCGCAGTCTCAGGGAGCGGTTCGGAGCCGGATCGGTGTCGTTCCTGCTCCCCGACGTCATCGGCCAGAAGATGGTGCGGGTGAGCGAGGATGTCGCCTCACAGGACGGCACCAGCGCCGAGCAGATCCCCTTGCACGGCAGCATCTACCACGACGTCCTGCGCAGCCAGCGGGTGATGCGGGCACCCCTCGACGGGGCCGGGCAGCGGGTGGTCGCGCCCGTCACCAACCGGGGCGACACCATCGGCGTGCTGGAGCTGACCCTGCCCGACGGCTCCGACGAGGTGCTGGCCCAGGTCGCCGACGCCGCGCACGCGCTGGCCTACATCGTCGTCACCGACCGCCGGTTCACCGATCTCTACCACTGGGGCAAGCGCACGACACCGCTCACCCTGGCCGCCGAGATCCAGCGCGGGCTGCTGCCGTCCGCCGCATCATGCGAGGCGGACGAGTTCACCGTCGCCGCGGCACTGGTGCCCGCGGACTCCGTCGGCGGCGACACCTACGACTACACCGTCGACCGCGACACGCTGCACCTGTCCATCACCGACGCCATGGGCCACGACGTCGAGTCCGCCCTGCTGGCCACCGTCCTCGTGAACGCCTCGCGCCGTGCCCGCCGCGCCGGGCACGACCTCGCCGAACAGGCCCTGGAAATGCACACGGCGCTCCGCGAGCACGGCAGCCACGGCCACGCCACCGGGCAACTCCTCCGCATCGCCGTGGACGGGACCGGCTGCCGACTGGTCAACGCCGGACACCCCTGGCCACTGCGACTGCGTGACGGCACCGTCGAGGAACTCGACCTGCGGATCAACCTCCCCTTCGGCGTCCCCTCCGCGCCGCCCTTCCGCGTCCAGGACGTCGATCTGCGACCCGGCGACCGGCTGGTGCTCTACACCGACGGCATGCAGGAGCGCGAGGCCCGCAGCGTGGACCTGGCCGCCGTGCTGCGTGACTCCGCCGCCGAGCACCCCCGCGAAGTGGTCCAGGTGATGACCTCCGCCGTGTCCGTGGCCTGCCACGGTCATCTCCAGGACGACGCCACGGTCATGTGCCTCGACTGGCGTGCGCAGACGCCCCGGCCCGGAGAGCGATGAGCGCCGGGTTTGCCCTGGAGTGTGAGGGAAAGCCGCTCAACATGAGGCTTACAAGGCTTACGAAGCAAAGCTCCCCCAACGGTCCCATCCCCGCTGCGATGGACACCCTGGAAGGGCAGGCGTGGCTCGACGGACTCGCCGCCGGTGCCCGGAAGGTCGTGCGAGCGGTACCCCTGGGCCGGGGGCGAGACGTGTTGCGCGGCCTGTGGCTCGGCCACCCCGTGCACCCGGTGCTGGTGCAGGTGCCGATCGGCGCCTGGACCTGCGCCGGGATCCTCGACCTGCTCCCCGGCGAGAGCCGCGCCGCGCGCCGTCTGGTAGCGGTGGGCCTGGCCGCCGCCGGGCCCGCGGCCCTCGCCGGGTGGGTGGACTGGGCGGAGCAACGCCCCCGCCAGGCCCGCGTGGGCCTGGTCCACGCGACCGCCAACATCGCCGCCGTCAGCGCCTACGCGGCCTCGCTCGTGTACCGCGTCAAGGGACGCCCCGTGCTCGGCCGGGCCCTGGGCTTCGGCGGTATGTCACTTGCCACGATGGGCGGTGTGCTCGGCGGCCACCTCGCGTACCGGCAGGGTGCGGGCATGAACCACGCGGAGGCGGTGCCCGTGCTGGTGGAGCCGGGCTGGCACCGCATCGGGGTGCCGGAGGACTTCCCGGTCGGCGAACCGGTCCGGCGGATGGCAGACGAGGTGTCGGTGGTCGTGGTCCGGGAGTACGACGGGCGGTTCCACGCCCTGGCCGGTCGCTGCAACCACATGGACGGCCCCCTGCACGAGGGCAAGGTCCTCGAGGGCTGCCTCGAATGCCCGTGGCACGGCAGTCAGTTCCGCCTCTCGGACGGAGCCAACGTCCAGGGCCCGGCGACCGCGCCGCAGCCCCGCTTCGACTGCCGGATATCCCCGGACGGGCACGTGGAGGTCCGGCTGGACCGGGAGTGAGCGACGAGGAGGAGCCGCCATGAGTCACGAAGCCCTCGAGATCTACATGAACGACCATCTGGCCGGTTCCACCACCGGTCAACTGATCTCCCGCCACCTCGCCGAGCACCACCGCTCCTCTCCGCACGCCGGCGAGCTGCGACGCTTGGCCGACGAGATCGAAGAGGACCGGCAGAGCCTCCTCGACCTGATGGCCGAGCTCGACGTACCGGCACGCCGGCACAAGGTCTACGCGGGGTGGCTCGCCGAGAAGGCACGCCTGCTCAAGCTCAACGGACGGGTCACCCGCCGCTCCGGCCTGAGCACGGTCATCGAACTCGAGGCACTGCGCCTGGGCATCGAGGGCAAGAGCCTGCTGTGGCAGTCGCTTCTGACGCTCACGCCGAAGATGGAGCTCGACGAGGACCGGCTGCGGGCGCTGCTGGACCGCGCGCAGGAGCAGATCGACACGGTCGAGACCGTGCGACGCGACGCCGTCGGCGCCGGCCTGGGCTGACCGGCCCGACGAGGGTCATCGTGGTGCACCTGGTGATGATCCGCCGGTACGGGGTAGCCGTCCCTCAGGACCACGACGAGCAAATGGGGTGAAGGGAATGCCCGCAGGTTCGAGCCGCAAGCGCGAGCGGCAGTACGAGCACATCAAGGAGAGCGCGAAGGACCGGGGCGAGAGCGAGAAGCGGGCCGAGGAGATCGCCGCCCGCACGGTCAATAAGGCACGCGCCCGCGCGGGCGAGTCGAAGACCGCCAGTCGCAGCTCCACCCAGGACATGTCCTCGGGCAGGCGCGGTGGGCAGCGCTCCGGCAAGGGCTCGCAGGGGCCCACTTACGAGCAGCTCTACGCCGAGGCCAAACGCCGCCACGTCGACGGCCGCTCGCACATGAACAAGGCCGAACTCCAACGCGCCCTTGGCGGCAGCTGACCGCACGCGGGCCGACCAGCGGAGGACATCATGGTCATTCTCGGCATCATCCTTCTGATCATCGGCTTCCTCGCCGGGATCTCGATCCTCTGGACCATCGGACTGATCCTGGTCGTCATCGGCCTCGTGCTCTGGGTGTTGGGCGCCGTGGGGCACTCCGTCGGGGGACGACGGCACTACTGGTAGGTCGCGCGGCGACCCACTCGGTCAGGCGTCGCGGAGGCCGCGCGCGACCGCCACGGCGGCCGCGGCGGCCACTGCCGCAACCCCCACTGCCGTGTGGTGACGCGAGGCCCACGACTGAGCACTCCGCGAGTGCGCCTGCTCCCCGAAGCGGCCGTGCGCGCCGAAATCGTGTCCCTCGGGACCGTCGGCCGGTGACCACAGGTTAACCGGAGCCCCGGGATCGCGTTCCTCGGCGGTCTGCTGCGAACTGAAGCCGGTGCGAGCCAGGTACCTGTCCAGAGGACAAGGCGATGGAGGAGGCCGGCATCGATCCCGCCGACGCCTACGTCACCAACGCCGTCAAGCACTTCAAGTTCACCGTTTCCGAGCGGGGCAAGCGGCGGATCCACAAGCAGCCGACGCTGCGCGAGGTCGCCGCCTGCAAGCCGTGGCTGGACGCCGAACTGGAACGGATCACCCCGAGGATCGTCGTCGCGCTCGGGGCGACCGCGGCGAAGGCTCTGATGGGGCCCGGGTTCCGGGTCACCAGGCAGCGAGGGAGGCTTCTCAAGCCCGGTGTCTCCCAGGACGGCGCCCACGTCCTCGCCACCGTGCACCCCTCGGCCGTGCTGCGGGCAGGCGAGAACCGCGAGGAGATGTACGCCGGGCTGGTCGCGGACCTGCGCGTGGTCGCCGACGCCGTCGGCTGACCCGGGCGCCCGTACGCCGGAACTCCGTTTTCCGGGACCCCACGCGGGAAGTCACAGAGCAGATGCACTGACCACGTTCCCAGGGAGGTGCGCCATGAGTACGCCGCCGCACGCAGGCAACCGTTCCGCCCCCCACAGCGGCATCGAGCACAAGGTGCCGCCAACGGAGACGCCTCCGGCGGAGAGCAGCACCACCGAAGGGATCTCCGTCCCCGAGCGCCCGGAACTCCACAATGCGTGGGGGTTCGCACCACTGGTGCTCATACTGGGCGTCGTCGCGATCTTCCTCGCCGGGGTCATCGCCATGATCGTCGCCCTGTCGTCGTAGCCGGACCTCAGGGGCGCCTCCGGACCGAGGATGACGCATGCCAGTCCCGAGGGTCGTAGCAGCCTCTGGCGGCCCTCTTCCGGTTGAGCTGGTTTCCGCCCGTGGTGGTGTGGCGGAAACCAGCTCTTCTCCTTGGGGTGCCCGACGGCAGCCCCAGCCGGTCAGGAGCGGTCGGTCCACGGCAGCGCCGGCGGCCTCGGTCAGGGCACGGCGGGGACCGCCACGTCGAGGCCGCGGGCCGCGACCAGCTTCGCGCTGCCGTCGGCAAGGCGGTAGCAAAGGCCCACCACGGCGGCCTGCCCGGCCGAGACCTTCTCGGCGAGTACCCGGGAGCGGTCCAGGAGCAGGTCGACGGTGTGCCTGACGTGCTCGGCGAGGATCTCCTCCGGCTCGACCCGTCCCGTGGCTCGTGCCGCCAGCACGCTGGGTGTCACCCGCTCGACGACGTCCCTGATGTACCCGGCTGGTGACATGCCGTCCTCCAGCGCGGCGCACGCGGCGCCGACAGCCCCGCACGAGTCGTGCCCGAGCACCACGACCAGAGGACAGCCCAGAACGCCCACCCCGTACTCGATGCTGCCCACCACCTCCGCGCCCATGACGTGACCCGCGGTGCGGACCACGAACAGGTCGCCCAGGCCTCGGTCGAAGATGATCTCGGCTGCCAGCCGGGAGTCGGAGCACCCGAACATCACGGCGAAAGGCTGTTGGGCGGGGGCGGTCTCAGTGCGACGGGCGGCGTCCTGATTGGGGTGCTCGGGGGCGCCGGTGACGAAGCGCTGATTGCCTTCCAGTAGGAGAGCGAAGGCGTCGTGAGGCATCGCGGTCGGGATCGTGGTCATGGCGGCAGCCTACGAGCCGGTACCCGCCGTCGCATTGCAGCATCGCGGCATGGGGCTGCAGAATTCCGCCTCCGCCTCGACCTTCGGCCTGAGGACGCCGGTGACCGTGGCGTTGGCGGCGCGAGCCGGGCTCGTGGAGGTGTCCGTGTTTCGGGCACCGGTGTTCAGGAGGGTTTTCCGGTCGGGTCGAAGGAGATGCACGCGCCCGGCCCCGCGAGCTCGATCCTCACTCCTGGTGTCGTTGCCGCAGCGTGTTCGACCAGCCGGGTGAAGGCTTCGGATTTCCCTGGTGGACCAGGTCAGCGGTGCTGGTCACGGTTGTCCCCGGTTCGTCGGTGAGCCGGGCACCCGCCTGCGGGTCGCTGCGGGAGGCTGCGGCCACAGCCGCGAGCGCCCTGTGGAGCCGGTCGGCCACCGTCAGCGCCTTGCGCTGGCTGGCGCCGGCCTCGACGGAATGAGCGTGCACGGCCCTGGGGAACAGCCTCGACCATGCGCGGGTTCGCCGGCGGGATGAAGTCTCGTCGAGGGGGCTGATGCTGTCGGGGTCGAAACCGCCCGCCGCAGAAACCTCACCAGGCGGCAGTTCGGCCATGCGGCACGCGGTACGCGGTACGCGGCAGGAGCGTCGTCCGCGCGGACGGCCCGACCGCTGGTGCCGTAGGGCGGCATCACGACTATGCGGGCTCGGCCGCCCCAGGATGCTCCTCGGGCGTTCGAGGCGCAGTGTGGAAATGCGACCCCGTCCAAGCGGAACGAGATTCAGCCCACAGGGCGGGGTCGCCCACGGCCGCGGGCCCGCTGCGACGTGACCCGGCCGCTGCGGCGGCGCCGCTCCTCACCCGTGTGCACCGCCTGGCGAGTGCCGGTGTCCTACAGTGACCAGGCTGGTGCAGTGCATGAGGGATCGTTCATCCCCCCGACGCCCCTCATCCGAGAGCCGGGCCTCCGCCGTGCGAGCGGCGGGGGCCTGTCTCACCTTCGGCCACCTGCTCGGCGCGCGAGGCGCCGTACGGGCCTGCCTCCTGGAGCGCCGGTCCCGCACGACGCGCCTCCATGCGTCGGTGGGCCTACCGGCAGATGAAGGACGCTTCGACCGTCGGGGGCTGCGCGGTGGAAGCCTCGCCATGTTCCGGCTGCGGGCGCATGCTGGACACGTGGCCCTGTCCACCGCTTGCCAAAGCTGCCCCCAGGGCAGGGCCGCACATCAGCCCGCCCGGCTATGCGAGTGGTCCACGCGGCCGGCCGGACGGGCTCGCCGTCGCGGTCCTGCCGAGTCCTTCCCCTGGTTCGCGGCGGGGCCGCCCAGCGTCCGCCCGGCTGGTCGTGTGAGTACACCGCGAGGCCCGGGCCCCAACCGGGCGGGCTCGACCCGTGTCGCATCTGTGGCGCGGACGCCCGCTCGGGTTTGCTCGGGTCCGTCGGCGGCCGGTGGCCGCCCAAGATCATCATTGGGATGCCCTCCGTCACACCCCCCCCTACGGCGGTGTGACGGAGGGCATCCCCGGGCCTGGGCGGCAGAGCCGCCCGGGAGGCCAGGGTGGCACCGGCCGAGGCCGAGAGGCAGCCGACCGAAGTCCGTGCGGCCCGCGGGACTCCTCAGGCCGTCATCAGCGCCGCCAGGGCGCGGCCCATCGCGGCGTCGAACTCTTCCGGCGTCAGCGTCAGACGGGACTTGACGTCCCGGCTCCACTGGTCGGCGAGGACCTCGGCGGAATTCGCCTGGACACCGTCGAGCGCCGCGTCGGCCAGGTCCGACGGAGCGATCTTGTCCACGGGCCAGCCCGCGGCCATGTCGGTGTCGGCCAGACCGAGGTGCACCGCCGTGACGAGCGTGCCCTGCTCGGCGAGTTCCAGTCGGACGCCGTTGGTCATGGCCCAGGCGGCGGCCTTGGTCAGGTGGTAGGCATTGGCACCCTTACTCCCGAACCACGACATGGCGGAGAGGACGTTGACGATCGCACCCCCGCCGTTCTTGGCGAGCGTCGGGGCGAACTCCCGGATCATTCCCAGGTGGCCGAACATGTTGGTCTCCAGTTCGTGCCGCACCGCGTCCGGCGAACCGGTCACCAGGTCGGTCCCCGTCGAGATGCCCGCGTTGTTGATGAGCAGCGAGACGTCCGAGGCGGCCTCGGCGGCGGCCCTCACGGATGCGGGATCGGTGATGTCGAGGGGCAGCACCTCGACCCCGGGCAGGTTCACGGTCTCCGGTCGGCGGGCCGTCGCGTAGACCTTGCGGGCGCCCCGTTCGAGCAGGCGCTGGGCGAAAGCGCGGCCCAGGCCGCGGTTGGCTCCGGTGACAAGGGCGACGGAGTTGTTGATGTCCATGCCAGGTACGCTAAAACCTGACGTTGACGTCAGAGGCAAGTGCTGGTCGTCAGAGCCAGGGGTGAGAGGAATCACCATGACTGCCACAGGGGCCGCGGCCGAGCGGCTGATCCGCATCGGAGAGGTGGCGCGGGGTGCCGGCGTCTCGGTCCGCGCCGTGCGCTACTACGAGCAGCAGGGGCTGCTCATCGCGGAGCGCAGCCCGTCCGGCCAGCGCCTGTACCGGCAGGACGCCATCGTTCTGGTCCGCTTCTTCCAGCAGATGTTCGCCGCCGGACTGACCAGCCGAAGGATCACGGAACTCCTTCCGTGCTGGGTCTCCGGGCACACCGATGCCGAACAACGAGCCATGCTGCGCGCCGAGCGCGAGCGCATCCGGGGCAAGATCGACGACCTGCAGGCCGCCCTGGACCGCCTCGACGAGGTCATCGCTGTCACGGACACACACCCGTAGGCGCGGTCGGGCAGACGTCTGGGGGAACCGTCGTCGGGCGGCCGACGCGGTTTCGGTGTCGGGCAGGGCGCAGCCCAGCGCGGTGGTCCGGTTCTGCAGGTCTTTCAGGTCGAAGCGGGCCGTGTGGCGGCGGGCAGTCGCCGGCCACGAGCCGCCAAGGGCTGCCCATCGCGCCCGTGGGAGCAGCTCTTCACCGGTCAGCAGCCGTCAACCTCGCCACGCCCGTGCCCGCGCGGGCCGGCGAGCGTCTTGATGATCGATGGCACCGAGAGCGGTCGTAGCAGCCGGAAGCGGTACGGGTCTGTTGTCCTCGGCGCACGGGGCTCGTCGGCATCCATGACGACCGCTCCTTCCGTCATCCGTTTGACGACTCAAGATTTGTCATCACTTGGACGACATGCTACAAGGGAATCAGGTGAAGCGCATTGGCAGTCACTGCCCGAACCCTTGGAGGTGTTTCACGATGTTGATGCGCACCGACCCGTTCCGTGAGCTGGACCGTCTGACCCAGCAGATGCTGGGCACGTCCGGCACCTGGTCGAGGCCCCAGGCGATGCCCATGGACGCCTACCGCGAGGGCGACCATTACGTGATCGCCCTCGACCTCCCCGGTGTGATCCCGGACGCGATCGACATCGACGTCGAGCGCAACATGCTGACGGTCAAGGCCGAGCGCCGCCCGGTGGCCAAGGCCGACGACGTGCAGATGGAGCTG
>NZ_KB892124.1:0-359889 GCF_000373665.1 Streptomyces sp. BoleA5
CTGGAAGCCGGCGGCGATCGCGTCCAGGGCCTCGGGGCCGCGCAGGTCCGCCCCGGTCGCCGCCACCTGGGCGACGCAGACCTGCATCTGGGTGTCGTCGGAGTACTCGCCCGGCTCGTACGGACCCAGGCCGCCGCCGATCATCCGCGGCCGCTGGTCCTCACGCAGCGTCGCCTTGAACTCGTACGGCACACCCAGCGCGTCGCCCACGGCCGCGCCGAGCAGCACCCCGGCGGCCCGGTCGGCGGCGCGTGCGTCCAGGTGGGGATGGGGTACGGGGGAGTGGGCCACGGGCGTCCTCCAAATGATCCGGCGGCACGTGCGGGACGGGGCGAACGGCGGGTGCCGGGGCGAGCGCGGTCCTGGCCGAACGCGGCGGCTCCGGGGCATCCCGGGGCTGCCGGTTCGGAAGGGATCTCCGGCGTGATGCCACGTCAGCCTTCCACGGCGCCCCCCTTATCGTCAATAGGACACTATGGGTTCGGGAGGCGGATCGGGCGCGGTCCCGCAGGTGGCGGCGGCGGGGTGGCCGTCCGATGTGACGGCACGTCAGTTCGGTCGGCCGAGCCGGATGAGAGGGGTGACGGCGGACGCCCGCTGGTCCGCGCCGTGTCCCGGGCCCGAGGCACGGGCCGCTTCGGGGAGGGCCAGGGAGGAGCGGCCGGGGCCGAGTTGGGGGCGGCGGCGGATCTTCCATAGGATCCGCCAATGATCATAAGCAAACGGCTGGCGGCGGGGCTCTGCGGCCTCGCGGCCACCCTCGCCACCGCGCTCTTCCCGGCCGCGGCGCCGGCCGCCGCGGACGACGGGCCGGAGACCGCTCCCGAGCCCCCCAAGGTCGAGTTGGTGCTCGACGTCAGCGGTTCGATGCGCGCCAGCGACATCGACGGCAGGTCCCGCATGTCGGCGGCCAAGCAGGCGTTCAACGAGGTCATCGACGCCGTACCGGACGAGGTACGGCTCGGCATACGCACCCTCGGCGCCAACTACCCCGGCAAGGACAAGAAGGTCGGCTGCAGGGACACCGAGGCCCTCTACCCGGTCGGCACCGTCGACCGCACCGAGGCCAAGACGGCGGTCGCCACCCTCGCCCCCACCGGATGGACGCCGATCGGCCCCGCCCTGCAGGCCGCGGGCAAGGACCTCGCCGGCGGCGACGGCACCCGCCGCATCGTGCTCATCACCGACGGCGAGGACACCTGCCAGCCGCTCGACCCCTGCGAGGTCGCACGCGAACTCGCCGCCGAGGGCACCCACCTGGTCGTCGACACCCTCGGCCTGGTGCCCAACACCAAGATCCGCGAGCAGCTCAGCTGCATCGCCGAGGCCACCGGCGGCACCTACACCGCCGTCGACCACGCCGACCAGCTCTCCGACCGCATCAAGCAACTCGTCGACCGCTCGGCCGACAACGTGGTCGTCACCCCCACCGTCACCCAGGGCGCCGACCGCTGCGGGGACGCCCCGCTGCTCGGGGCCGGCGTCTACAGCGACCGCGAGGCGTTCACCGAGCACCGCTGGTACCGGGTGAGCGTCACCGACGGACAGGAACTGCGCGCCTCCGTCAGCGTCGGCGCCGACCGCGCCGTCAACCGCGACTACGGTGTCCTCGTACGGGCCGTCACCAGCGGTGGCCGGGAACTCGTACGGGGCTCCGAGGCGAGCAGCGGACGCACCGACGTCATCTCGTCCGGCCTGCGCTACGCCTGGCCCGAACGCGACGACTCCGACGCCGCGACCGCCCGCACCGTGTGCATCGAGGTCAGCAACTCCTTCTCCGCCCCCGACGCCGTCAAGCGCACCCCGGGCCTGCCGCTCGAACTCAGCGTCGACCTGGTCTCCTCGCCCGACGAGCCCTCCGACGTCGCCTCCTTCGGCCTGGGCCGCGGCTGGTGGCTGCTGGCGCTGATGGTCGTGACCGGTCTGGTCGCCGGTGTGCTGTGGGGCTGGATCTCGCGCTGGCGCGTCGCCGTCTGGAGGACCAACTGATGCGTACCATCCGAACGGCGCGCCGGGCGGCCGCCGTACTGCTCGCCGGTGCGGCCGTGTTCGCGGCCGGAGCGGGCACCGCCGCGGCCGACGACGCCACGCCCAGCCCGGGCGCGAGCGGCACCGGCGCCACCGAGGAGACCGTCCAGCCCGGCACCGGGTTCCGCACCGCGGGCAACCTCCGGCCGGGGGTGCGGACCACCCCGGCCAGTGCCTCCACCGGTGACTACCTGTACTGGGTGTTCCCCGCCGCCGCGGGCGAGGTGCCCACGGTCTCCGCGACCGTCACACTGCCGGAGGCCGCGACCCGGCACGGCAGCCAGACCTGGCAGCTCGACGTCTACGACGGCCTGCGCCGCCGTCAGGCGTGCGCCTCGGGCAAGCCGACCAGGACGGCGTCAGCGCAGGACACCCAGCTGGAGCTGAGCTGCCGGCTGCGCAGCGTCCGCGCGTGGTCCGAGGCCTGGGCCGACGACCCGCTGCCGGGCGCCTACTACATCCGGCTGACCGTGCTGCGGCTCCCGGACCAGGACCTCGGTCTGCCCGTCCAGGCGCAGATCGGCACCACCTCGACGGACGCGGGCGGCTCCAAGGCCGTCGACGGTGAACTCGCCGCCCCCCTCACCCCCGTCGCCAAGGCCGGGGCCACCCTCGACCCCAATGCCGTGCCCTCCGCCTCCGTCACGGAGGAGTCCGACGAAGCGGCGGACGGCGAGGCCGACCCCAGCGCCTCCCCGGTGCCGGCCGGTCTGGCCCAGCCCGAGGACGGCTGGGGCGGCGGCTGGTGGTCCGACCGCTGGATCTGGACCGCGGCCGGAGGCGTGCTCGCCGCGCTCGCGGGCGTCGCCGGCTACAGCCTCACCCGTGGTCGGGGACGCGTCCGCCCGGTCGCCTGACCCGCGGGACCGGTCACGCGCCGGTACGGAGCCCCGGAGGCTCCGTACCGGCGCGTGCGTGTTCACCCCTGCCCGGCGGGCGCCCTCCGCGCCGCCGCCGCCGCGCGCAGCAGCTCCGCCGTTCCCGGGTGCGGGCCGCGTTCCGCCCATTCCAGTGGGGTGAGCCCCGTGCCGTGGTCCTCGCGCAGCCCGGGGTCCGCGCCGTGGGCCAGCAGCTGACGCACCGTCTCCTCGTCGCCCCAGCAGGCGGCGGCGCACAGCGGTGTGCCCTCATCGCCGTGGCCGCTCTCGGTGTCCGGCCGCGCTCCCGCCGTCAGGAGCGGCGCGGCCACTGCTGCCGCGCCGCTCACCGAGGCCGCGTAGAGCGGGGTCGTGCCGTCCCGGTCGGCGTGTTCGGGGGACGCCCCCCGGCGCAGCAGTTCCCGGGCGGTACGGAGGGCGCCGCTCCCCGCCGCGGTCACCAGGGCCCGGCTGAGCTTCTTGCGGCGTCTGCGGTTCACCGGGAGCAGGTCACGCGGTGGCCGCCCCGCCGCGGCCGATCCCCAGGCGGGCGACGCGGCCCTTCTCGCCGGCGGCCCAGCAGCCCAGGTCCGGGGCGCAGTCGACGGTGTCGTAGGACCCGGTGGCGAACGTCCGCCAGGTCCGGCCCCCGTCCAGGCTCAGGTCGCTGCCGGACGGGCCCACCGCGATCGCCGCGCGCGAGGAGTGCGGCAGCCAGGTCACGCCCGAACGGTAGGCGGTGGGGGGACGTCCGGAACCGGACCAGGTCGCGCCGCCGTCGCGGGACACCGCGGCCGCCTCGGGGGAGGCCTGGTCGGGGCGGTAGTCCCCGCCCACGGCGATCCCGTGCCGCGCGTCGCGGAAGGCCAGTGCGAACACGCCCTTGGCCGGGTCGCCGGCGGGCAGCGTGGACGCCGCCACGGTCCAGGTCAGCCCCCGGTCGCGGGAGTGCAGGACACGGGCCTGCGACGCCCCGCCGGTCGCCAGCCACACGTCGCGCGGGCCCCGGCTCACCAGGCACTGACCGCTCGCCGCGAAGGAGGCCTCGCCGGCGAGCGCGGGCGGCATGCCGGCGGAGGGCAGCACCCGCCAACTGCGGCCCCCGTCACCGGTGGACAGCATCCGGTACCTGCCGTCGACCGGGTCGCTGACGGCGAGGCCGTGCCGGTCGTCGAAGAAGGTGACGCAGTCGTAGAAGGCCCGGGGGTCGGTGTTGCGGAACGTCTCCGTCCAGGTCGCGCCGCCGTCCTGGGTGCGCAGCACGCGGGACGCCTCGCCCTCGCCGATCGCCAGCACCACCGCGCGCCGCGCGTCGAACGCCTCGATGTCACGGAACTGCAGTTCGGCGGCACCGGGCGGCGACACGTCCGCCCAGTGACGTCCGCCGTCCACCGTGCGCAGCACCGTGCCCTCGGAACCGGCCACCCAGGCGGTGTCCCTGCCGACCGCCGCCAGCCCGCGGAAGCGCGCCGAGCTGCCGGTCTCCTTCAGTTCCCAGCGCGGACCGGGCCGTTCACCCGTCGCGCGGGCCGGGACCGCCGTCAGCGCGGCGAGCGCCGCCCCGCACAGCACGGCCGTCCACACCCGTCTCATCGTCCCCATCGGCGTCATGGCGCGGCAACCTAGCCCACCGCGCGGCACCGCACCAGACCGCCTCCGGCGCACCGCGCCCGCCACCACCACGCCGACTGCGGTCCTCTGGCCCGGGGTTCGCACGCGGGGCGCCGGACGGCCTCGTGGAGCACGGCCGGATCGCGGTGAGCGCGGCCCCCGAGCACGTCACCCGGGCCCGCTGCCGGCGGCGGGCCCGGGTGACCCGCGCCGCGACGGCGGCACCGGTCGGTCCGGCAGGGACGGTTCGTCAACGGGCCGCCGACAGCGCCGTCCTGGCCTGCTCGACGGCGATGGCCACCCGGGGGGACCCGCAGTCCCGGGCGAGTTCCACGGCGTCCCCCGTCAGGGCGCGGGCGGTGCCGAGGTCGCCGGTCAGGGCGCGGGCGAGCGCGGCACGCGCGGTGTAGAGCGTGCGGTCGCGCCGGTAGAGGGGATCCTGGATCGCCAGCGCCTTCTCCAGCAACGGGGCGGCCTCCTCCGCACGGCCGAGGTCCAGCAGCGCGATTCCGCTCTGCGCGCACAGTTCCGCCTCGTCGAACCAGTAGATCCACGAGGGGTCGTCGTCGCCCGGCGCGGTGTCCAGCAGCCGCCCCGCCTCCTCCAGCGACCGGCGGCACGCCGAGTCCTCGCCGAGCCCCGCGTGGGCCCGGGCCCGGCGGGTGGCGAGCATCGCCCGGGTGCGCGAGGTCGCCCCCGCCGCCACGGACTCGGCGGCCCGGGCCGCGGCGAGGGCGTCGTCGTGGCGGCCCGCGAACACGGCCTGGAGGCTCATTCCCGCCCACAGGTTGGCGGCCTGCGGGCGGTCCTCCGCGCCGTGCGCGAGGCGCAGTCCGGTGAGGAAGTGCCGCTGGGCGGCCCCGTGCCGTCCGCAGTCCGTGGCGGACCAGCCGCCCAGCTGGGCCAGCCCTGCGGCGGCGCGCAGCAGACGTGCGTCGAGTCCGTCCCGGCACGGCCCCCGGCGCAGCAGGTCCAGGGCGATCCGCAGATCGGCCTCCACCCGGTGCCGCACGGCCGCGCCGCCGAGCCGGTCGTCCAGTCGGCGCAGGCCGAGCACACCGCGCTCCAGCCACGCCACGGTCTCCTCGTCGGCCGCCGGCCCCTCCCGGCCGGCGACCGCTCCCGGGCCGCCCTGCGACGGCCCGCTGCCCCGCGCGCCGTCCGTCGCGGCGCTCCAGTCGCTGACGGCGTCGAGGAACCGCCGTCCCTCCAGCACCGGGTGGCTCCGCGGATCGCGTCCCCCGCCGTCCAGCAGGGCGTCCAGCGCGTCGAGACCGCCCGCCCGGGTCCACGGCAGCCCGTCGGGGATGCCGTCGAACGTCGGTAACCAGCCGGGCCACGGGCGGGCGTCGACCTCCCGCAGCGGTACGCCCAGCGCCCGGGCGAGGGCGCGCTGGCTGTCCCTCTCCGGCACCACGCCCCAGTGTTCCCAGCGCCACACCTTCTCCCGCCGGGCCGCCATGGGCACGCCCAGGGCACGGGCGTTGTCGGCGACGACCCGAGCGAGGTCCTGGTAGCTCCAGCCGTGGCTGCGCCGTACGGACGCCAGGGGATGAGGCGGTGCCGGCGCGGTGTCGTCCGCCACGGCGATGCTCCTTCGTCTCATATTCGTACGTTCGAATATCAGGCGCGGCGTGTGCCGCGCAGGCGATCGCCGCGATCCGTCCCGTTCCGTGTCCCGCGGCGCCCGCCCGTGCTCGGACACACGTGCGGGACTACATCGAGACAACAGAACCAGACTTGAAGTGGACCTGCTCATACCGCTTGGCTTTGTGTGATCAAGCGATCACCGGACGCCGAACGGGAAGCCCCGCCCCGGGCCGGACCTCACGTGCGCGCCGTGGAGGCACCCCGAGGATGACTCCTCCTCCACCCCCGTTCGGTTTCTCCCGCTCCCGGGACGACCTGCGGTTCGATCCTGCCCTGGACGACGAGCCACTGGCCGACGCCCGCGCCGCGCTCGCCCAGGGACGCTGGACGGCCGCCCGCAGCCTGCTCGCCGAGACCGGCGACGACTGGGACCGCCGCGGGCACCGCCTGGTCGTCCTCGGCGAGGGCGGCGCCAGCGCCACCTGGGCCCGCGAGTGGCAACTCGCCGAACCCGGCAGCTCCGACGCGGCCGCGCTGCTGGCCTCCGCGACGGTGTTCCGTGCCGTCGCCGGCAAGGAGAAGCCCGAACAGGCCCGCGAGGCCTGCCTCGCCGCCGCCGCGCTCACGCCGGCCGACCCCACCCCGTGGCTCTGCCTGCTGATCCTGGCCCGCCACACCGGCAGTGACGACGAGCAGATACGCGCCTTCGACCAGGTCCGCGGCCGCCATCGCAGCCACCACCACGGGCACCACCTGATGACGGCCTGCCTCGCCGAGCGCCCCCAGGCCGCGGACGGCGGCGCCTTCCACGAGGTGTACGAGTTCGTGGACTGGGCCGTCGGCGAGGCGCCCGCCGGCTCGCCGCTGGCCGTCCTCCCGGTCGTCGCGCACGCGGAGCTGTACCGCGTCCAGGCCACCGCCGGCACCCTGCCCGCCGACCCCGCGGCCTCCGGGCACTGGGACGGATGGCGGGCCCGGCAGGCGCTCAAGCGGGGCTTCGACTGGTGGCTGGAGTTCGACGGCGACGGGCACGACCACCCGCGCCTCCACCTCGACCTCAACTTCCTCGTCCACGCGCAGTTCCTGCAGGGCCGCACCGCCGAGGCCGCGGCCCTGTTCAACCGGATCGGCGTACACGCCACCCGCATCCCGTGGGCCTATCCGGACCGCGACCCCAAGAAGGCCTTCCGCGCCGCGCGCGAGGCCGTCCTCGGCCCCGGCTCCCCGTAGGGCCCGCTCACATGACGCACCAGCACACCATCACCCCTCCAAGGAAGGAACCATCATGCTGACGGGCAACAACCCTGGGATCAGCACGTTCAAGGGCGAGGAGAGAGCCCTGCGGGCCGACCGGCTCGGCATGCCCGGCCTGCTCCTGTCCGTGGTCGCCGCCAACGCCCCGCTCATGGTGGTCGCGGGCGTCATGCCCACCGCGTACGGAGTCATGGGCATCATCGGGCAGCCGCTGCTGTTCGTGATCCTCGGCTTGGTGCTCATCCTCTTCAGCGTCGGATACGCCGAGATGAGCCGCCATGTGCACAACGCGGGCGCCTTCTACGCCTACATCGCGCGCGGCCTCGGCGGCACCGCGGGCGCCGGCGCGTCGCTCGTCGCGCTCGTGTCCTACAGCGCCCTGCAGTTCGGCGTCTACGGCCTGTTCGGTTTCGAGATCTCCGGACTGTTCGAGACCTACCTGCACACCACGGTCGCCTGGTGGATACCGGCGGTCCTGGGCGTCCTCGTGGTCGGCGCGCTCGGCTGGCTGAAGATCGACCTCAACGCCAAGGTCCTGGGCGTCCTGCTGCTGATCGAGATCACCCTGGTCGTCATCTTCGACGTCGCCGCCATCGGCAACCCCGGCAAGGAGGGACTGTCGCTGCACGCCTTCGACCCGGGCACTCTCAGCGGCGCCGGGCTCGGTACGGCGCTGTGCCTGTGCATCGCCGCGTTCGTCGGCTTCGAGCAGCCCCCCGTCTACGCCGAGGAGACCAGCCGGCCGCAGGTGCTCGTCGCCCGGGTGACCTTCCTCGCCGTCACCTTCGTCGCGGTCTTCTTCGCCATCAGCTCCTGGGCGCTGAGCGTGGCCACCGGTCCGTCGCAGATCGTCGGCCAGTCGCAGAAGCAGGGTCCCGGGCTGCTGTTCGGGCTCAGCGAGTCGATCATCGGCGCCACCTTTACCGACGTCCTCCACGTCCTGTACGTGACCGGCATGTTCGCCTGCCTGCTCAGCTTCCACAACGTCGTCGCCCGCTACGCCTTCGCCATGGGCCGCGAGGGCCTGCTGCCCCCCGCCTTCGGGCGTACCAACCCCAAGAGCGGTGCCCCCGCCCACGGTTCGCTGCTGCAGACCGTCATCTCCCTCGTCGCCGTCGTCGCTTTCGCCGTCACCGACAGCAGCGGAGCCGCCGACCACGACCCGACCGCGCCCGTGCTCAAGCTCTTCACCTGGGGCGGCAACGTCGGCGCCCTGGGCATCATCGTGCTGCTGGCCACCACGGCCTTCGCGGTCATCGGCTACTTCGTCCGGCGCGGCGCGCTGCGCACCCAGGCGCCGAGGATCGCGGCCTCCGCTCTGGCGGGCATCGCGCTGGTCGTCATCGCGGTCTACGCGGTCAAGGACTTCGACGTCCTGGTCGCCGGCGCCGGCTCCGCCGTCTCCTGGGTGCTGCCCGGCATCATCGGTGTCACCGTCGTCGGCGGCCTGGGCTACGGCCTGGTCCTGCGCTCCACGCGTCCCGAGATGCACGCCCGCATCGGCCTCGGCAACGAGGCGTTCCGGATCGAGCAGGCCCGGGAGACCACGGACACCGAAGCGGAGACCGCCGCCTCCTGACCCCGGCCGGCTCGTCGCCCCTGCGGCCCGGGGGCGGCGGGCCGGTTCCATGTCCGTAGCACCCGTCCGCGCAACGACCAACGTCCACAAGAGGGTTGTCCCGATGTCCTCCTGCTGCCACACCGACGCAGACGCCGCGCCCGCCGCACCCCACCCCCTCGACCCGCTGACCGCCGACGAGATCTCCGCCGCCCGCCGCATCCTGACCGAGGAGGGCAGGGTCACCGACGCGACCCGCTTCCCCCTGGTCCTCCTCGACGAGCCCGACCGGCACACCGCCGACGCCCATCGCGACGGGGACCCCGTGGTGCGCCGGCTGCGCGTCACCCTCCTCGACTCGGTCACCGGCGCCGCCGCCGAGGCACTGGTCGACGTCACCGCGGGCGCCGTGGTCGCCCATCGCGCACTCGACACCGAGCAGGAGGGCCAGCCGCCGGTCACCTTCGAGGAGTACGAGATCGTCGAGCAGGTCGTGAAGGCCGACCCCGGCTGGCGCAAGGCCATGGCCGACCGCGGCGTCACCGACCTCGACCTGGCCGTCGCCGCGCCACTCGGCGCCGGCCCGCTGCGCTTCGAGGACCGCCCCGGCGCCCGCCTGATGCGCTCCCTGACCTGGCTGCGCTGCGACGCCTCCGACAGTCCCTGGGCGCACCCGGTGGCCGGGCTCGTCGCCGACGTCGACGTCATCGAGCGCAAGGTCGTCCGCCTCATCGACACCGGCGCCGTGCCCATTCCCACCGAATGCGGCCGCTACGAGGCCGAGTTCAACGGCCCGGCCCGCACCGATCTGCGCCCGCTGGAGATCACCCAGCCGGAGGGGCCGTCCTTCGCCCTGAGCGGCCGGCTGCTGACCTGGCAGAAGTGGCGCTTCCGCATCGACTTCAACGGCCGCGAGGGCCTGGTCCTGCACCAGATCGCCCACGAGGACGGCGACCGCGTCCGTCCCGTGCTGCACCGCGCCTCCCTGGCCGAGATGGCCGTCGCCTACGCCGAGCCCGGCGACGACCGCAACTGGGTCGCCTTCCTCGACGCCGGAGAGTACTCGCTGGGCCGCAACGCCAACGCCCTGAAGCTGGGCTGCGACTGCCTCGGCGAGATCACCTACCTCGACGCCGTCCTCTCCGACGACCTCGGCAACCCCGAGACGCTGCCCAACGCCATCTGCATCCACGAGGAGGACTACGGCCTCCTGTGGAAGCACACCGACATCTTCAACGACATGGCCGCCGAGAGCCGCCGCGCGCGCCGCCTGGTCGTCTCCTACATCGCCACCGTGGGCAACTACGACTACGGCTTCTACTGGTACTTCCACCAGGACGGCACGATCGCCTTCGAGGCCAAGTCCACCGGCATCGTGCAGACCTCGGCCGTCGAGCCCGGCACCGCCGACGCGGTCGGCACGGAGGTCGCGCCCGGCCTGCTCGCCCCGTTCCACCAGCACCTGTTCTGCGTACGGCTGGACGCGGCGGTCGACGGCCACGCCAACACGGTGGAGGAGGTGGACGTCGTCCCCGTCCCGAGCGGACCGGACAACCCCAACGGCAACGTCTTCACCACCCGGGTGACCCCGCTCGCCGACAGCGCCGAGGGCGGCCGCCTCGCCGACCCGCTGGCGGGCCGCCGCTGGCGGATCACCAACCCCGGCTCCCTCAACCGCATGGGCAAGCCCGTGGCGTACACCCTCGTGCCGCAGCCCGGCCCGGTCGTGCTCGCCCAGCCCGACTCGGCGGTCGCCCGGCGCATGGCCTACGGCACCAAGCACGTGTGGGTCACCCGGCACCGCCCCGAGCGGCGCTTCCCCGCGGGCGACTACCCCAACCAGAACGCGGGCGGCGCCGGACTGCCCCTGTGGACCGCGGCAGGCGAGTCGCTGGAGGACACCGAGCTGACCGTCTGGCACACCTTCGGCCCCACCCACCTGCCGCGGCTGGAGGAGTGGCCGGTCATGCCCGTCGACCACAGCGGGTTCACCCTCAAGCCGACCGGCTTCTTCGACCGCAACCCCTCGCTCGACCTCCCCAAGGAGACCCCGCGGGGCGAGGGCCACTGCCACACCGCCTGACGTGCACGCGCGCCCCGGCCCCGCGGTCCGTGCGGACCGCGGGGCCGGGGCGCACCGCTCAGGAGCGGTGCGGAGGGACGTTCTCGTGGACCCGCTTGGGGTCGGTCTCGGCGACCGGCTCCAGGATCTCCTCGATGCGCGCCATCAGCTCCTTCTCCAGGACGACGCCCGCCGCCTCGGCGTTCTCCGCGACCTGCTCCGGGCGGGAGGCGCCGACGATGGCCGCCGAGACGTTGGAGTTCTGCAGCACCCACGCCACCGCCAGCTGGGCCAGGGACAGCCCGGCCTCCGCGGCGAGCGGCTGGAGCCGCTGGACGGCGTCGAGCACGTCGTCGCGCATCCACCGCGAGATCATGCCCGCGCCGCCCTTGTCGTCGGTGGCACGCGAGCCCGCCGGGGGCTCCTGCCCCCGCCGGTACTTGCCGGTCAGCACACCCTGCGCGATCGGCGAGAAGACGATCTGGCCCATGCCCAGTTCCTCGCAGGCCGGGATGACCTCGCCCTCGATGGTCCGCCACAGGGCGTTGTACTGCGGCTGGTTCGACACCAGCGGGATGCGCAGCTCCCGCGCCATGGCGTGGGCGCGCCGGATCTGCTCGGCCGGCCACTCGGAGACGCCGATGTAGAGGGCCTTGCCCGAGTGGACGACGTCGGCGAACGCCTCCATCGTCTCCTCGAGCGGGGTGTCCACGTCGTACCGGTGCGCCTGGTACAGGTCGACGTAGTCGGTCTGCAGGCGGCGCAGCGAGCCGGCGATCGACTCCATGATGTGCTTGCGCGACAGCCCGCGGTCGTTGCGGCCCGGACCGGTCGGCCAGAAGACCTTGGTGAAGAGCTCGATGCCCTCGCGGCGCTCGCCCTTCAGCGCCTCACCGAGGACGGACTCGGCACGCGTGCCCGCGTAGACGTCGGCGGTGTCGAAGCTGGTGATGCCGACGTCCAGTGCCGCGCGCACGCACGCCGTGGCGGCGTCCGCCTCCACCTGCGAGCCGTGGGTGAGCCAGTTGCCGTACGCGATCTCGCTGATGACCAGGCCGCTACGGCCGAGATGGCGGTATTCCATGGGAGCGAAGCCTCCGGTGGCGTGTGCGTGGGTGCCGGTCGGCCGGGTGCTGGCGCACCGGGGCCGGCCGGGGGCGCGGCGCCCGGTCGGGCGTCGGCCGCAGGAAAGGTGGCAGGGGCAAGTACATCTGATCATTACATGCCCGGGTTGCGGCCCGGGGGCGGGTCCCCGCCCCGGCCCGCTCTGTCGCGACCCGGCGGCCCGCCCCGTCGCGTCCGCCTCAGCGGAAGTCCGGGGTCCACAGGCGCACCGTGGCGAACTCCGCACCGGGACGGGTCCGCGCGTACTCCGGCGTTCCGTCGGCGTCGAGGAACTCGACCGTCGGCCCGCCCCGGCCGCGGGGCCCCGCCGCCTGCGAACGGGCCCGGATCCGCGTCCCGGTCGGCTGGCTGGTGTACGCGCTCACCCCGCTCGCCCCGTCCACCTGCCGGTACCTGCGCGTCGCGACGTCCAGCCGGTACACCCCGTAGGTGTCGGTGAACCACAGCGCCCCCGGCTCGCCGTACACCGGCTGCAGGTCACGGCCCTCGCCCTCGAAGCGGACGGCGCTGTGCTCCGTCAGCGTCGTCGCCGCGCCCCTGCCCGACACCGTGTAGCGCACCAGCCGCCCGGCGCCGATCGCCCACAGCGCCCCGTGCTCCGGGTCGTACAGCACACCGCGCGCCCTCGGCAGCGGCACCGTGCGGAACGGCGTGCTCTGCTTGGTGTCCGCGTACAGCCGCAGCCGCCCGGGCGCCCCGGAGGCCACCACGATCACCCCGCCCGGGATGCGCTCGATCGCGTGCGGGCTGTCGGCCGGGGTCACCGTCTGCCACACGATCGCCCCGGTGTCCTCGCGCACCATCGCCGCCCGGCCGCCGGACGCGGCCACGAGCACCACCGGTCCGTACGCCTGCGTCCTGCGCAGCCGCACGTCCGACAGGTGCTGCCAGCTCGTGCCGGCCCCGCCCGGCGCACTCCAGCGCCAGGTCACGGCGGAGGCCCCCGACCAGTCGGCGGCCTCGGGGTCGAAGACCAGGACGCCGTTGCAGGACTGGTCCGCCGTGGCGATGGGATGGCTCTTCCGCGCGGCGTGCCGCGTCATGTCGTGCCCCCGTACGTCGTTGACGTGCCAACGAATATTCGGAGGATAGCGACGGCGGGTGCTGCCACGATGGGCCGCGTGACCGTACCGCGACCGAACGTCCACGCTTCGCCCGTATGGGAGATCGCCCCGCTCGCCGTTGACGACCCCGTCTCGAAGGACTTGCTGTGGAGGTACTACGACGACATCGTCAGCCGCTACTACGGCAGGCCGATGACCCGGGGGGAGATCGACGACCTGCTCACCGAGCACACCAGTGACGACCTCTCCGGCGCCTGCGGGCGCTTCCTCGTCGGCCGCCACGGGGGCCGCCCGGCCGGGTGCGCGGGCGTCCGTCTCCTCGCCCCCGGCGTCGCCGAACTCCGCCGTGTCTGGGTCGCCCCGGCGGCCCGCCGCACCGGCGGGGCCGCGCTGCTGGTAGGGGCGGCGGAGCGCGCGGCGCGCGATCACCTGGGCGCGGGCGTGATCCGCCTGGACACGCGGGCCGATCTGGTCGAGGCACGGACCCTGTACGCGAAGCTGGGCTACCGCGAGATCGCCGACTACAACGGAGAACGCTACGCCGACCACTGGTTCGAGAAGCGTCTCGGACCGGACCCCGGCGCGGACTGCGGCCCGGACTCCGGCGCGGACTTCGACCCGGACTTCGGCGCGGACTTCGACCCGGACTTCGGCGCGGCATAGGCCCAGGCTCGCGGCCGGACGGCCGGGCTCCGCAATAATGCACCGGTAGTCCAGCCAGAAAGCAGGTCGCACATCGTGACGACAACGGTCTCGGTCGAGCGCAGGATCGCCGAGGAACTCGGCGTACGGGAAGGTCAGGTCACATCGGCAGTCGAGCTGCTCGACGGCGGCGCGACCGTGCCGTTCGTGGCCCGGTACCGCAAGGAGGCGACGGACGGTCTCGACGACGCCCAGCTGCGGACGCTCGAGGAGCGCCTGCGCTACCTGCGCGAACTGGACGAGCGGCGGGCCGCGATCCTGGAGTCCATCGAGTCCCAGGGCAAGCTCGACGACGCACTGAAGGCGCAGATCCTCGCCGCGGACTCCAAGGCCCGCCTCGAGGACATCTACCTGCCCTACAAGCCCAAGCGGCGCACCAAGGCGCAGATCGCCCGCGAGGCGGGCCTGGAGCCGCTCGCCGACCGCCTCGTCGGTGATCCGTCCCTGGACCCGCAGGCCGAGGCCGCCGGCTTCGTCGACGCCGACAAGGGCGTCGCCGACGCCGCGGCGGCGCTGGAGGGCGCCCGGTCGATCCTCACCGAGCGGTGGTCCGAGGACGCCGACCTCGTCGGTGAACTCCGCACCCGGATGTGGGAGCGGGGCCGGCTCGTCGCCAAGGTGCGCGAGGGCAAGGAGGAGGAGGGCGCGAAGTTCGCGGACTACTTCGACTTCGCCGAGCCGTTCACCAAGCTCCCCTCGCACCGTGTGCTCGCCATGCTGCGCGGCGAGAAGGAGGAGGTCCTCGACCTCACCATGGAGCCGGAGGAGCCCGTCGAGGAGGGCCCCTCCACCTTCGAGCGCAAGATCGCCCACCACTTCGGCATCACCGACCGCGGCCGCCCCGCCGACAAGTGGCTCGGCGACAGCGTGCGCTGGGCCTGGCGCACCCGCTTCCTCGTACGGCTCGGCCTCGACCTGCGCGTCCAGCTGCGCCAGGACGCCGAGGACGAGGCGGTCCGGGTCTTCGCCGCCAACCTGCGCGACCTGCTGCTCGCCGCCCCCGCCGGCACGCGCGCCACCATGGGCCTGGACCCGGGCTTCCGCACCGGCGTCAAGGTGGCCGTGGTCGACGCGACGGGCAAGGTCGTCGCCACCGACACCATCTACCCGCACGTGCCGCGCAACCAGTGGGACGCCTCCATCGCGACGCTCGCCCAGCTCGCCGCCGCGCACAAGGTCGACCTCGTCGCCATCGGCAACGGCACCGCCTCGCGCGAGACCGACAAGCTCGCCGCGGACCTCGTCAAGCGCCACCCGGAGCTGAAGCTCACCAAGGCCGTCGTCTCGGAGGCCGGCGCCTCGGTGTACTCCGCCTCCGCCTACGCCTCGGCCGAGCTGCCCGACCTCGACGTGTCGCTGCGGGGCGCGGTCTCCATCGCCCGCCGCCTCCAGGACCCGCTCGCCGAACTCGTCAAGATCGACCCCAAGTCGATCGGCGTCGGCCAGTACCAGCACGACCTGTCCGAGGTGAAGCTCTCGCGCTCGCTCGACGCGGTCGTCGAGGACTGTGTGAACGGCGTCGGCGTCGACGTCAACACCGCCTCCGTGCCGCTGCTGCGCCGGGTCTCCGGGATCACCGAGAGCCTGGCCGCCAACATCGTCGCCCACCGGGACACCAATGGCCCGTTCCGCCGGCGCACCGCCCTGAAGGACGTGGCCCGGCTCGGCCCGAAGGCGTACGAGCAGTGCGCCGGCTTCCTGCGGATCCCCGACGGCGACGACCCGCTGGACGCCTCCAGCGTGCACCCCGAGTCCTATCCCGTCGTACGGCGCATGAGCACGGCGGCGGGCACCGACATCAAGGCGCTCATCGGCAACTCCACGGTGCTGCGGGGGCTGAGGCCGCAGGAGTTCGTCGACGACACCTTCGGTCTGCCGACCGTCAGCGACATCCTGTCCGAACTGGAGAAGCCCGGACGCGACCCGCGGCCCGCCTTCAAGACCGCCGCCTTCAAGGAGGGCGTGGAGGAGCTCAAGCACCTCGAGCCCGGCATGGTCCTGGAAGGCGTCGTCACCAATGTCGCGGCGTTCGGCGCCTTCGTGGACGTCGGTGTCCACCAGGACGGTCTGGTGCACGTCTCGGCGATGTCCAGGAACTTCGTGAGCGACCCCCGCGAGGTCGTCAAGCCCGGCGACATCGTCCGCGTCAAGGTGCTCGACGTCGACATCCCGCGCAAGCGCATCTCCCTCACCCTGCGCCTGGAGGACGAGGCGGGCGCGGCCAAGGGCAACGCCGGCGGCGGCCGCCAGGAGCGCGGTCAGCGCCCCGAACGCCAGGAGCGCGGCCCCCGTCCCGACCGCCGGGGCGGCAACCCGCCCCGCCAGTCCCGGGGCGACCGTGACCGCCCGGCCCCCGGCGGTGCCATGGCCGACGCCCTGCGCCGTGCCGGGCTCGACAAGGGACTCGGCGGAGGCAACGGCCGCCGCGGCTGAGCCGGCCGACGCGAGGCGCGCCCCCCCCGGCCGTACGGGGGAGCGCGCCTCGGCGGGGCCTCAGGGGCAGACGGTGCCCGCGGGCGGGAGCCCGCCGCCGAGCAGGTACCGGTCGACCACGGCGTCGACGCAGGCACTTCCAGGCTGAAGGTAGGCGGTGTGCCCGTCGCCGTCCCAGATGAGCAGCCGGGCCGAGGGGAACAGCCGGGTGAGCGCCTGCGCCCAGGAGTACGGGGTGGTCGGGTCGCGCAGGGTGCCGACGACCAGGATCGGCGCGGTGGACGGGGCCGGGCCGCGGCCGCGCGTCGTCGTCGCCTCCCGGGCCCGTGGCCGGTGTGCCTGACTGCGTCCATCGTCCTGCCTTTCCCATGTCGTGCGAAGTGGCGTGTGCCGAAGTGGTGCGCGGCGCTCGTCCCCCACGCGGTGCCCGTCAGCGGCATACGGTGCCGTCCGCCGGGAGCCGGCCGTGCAGGAGGTAGTCGTCGACGGCGGTGTCGACGCAGCGGCTGCCCTGCTGGTAGGCGGTGTGCCCGTCGCCGTCCCAGGTCAGGAGCCGGCCGGAGGAGAGCTGGCGGGCCAGGGCCCGGGCCTGGTCGTAGGGGGTGGCGGGGTCGCGGGTGGTGCCGACGACGAGGATGGGCGGGGCGCCGCGGGCGCTGATGCGGTGCGGCACCTGGGTCGGCCGGGCCGGCCAGTGGGCGCACATCGGGAGGAACCCGGCGTAGTAGGCGCCGAACTGGGGTGCCGCACGGCGGAACTCGGGCACGGCCGCACGCGTCTGCGCGTCGGTCGAGCGCGGACCCAGCGCGGAGCTCAGGCAGTTGATCGCCGCCAGGGACTGCTCACCCGGTCCTCCGGCGTCGTCCGTACCGAGGAGCAGCCGCCGGGTGGCGGCGTCGCCCGCCTGCACCTCGCGGAGCAGGGAGCGCAGTCCGCCCCATGCCGGCGTCGCGAGTGCCGAGGTGACCGCGGTGAGCAGATCGTCGCCGGTGGCCGGGACACCGCGGCCGTCCCCTTCGCGGGAGGCTTCGTCGAGTTCGGCGACCAGGTCGTCCAGGACGCGCCCCGCGTCCCGGAGCGAACCGCCGACCGGGCAGCCGGGGCGGGGGACGCAGTCGGCGGCGAAGGCCTCCCAGGCCACCTGGTAGCCGCGCGCCATGCCCAGGGTGGCGCGGAAGGCGTCCATGCCGGGGTCGACGGCGCCGTCGAGGACCATGCGGCCGACGCGGGAGGGGAAGAGCTCCGCGTAGGTGGCCCCCAGATAGCTTCCGTAGGAGTACCCGAGGAAGCCCAGCCGGTCGTCGCCGAGCAGCGCCCGTACGACGTCCATGTCCCGGGCGGCGTCTGGGGTGCCGACGTGGGGCAGGAGCCGGCCGGCGGTCCGCGCGCACGCACCGGCGATCAGCGCGAAGCCCGACCCGGGCCCCACGGCGTCCCCCTCGGCCTCGAGGGCGGCCGGCGAGGTGCCCGTCCCGCAGTCGACCGGGTCGCTGCGCCCCACGCCCCGGGGGTCGACGCCGACGAGGTCGTACGCGGCGCGTAGCGCGGGGGAGAAGCCGTCGGCGAAGGACAGGACGTCGTCGACCGCCGACACCCCGGGTCCGCCGGGATTGAGCAGCAGCGAGCCGAGCCGGGCCGCGCGCGGCCCGGTGGCCGGGTGGCGGACGACCGCCAGCCGGATGTCGCCGCGCTCCGGATGGGTGTAGTCCAGCGGCACCGTCACCGAGGTGCACCGGAACGACGCCGCTTCCCGGCAGGGCCGCCAGTCCAGTCGCTGCCGGTAGTAGCGCGACACGTCCGGCGCCGCCGCCGCCGAGGCGGCCACGGACGCCGCCGCCGAGGCGGCGGAGCCGACCGGAGTGGGCGCGGTCGCGGCCGCGGCCGCGGACCGCTTGGCTCCCGCCGGCCGGTGCGGGCGCTGTGGTGAACAGGCCGTCAGCACCAGGCAGGTGCTCAGCAGCCCGGCCGCGACGCGCCCGCGCCTGCCGGACAGGACACCCGTGGCCCGCACGGCGGCCACCGCCCGTCAGACGCAGACCGTGCCGGAGGGTGGTGTCCGGCCTTGTGTCAGGTAGGTGTCGACAGCGCTCTCTATGCAGGTGCTGCCCTGGTGGTACGCGGTGTGCCCGTCGCCGTCCCAGGTGAGGAGCCGCCCGGAGGAGAGCTGTCCGGCGAGGGCCCGCGCCCAGGGGTACGGGGTGGCCGGGTCACGCAGGGTGCCCACGACCAGGATCGGCGCCGCGCCGGCCGCGGTGATCCGGTGCGCGGACTGGTCCGGACGGACGGGCCATTGGGTGCACATCGGCAGGGTCCCGGCGTAGTACTCGCCGAACTGCGGGGCGGCCCGGCGGAATTCGGGCAGCGCCGCCTCCGCCTGGGCGACGGTCGACCACGTTCCCAGCGTGGAACTCAGACACGACACGGCGTAGTACGACTGGTCGCCCGGGTCGGTCTCCTCGTCCGCGCCCACGAGCGACTGAACCGCCGTGGTGTCACCGGCCCGCAACTGCGCGAGCGCGGCGCGCAGCGCCTCCCAGGCCGGGGCCCGCAGGGCGACGACCACCGCCGCGAGGACGGAGTCTCCCGTGACGGCGATGTCCTTGCCCTGCCGAAGGGGCGTGCGGTTCGCCTTCGCCACCAGGGAGTTCAGGATGCGGTCGGCCTCCTGGACCGAGTGCCCGACGGGGCAGCCGGGCCGGGTGGCGCAGTCGGCGGCGAAGGACTTCCAGGCGACCTCGTAGCCCCGGGCCTGTCCGATCGTGAACTCGTACCCGTCCAGGGAGGGGTCGACGGCGCCGTCGAGGACCATGCGGCCGACGCGGGTGGGGAACAGCTCGGCATAGGTGGCGCCGAGGTAGGTGCCGTACGAGAAACCCACGTAGTGGAGCCGCTCGTCGCCCAGCACGGCGCGTACGACGTCCATGTCGCGGGCGGCGTCCAGGGTGCCCACGTGCGGCAGCAACCGCCCCGCGTGGCGGCGGCATTCGGCCGCCACCTGCGCGTAGGCGGCGGCCGAGGCGCCGATGTCCGCCCTGCGCGCACCGGGGTCCGGGGCCGCCGCGGTGGTCTCGGTGGCGCAGTCCACCGGGGTGCTGGCGCCGACACCGCGCGGGTCGACCGCGACCAGGTCGTACGCGGCGCGCACCGCGGGGGAGAAGGAGTCGGCGTTGCCGAGGAGGTAGGCGATCGCGGACGAGCCCGGTCCGCCCGGGTTCATCTGCAGCGAGCCGACGCGGGCGGCGCCGTTCCCGGTGGCCTTCTGGCGTATCGCGGCCAGGGTGATCTCGCCGCCCGCGGGGCGGTCGTAGTCCAGTGGCACCTCGATGGTGGCGCACTGGAACGACGGCACCTCGGCGCAGGCCTTCCAGACCGGCTTCTGCCCGTAGTAGCGCGCCAGTTCCGCCGGTCCGGAGGTGGCGGCACCTCCTGCGGGCGCCGCCGGTGCCCCGGCCGGCGTCTGCCGGAGGTCGCCCGCCGCGCACGCGGTGAGCAGCAGCGCGCAGCTGCCGAGCACGGCGACGAAGCCGTGGAGCCTGCGTCGGGGTGCGTTCATGGCCACGCCTTTCTGTGCGCCGCGCGGAGCGCGGGGCGGGTGGTCAGTCAGCGGCAGACCGCGCCGGTGGGCGGGAGCAGACCGTGCAGCAGGTAGTCGTCGACGGCGGTGTCGACGCAGCGGCTGCCGCGCTGGTAGGCGGTGTGCCCGTCGCCGTCCCAGGTCAGGAGCCGGCCGGAGGAGAGCTGGCGGGCCAGGGCCCGGGCCTGGTCGTAGGGGGTGGCGGGGTCACGGGTGGTGCCGAGCACGAGGATGGGCCCGGCGCCGCGGGCGCTGACGCGGCGCGGGAGTTGCGTGGGCCGCGCGGGCCAGTGGGCGCACGTCGACAGGTCCTCGTTGTAGAACGCGCCGAACTGGGGCGAGGCCCGCCGGAACTCGGGCAGCGCCGCGAGCGTCTGGGCCGGGGTCGAGCGCGATTCGAGCGCGGAACTCAGGCAGTTGACGGCCGTCATGGACTCGTCGCCGGGCGCGTCGTCCTCCGAGCCCACGAGTTCCCGCAGCACACCGGTGTCGCCGGACCGCACACCGTCGAGCAGCGAGCGCAGCGTCTCCCAGTCGGGCGCGCGCAGCGCGGTGACGACCGCGCCGAGCAGGGCCTCGCCGTCGAGACGGTCGTCCTTGCCCTGCCGAAGGGGCGCGCGGTCGAGCGCGGCGACCAGCGCGTCCAGGGTCCGGCCCGCCTCCTTGACGGAGCGGCCGACCGGGCAGTGTCCGCGGCGGGCGCAGTCGTCGGCGAAGGACTCCCAGGCGATCTGGTACCCGCGGGCCTGGTTGAGGTAGGCGTGGTAGCCGTCCATGGCCGGGTCCACGGCGCCGTCCAGGACGAACCGGCCGACGCGGGAGGGGAAGAGCTCGGCGTAGGTGGCGCCCAGGTAGGTGCCGTAGGAGAAGCCGAGGAAGTGCAGGCGGTCCTCGCCCAGTACGGCGCGTACGACGTCCATGTCGCGGGCGGCGTCGAGGGTGCCCACGTGCGGCAGCAGCCGCCCGGCGCGCCGGGCGCAGTCCGCGGCGACCTCCGCGTGGTAGTCGGCCCAGGTGTCGATGATCGCGGCCTCGTCCGAGGACGGCGCACCGCGCGTCCCGGTGCCCGGAAGGCCGGTGGCACCGCACTCCACCGGCGTGCTGTGCCCGACGCCGCGCGGGTCGACCGCGACCAGGTCGTACGCGGCGCGCAGGGACGGGGAGTAGCTGTCGGCGTAGGCCAGCAGGTCGTCGACGGCGGAGAGACCGGGCCCGCCGGGGTTGATCTGGAGCGCGCCGATGCGCGCCGCCCCGCGGCCGGTGGCGGGCCTGCGGATGGCGGACAGCGCGATGTCGCCCGCCTCCGGGTGCGCGTAGTCGCGCGGCACCCTGAGGCTCGCGCACTGGAACGACCGTTCGGGGCAGTGCCTCCAGCGCGGGTCCTGCGTGTAGTAGCGCCGCAGGTCCACGCGGATCGGGGCGTCGGACGCACTCGCGGAGGCCGTCCCGGAGGGGACGGGCCCGGCGGTCCCGCCCGGGTGCGTCACGGCGGTGCACGTGGCGAGCAGCAGCCCGAACGCGACCAGCACGACGAGCGTGCAGAGCAGGCCGCGCCAGGGTATTCGGCCCGAGGCCGGGACAGCTTTCATCGCCACGCCTTCGTTTCCGCCCGTTGGGAGACGCGGGGCCGGTCGGCATCGGTGAGCGGCCGCGGGGACGGGTCCGGGCGCCACTCCCCGGCAGGGAGCGGTCACGCCGTCGCCCCCGCCCTTCGACTGCGTAACCAGGTCATCACAGATCGTGTGCGGGGGATCGCCGGGCTGAGCCGAACGCGTGAACCCGGCGCGCGGCCCCTGTGCCGCTCCGCGTCACAAGTGCCAAGGCGCCCCCGCAAGTTGTCCGGTATCGCTCTGGCACCAGGGGCGGGGCCGCGGCTAGCGTCCGCGGGTGCCTTCACCCATGCGCACCACCAGCCCCCGTACCGACCGCATCCGCATACGAACGACCTCCCTGGTGGCGACCGTGATCGCCGCCCTCGCAGCCGTCCTCCTCCCGGTCGCCACCGTGCAGGCCGCCTCCGCCGCTGGCACCGTCCGCCACGGGCTGAGCCGGCCGGACTACTCGTACGCCGACGCCGTCCGCGAGGCGGTCTGGGTCGAGACGGGCCGCGACGACGACGGCGACGGCCGCACCGACCGGGTCGCCGCCGACATCGTGCGGCCCCGCGAGCCCGCGGCCGCCGGCCGCAAGGTCCCGGTGATCATGGACGCGAGCCCTTACTACTCCTGCTGCGGACGCGGCAACGAGGGCCAGTCGAAGACCTACGACGACCAGGGCCGCATGGTCCAGGCCCCGTTGTACTACGACAACTACTTCGTCCCGCGCGGCTACGCCGTCGTCCTGGTCGACCTGGCCGGCACCAACCGCTCCGACGGCTGCGTGGACGTCGGCGGCCCCTCCGACATCGGCTCGGCCAAGGCAGTGATCGACTGGCTGAACGGCCGGGCCAAGGGCTACACCTCCCGCACCGGCTCCCGGCCCGCGAGCGCCCGCTGGTCCACCGGCGACGTCGGCATGATCGGCAAGAGCTGGGACGGGACGATCGCCAACGGCGTCGCCGCGACCGGGGTGCGCGGCCTGCGCACCATCGTGCCGATCAGCGCCATCAGCTCCTGGTACGACTACTACTTCCAGCAGGGTGCCGCCCTCTACGACTCCGGCCCCGACTGGCTGTCGGGCTACGTCGAGAGCCCGGACGCCCGCGCCCGCTGCGCCGCCGTGCAGCAGCGCATCGTCGACGGGGCGCCCCGCAGCGGCGACTGGACGAGGTTCTGGAGCGAACGCGACTACACCAAGGACGCCGGGAAGGTCCGCGCCAGCGTCTTCGCCGTCCACGGCATGCAGGACCTCAACGTCCGCACCAAGCACTTCGGCCAGTGGTGGGACGCGCTGGCCGCGCACGGCGTGGAACGCAAGGTGTGGCTGTCGCAGACCGGCCACGTCGACCCCTTCGACTTCCGGCGCGACGCATGGGTGTCCGCCCTGCACCGCTGGTTCGACCACTACCTGCTGGGCGTGCGCAACGGCGTGGAGCGCGAGCCCGGCGCCGACGTCGAACGCGCCCCCGACCAGTGGACGACCGACCGCTCCTGGCCGCCCGCCGGCACCGAACCCACCCGGCTGAACCTGCGCCCCGGCGCCGTCCCCGGCCAGGGCGGCCTGAGCACCGCGCCCGCCGTGCCCGGCAGCACCGCGGCCTTCACCGACACGCCGCAGGAGTGGGAGGAGGACTGGGCCGCCGGGGCGGACACCCCGAGCGACTCCAGGGCCGTCTTCACCACCGGCACCCTCAAGCGCGACCTGAGGCTGTCCGGCAGCGGGACGGTCACCGTCACCGCGTCCTCGTCGACCACCAGCGCGCACCTCTCGGCGGTCCTGGTCGACCTCGGCCCTGACACCGTCCGGGACTTCCTGGGCGCCAAGGAGGGCATCCTCGACCTGGCCACGAGCTCGTGCTGGGGCGAGAGCACGGAGGGCGACAGCGCCTGCTTCCGCGACACGGCCACCGACGCGGCCGACGTCACCCACACCGTGGTGAGCCGCGGCTGGGCCGACCTAGGGCACGCCGCCTCCGCGTGGCACGGGCGACCGCTCGTCCCGGGCCGGGCCTACACGGCCACCGTCACCCTGGCGGCCACCGACCACGTCGTCCCGGCCGGGCACCGGCTCGCGCTGATCGTCGCCGGCACCGACGGGGGAATGGTCGAGCCCCCCGACACCATCCCCACCGTCACCCTCGACCTGGCCCGCTCGCGTGCCCTGCTGCCGCTCGTCGGTGGAGCGCGCGGCCTCTCCGCCGCTGCCCCGCACGCGTCCGCCGCACAGCGCGTCGCGGACGTCCCGCCTGCCCCGCGCCGCACCTCGACCACGGTCCCCGCGGGGCGCTGATACAGGCCCTGCCCGTCCGCCCTCACGACCGGTGAGGGCGGACGGGTAGTGTCAGCGGGTCAGCGATAGTTGTACGAGGAAGCAAACAGCACCCGTGGACAGCAGCAAGAAGACCGCCGAGGACGCCCCCGCCGACGAACCCACCGCGGACCGCGTCACGGCGGCCGGCACAGCCGCCGCAGAGGACAGCAGCACCCGCCGGCGACGCTGGCTCATGGACACCCGCCCCCTGCGCCACCCCGCCTACCGCCGCCTGTGGAGCTCCACCACCGTGACCGCCGTGGGCAGCCAGCTCACCGCCGTCGCTGTGCCCAAGCAGATCTACGACATCACCGGCTCGTCCGCGTGGGTCGGCTACTCCAGCCTCGCCGGGCTTGTCCCGCTGGTGGTGTTCGCCCTGTGGGGCGGGGCCGTCGCCGACAGCGTGGACCGGCGCAAGCTGATGCTGCTCACGAACATCGCCATCGCCGTCACCTCGCTGCTCTTCTGGGTGCAGGCCTTCGCGGGCGCGCACTCCGTCTGGCTGCTCATGGTGCTGCTCGCCGCCCAGCAGGCGGCGGCCGGCATGAACGCCCCCGCGCGCAGCGCCGCCATCGCCCGCCTGGTGCCCGCCGAGGAACTGCCCGCCGCCATCGCCCTCGGCTCGACCGTCATGCAGACCGGCCTGATCGTCGGCCCGCTGCTCGCCGGCGTCCTCATACCCGTCATCGGCCTGGCCGACCTCTACCTCATCGACGCGATCGCCCTCACCGCGACCGTGTGGGCGGTGTGGCGGCTGCCCGCGCTGCCGCCCCTGGAGGCGAACGGGGCGCCCGTCGCCCGGCGCGGCGGCTGGCGCGAGGTCGGCGCCGGCTTCCGCTACATCACCGCGCAGCGCATCCTTCTGCTGTCCTTCCTCGCCGACATCGTCGCCATGGTCTTCGGCATGCCGCGCGCCCTGTTCCCCCAGCTCGCCCACACCACCTACGCCTCCTGGAACGAGGGCTTCGCACTCGGCCTGCTGTACGCGGCCATCCCCATCGGCGCCGTCGCCGGGGGACTGTTCTCGGGCACGTTCTCCCGCGCGAAGCGCCACGGCCTGATGGTCGTCATCGCGGTCTGCGGCTGGGGCGCCGCGATCACCGGACTGGGGCTCAGCGGCAGCCTGTGGTGGGCCGCGGGATTCCTGGCGCTGGCCGGGTTCGCGGACATGGTCTCGATGGTGTTCCGCAGCGCCATCCTGCAGTCGGTCGCGACCGACGACATGCGCGGGCGCATGCAAGGCGTCTTCACCGTGGTGGTCGCGGGCGGGCCCCGGCTGGCCGACCTCCTCCACGGCACGGCCGGCTCCGCGTTCGGGACGCGCGGCGCGGTCGCCGTGGGCGGTGTGCTCGTCGTGGTCGTGATGCTGGGCCTCGCGGCGGCGTTCCCCGTCTTCACCCGGTACCGGGGGGCCTGAGCCGGGGGAGTGGTGCCGAGCGCCCCGTCTCCGCTGTGGCGGTTCCCGGCGGCGACCCGGCCGCCGCCCCGTCCCGGTCGGGCACACGGGGGGCGGGGGCACGTCCGCGAGGTTCCGGGCGGAGTGCCGCCCCTGATCGTACCGGGCGCGACGTGCGGGGCGGTCGAGGGGGCCGCCTGGCGCGCCGCGGCTGTGCGTGTCCGGGGCGCGCCTCCCGCGGCCCGGTGGTTGTGTGCGGGTCCGTTGCGCCTGCGGCGGGCGGGGGAACCGCCCGCCGCAGGCGCGAACAACCCGCACCCGACAACGGACCGCAACCACAACGTCCCGCCCCCCGGATTGCGCCCCCCGGATGAACACGTGAGCCGATCAGCGTAGCGCCCCACGGGGTTCCCGTACGCGGCCGGTTAAGAGTGGGGTGTACGCATCCGGAGGAGCAGCGCATGCCGCATGCCGCAGCGGGACGTCCCCGTCGGGCCCCCGCAGGGCCCGCAGGGGCCGCGGTCGGGCTTTTCGCGGCGCTCGTGTGCCTGCTCCACGCGCTGTGCGCACCCGGGGTCGCGGCCCTGCAGTCGCCGGAGCCGACGGTGTCCGTGGCCGTCGCCACGGACGACCGGGGCAAGCAGACACACCACCTCCCGGCGAGCGTCGGGCGGCGGACCGCCCCGCAGGCCGGCCCCCAGCAGCGGGCCGGCACCGTCCAGGGCCACGCGGCGGACGCGGTCCACGACACCTGCCCCCCTGACCCCGTCGGGGCCGCGCTTCGCGGTCCCGCCCGGCATGTCGCCCCCGCGGGAAGACCGGAACACCTGCACCTCGTCCTGCGCTGCTGACGGGCCCTGCGTTCGCGGCCCCACACCCGTCAGCAGGACGAACCCCGCAGGAGGACCCCGCCATGCCCGTGGACATCTACGCGGCCCTGGGCGCGCTCGTGCGCGCCGAGGCCGCCCGTGACCGGGAACGGCCGGCCGCCGCCGACCGTCAGGAGACCACCCCCGAGTGCGCGACGGCGCCGGACGCGCCCGCGCAGGAACCCAGGGAACTGACCGAACGCCACCACGAGTGAGACCCGCCGGCCGCGCCCTGCCCGGCACCGGGCAGGGCGCGCCGTACGGGGGAACCGTCGCGCGTGATGCCGCGTTTACCCCAGTGAGTGCGGCACGTGCCGCAGACGGAGGCGGGAAGATGTCCAATCGCGCGAAGGTCGCCGTCGGCGGCGTGGCCGTCGGCCTGATCCTGTTGTGGGTGCTGCCGGCCTGGCTGGCGGTGCTGATCATCGTGGGCGTCCCCGTGGCCGCCTACCTCACCCTGGACCCTTCCCAGCGGCGCAGGCTGCGCCGGTCCGGCAGGCGCCAGATCGGCAAGTGACGAAGCGCGGGCCGCGATCGTCCCTCAGGTGGCGGAGCCCGCGGCCGCACCGGTGCCGAGGTCGGGGCCCCAGCGGTCGAGCGATGCCTGCAGGTCGAGGGGGAGGGGGCGGGTCACTTCCTGCCCCCGCGGCCAGTCCTCGCGGGGGACGCGCCACATGACCTCGAACTCGTTGCCGTCCGGGTCCTTGGCGTACAGCGACTTCGACACGAGGTGGTCGCTGGAGCCGACGAGCGCGTCGCGCTCGGTGAGCAGCCGGGCGGTGTCGGCCAGTTCGCGGAGTGTGCCGACCTCCCAGGCCAGGTGGTAGAGCCCGACGCGGCCCTGTTCGGGGCCGGGTGCGTCCGGGCCGATGACGAACAGCCCGAGGTCGTGGTCGTTGAGGGTGTCCTCGGCCCTCAGGAAGGCGGCGCGGCCGGGGATCTCCGCGGCCACCTCGAAGCCGAACACGGCGGTGTAGAACTCGACGGACCGGGCGACGTCGCGGATGTAGAGGACTGCGTGGTTCAGACGGCGAACAGGCATGACCTCAGGCTACGCCGCCATCATTGAAACTTCAATGAAATCTTTCGTTAGACTGACTGGGCGTTCGACCGACCGAGGGGGAGCATGACCGCGACCGTGACCGCCGTCAGCCGTGACGAGGGACATCACTTCAGCAAGCCCGTCCGCGACAGGATCCGCCTGCTGGCGGGACTCGGCGTGGAGGGCGACGCCCACCTCGGGGTGACGGTGCAGCACCGTTCGCGGGTGGCCCAGGACCCGACGCAGCCCAACCTGCGCCAGGTCCACCTGATCCACGGCGAACTCCACGACGAGTTGCGCACGTCAGGCTTCGAGGTCGCCCCCGGCGAGCTCGGCGAGAACGTCACCACGCGCGGTGTCGACCTGCTGGGCCTGCCCGTCGGGACCCGGCTGCGGCTCGGCGATCAGGCCGTCGTCGAGGTGACCGGGCTGCGCAACCCCTGCCTGCAGATCGACGGCTTCCGGCAGGGCCTGCTCAAGCAGGTCGTCGGCCGGGACGAACACGGCGCTGTCGTGCGCAAGGGCGGGATCATGGGCGTCGTCCTGCACGGCGGGGAGGTGCGGCCCGGCGACCCGATCGCCGTCGAGCTCCCCGACGGGCCGCACCGTCCGCTCGAGCGGGTCTGAGCTCAGGTCAGCGGGCAGGAGTCGACCACGTCCCCGGTCGCCGGCCGGGGCACCGTGCGGTCGGCGGGCGGGGTGCGGCCGTGCTCCACCCATGAGGTCAGCACGTCGAACGCGGCCCGGTAGCAGGGCAGGATCGGGCGCAGCCGGTCCGGATACGTGTCGTACAGGCCGTCGACGTGGTTGCCGCCCTCGATCGTGTAGTAGCGGTGCAGCCCACCCCGGCCCGCGGAGTCGATCATGCGGTCGTAGACGTCCGAGTCGGTCGCGATCGGCAGCAGCGTGTCAAGGGTGCCGTGCAGGGTGATCATCGGTTTGCCGATGCGCCCCGTGAGCGACACGCGGCCCACGGCCCGGTGCACGGCGGCCGGGCGCGCCGCGTAGTCGTAGTCGGCGTCCGACGCGCAGGGCGCCAGGATCTCCGGCACGGTCGTACCCGCGCTCGCACCCGGACAGGCGGGGTCGTACGAGGGGTCGAACAACGCGCGGTACACCTTCTGCGTCAGGCCCCAGTAGGCCTGCTGGTGGTAGGCCCACAGGAACTCCGAGCCCGGCGCGAAGCCCGCCGCCAGCAGGTCGGCGTCGCCGGCCCGGCCCAGGGAGCGGGCCACGGTGACCGGCAGTGAGGTCAGCAGGTTGGGGCCGTCCGCCGTCCAGAGCGTGCCCTCCCAGTCCACGCCGCCGTCGTAGAGCGCCGGGTGGTGCTCCAGCTGCCAGCGGGTGAGGTAGCCCCCGTTGGAGATGCCGGTCATGTAGGTACGGTGCGGCGTGCGGCCGTAGCGCGAGGCCACCGCCGCCTTCGCGGCCACCGTGAGCTGGGTCGTGCGCCGGTTCCACTCGGCCATCGCGTCACCCGGGCGGCGGCCGTCGGTGTAGAAGTCCGGCCCGCTGTTGCCCTTGTCTGTGGAGGCGAACGCGTACCCCCGGGCGATCGCCCAGTCGGAGATCAGGACGTCGAGCGAGTACTGCTTGCGGGTGCCGGGCGCGCCGGTCACGATCAGGCCACCGTTCCAGCGGTCCGGCAGCCGCAGCACGAACTGGGCGTCGTGCCGCCAGCCGTGCGTGGTGTTGAAGCCCGAGGTGTCGGGGAAGTAGCCGTCGACCTGCACTCCCGGCACGCCGGACGGGCGGGTGGTGCCGGCCGCCGCCAGACCCGCCTGGTCGGCGGTGTCGGTGTACGCGCTGCCCGCCAGCGCGGTGGTCGTCATGTCGGCCAGGCAGGCCTTCTGCTGGTGCTCGGCGCCGGGCACGGCGACCCGGTCCAGCCGGGCGCAGTGCCCCGCCGCACCCGAGGCCGCCTCCGCACCGGCGGGGACCGCGGCCGCGCCGAGCGCGAGCAGTGCGGCGGCGAGCAGGGGGACGCCTCTCCAGGGGCGCATGGGGAGCCTCCATTTGCACGTCGGGGATGGCTGCCGCCACATCGTGGCCCGTCCGTCACCGCAGCGGCCATGGCGTCGCCCCACGCCCGTGGCGCCCGGCTCATGGGGCCGCGTGACATGCGTCACCGACGACGATGACGCTGCGCAGTACCCTTGGCCCATGCTCTTGCTCGTGCGCCGCCGTCATGTGGACTTCGTCCGCGTCACGAGCATGTCCTGTCGCCGCAGCGGCTGATCCGACCCCGCCCCCTTCTCCCACTCGGCCCGCGACGCCGCCCCACCAGGGCCCCGCCGCGCAGCGTCCGGTCACCACCGGCGTGCCGGGTCCTCACCCTGCGGACACCACACCATGACGCTCCAGCTCCCCGTGATCGACCTCTCCGCGGCGGACCGCGGCCCCGAGGCACGAGCCCGTCTCCACCGCGAACTGCACTCCGCCGCCCACGAGGTCGGCTTCTTCCAGCTCACCGGCCACGGCGTGACCGCCGACGAGACCGCCGCCCTGATGCGGGCGATCCGCGCGTTCTTCGCCCTGCCCGAGGCCGACCGGCTCGCCATCGGCAACCTGAACTCCCCTCACTTCCGGGGCTACACCCGCACCGGCGAGGAGCGCACCGGCGGCAGCCGGGACTGGCGCGACCAGCTCGACATCGGGGCCGAGCGCCCGCAGCACGTCCCGGCCGCGGGCGAGCCCGCGTACTGGTGGCTGGAGGGCCCCAACCAGTGGCCGGGGTCCCTGCCCGAGCTCCGCGAACTCTCCCTGGCATGGATCGACCGGCTCAGCCGCGTCGCCCACCGGCTGCTGCACGAACTGCTCGCCGCCATCGGCGCCCCCGAGGACTTCTACGACGCGGCCTTCGCCGACGAGCCGCACCTGCACCTCAAGCTCGTCCGCTACCCGGGGACCGCACCCACCGGCGACGACCAGGGGGTCGGCGCGCACAAGGACTACGGCTTCCTCACCCTGCTGCTCCAGGACGAGGTCGGCGGCTTGCAGGTGGAGCGCTCCGACGGCCGCTTCCACGACGTGCCGCCGCTGCCCGGCGCCTTCGTCGTCAACCTGGGCGAACTGCTGGAGGTCGCCACCGACGGCTACCTCAAGGCCACCAACCACCGCGTGGTCAGCCCGGCCGGCGCCCGCGAACGCTACTCCGTGCCCTTCTTCTACAACCCGCGCCTCGACGCGCGCGTCGCCCCGCTCCCGTTCGAGCACGCCCACCGCGCGCCCGGCGCCACCCGGGACCCGGCCAACCCGCTCTTCGCCGAGTACGGCCGCAACGAGCTCAAGGGGTGGCTGCGCGCCCACCCCGAGGTCGCCCGCAGGCACCACCCGGAGCTCGTCGGGGCCGCGGCCGCGCCCACCGGCTGAGACGCGCGGCCCGCGCCCCCCGCGGTTACGGTGCCTGCATGGGCACGGCTCCGGCCGGGGACGGCACACTGCGGATCGGCGCACCGCCGCGCTGGCTGCGCCTGCTTCCGGTCGTCCTCCTCACCGCGCTGATCCTGGCCCAGGGCGTCACGCCCGGCGATGTCGAGCTCGGCGCCTACTACGCGGCGGTGGCGCCGCTCGCCGCGCTCACCTACGGCGTGGCGGGCACCGCGGTCATGGCGGCCGCCGTCGTGGTCGTCATGGAACTCCCCGTCGTGGGTTCGGGGACGCTGGTGGGCGCCGAACTCGGCGCCGTCGTCCTCATCGGCGCCCTCAGCGTGGTCATCGCCGCGGTGCAGCAACGCTTCCGGGGCCGCCTGGTGCTGGCCCGGACGGTGGCGGAGGCGGCGCAGCTCGCCGTCCTCGCCCCGGTGCCCGGCACGGTGGGGCGGGTGCGCTGCGCCGCCCTGTACCGGGCCGCGCAGCGCGGCACCCTGGTGGGCGGCGACCTGTACGACGTGCGGCCCGGCCCCTTCGGCGTACGGGCGCTGGTCGCCGACGTCCAGGGACACGGCCTCGCCGCGGTCGGCACGGTCGCGGCGCTGCTCGGCGCCTTCCGCGAGGGGGTGCTCGACGAGCGGGAGCTGCGTGGAGTTGCGGGACGCCTAGAACGGCGGCTCTCCCTGGACGCCGCCGGGAACGCCGAGTTGTTCGCCACCGCGTTGCTGCTGGAGTTCCCCGACGACGGGTCACGGGTGCGGCTGGTCTGCCAGGGGCACCCGCCCGCGCTGCTGCTGCGCGACCGCGAGGTGCGGGAGCTGGAGTGCGACCCCGGTCCGCCGCTCGGCGCGGGCCTGCCCGGACAGGCGCCGGCCCTGCCGTCGGTGGTGACCCTGCTGCCGGGGGACGTGATCCTCGCGTACACCGACGGCGTCACCGAGGCCCGCGACGCCTCGGGCACCTTCTACCCGCTCGCCCAACGCCTCGCCGCGAGGCTGGCGGAGGGCGCCGACCGCTCCCCGGAGGCGATCGTCGACGCGGTCTGGGAGGACCTGCGACGGTACGCGGGCGCGGTCGGCGACGATGTCGCGCTGCTGGCGCTCGCCCCCCGATGACACGGGAGGGGCCGGTCAGCCCTTGCTCTTCGCGGCGCGCAGCGGGGGGCGGCCCTGCAGTCGTGCGGCCTCGGTGCGGATCTCCGGGAGCTTGGCGTACAGCTCCTTGCCGGGGCAGTCGGTCATATAGGCGTCGCGGTGACCCGCGATGACGTGGAAGACCGCCCGCTCGCCCTTCTTGAAGCGGCTCTTGCTGCTGCTGGAGACCAGGCCGACCTCGCCCCGGGGATCGATGTCGGACAGCCCGAGCTTCCAGGCGGCGATCCGGGCGATCGACTCGGCCATCGCCTGCGGGACGCTGCCCTTCGCGTCGTAGGTGCCGATCGCGGCGATGCCCATGGTGTCCTTGTTGAAACCGATCGAGTGCGCCCCGGTGACGGGGCGGTCGGAGCCGCCCGCGCGCCCCTCGTAGATCGTGCCGCACTTGTCGACGAAGAAGTTGTAGGCGACGTCGTCCCAGTGGCGGCTCTGGATGTGGCCGGAGTAGATGTCCCGGATGATCTGCGGCACGTCCTTGCACCGGTAGTCGTTGCCGCTGTCGGTGTGGTGCAGGAAGACGGCCTTGACCGTGGTGCTGTAGTGCGGGGGCTCGGTGCGCAGCGACTCGTCGGCCCCCCAGCTCTTGCGCGGGACGATGTCGGGTTCGTGGGCCGGGTAGAGCGGTACCCGCTGCAGCCGGGCCCGGGCGGCCAGGTCGGGGAAGGGCATGAGCTGCGGGCTCGGCGCGGGGCGGGCGTGGACGGCGGGCGGGTCGGTGTGGATGACCGCGCTGTGCACCCCGAGGGCGGCCACGGCGACGACGCCGGCCGTCCCTGCGGCCGTGGCCCAGACGCGCGTCGTACGGCACGGACGTCCGGCCGCGCGGCGGCGCGCGTGCTTGGCCGCACGGTGTGAACCCATGAAATGAACATCAGCTCAAATGACCGGCACGCGGGGAGAGGACACGCCGGAGGGACCGCTGACCTCACCCGGATGTCCCGGTGCCCGCTGCCCCGGGGTGTCCCGGGCTTCCCCGCGAGTCCCGCGGACCCGCCGCCGCGGTGACGACCGCGGCGGCGGGTCCGGGGGCCCGGGTCGCCGTACCGCTCGTCACCTCAGGTAGGGCCCGTCCGAGGCGACCTTGCGCGGCGCGGTGTTGCCGCCGCCCAGGTCGAGGACGTACACGCGCAAATTGGCCTTGCCGGCGCGCCGACGGACAGGCTCCCGCCGGTCACGGTCCTGACCGCGCCGGTCACCGCGTCCGTGTATGTGCCGTGGGTATCCCGGTGAACGTGGCGCCGCCGCTCACCGTGAGCAGCGCGAGGCTGTCCACGCCGGTGGCGGCGTCGGTGCAGCGGCGCTTGAAGGCCACCTCGCCGACGACCCCGGCCGTGGAGTACTGGCCCGTCTGCAGCGCCGGCACCGCCCGCCGGATCCGGTTCAGCCGCTGCACGTGCTTGACCGGCGGCTGGGCGAGGGTCGTGGCCACCTGTCCGGACGCCGAGCCCCACGCTGCGGAAGCCGGAGGCGGTGACCTGGCTCTCCAGGTGCGTCCCGGTGGCGCGCGCCGGTCTCCACCCGCTCCTCGGGGATCCGGTCGAGTGGAAGACGACCTCCGGGTGGGGTAAGGAGTCAAGGCCGTACAGCGCCTCGGGCCCGAACCGCTCCCCGTCCGGCAGGATCACCGCCTCGACGCCGCCCCAGTCGTCGTCGCGACCGGCACGCGTCCGCCGGTCACCCATCCCACCGGCCGTACCCCGCTTGCCGTCATGTGTCCCCCTCCGTGGGTGGGTCCGCAGGCCCTCGCTGGTCACTATGCGAGATGTGGGTATCACCTGGCGGACAGCCGAGGTTAGCGTGGCGGTCATGACGCGGGAATGGGACGCCACCACGTACGACAGCCTGCCGCTGCCCCACGCGCAGTGGGGCCGCAAGACACTGGACCGCCTCGCACTTCGCGGCGACGAGCGTGTGCTCGACCTCGGCTGCGGCACCGGACGTGACACGGAGGCGCTGCTCGGACTGCTGCCGCACGGCCGGGTCGTGGCCGTCGACGGCTCGCTGCGCATGCTGGAGCGGCTCCGTGGGCGCCTCGCCGGACGCCTGGACCGCGTCGAGGTCGTGCACGCCGACATCACCGGCCCCCTTCCGGTGACGGGCACGGTGGACGCCGTCACCAGCGTCGCCACCCTCCACTGGATCCCCGACCACGCCGCGCTCTTCCGGGGTGTCGCACGCGTTCTGCGCCCCGGCGGACGCCTCGTCGCCGAATGCGGCGGGCGCGGCAACATCGCCGGCGTCTCGGCTGCCGTCGACGAGGTCCTCGGCCCGCAGCCCGCCGTCTGGAACTTCGCGGGCGTCCAGGAGACCGAACAGCGCCTGCGGGACGCCGGGTTCACAGACGTCGAGGTCGCCCTCGTGCCCGACCCCGCCCGCCTCGAACCGGGCCCGCAACTGCTCTCCTACCTCGCGGTCGTCGTCCTCGGCGGACAGCTGGAACGCCTCCCCGCCGAGGAGCACGAGGCCTTCGTCCGCGCCGTCGCCGGGCGCCTGCGGGAGCCCGTCGTGGACTACGTACGCCTCACGATCTCCGCGACGCGCGGGCCCGGGGGCACCGCCGGGGCCTGACCCCGTCCCGGCCCGGCCGGTCACAGACGCCGGGTGATCCGCAGCTCCGTCAGGTACCGCTTCACGACGCGGCCGCCGTACCGGCCGTCGGCCAGCGCCCGGATGCAGGCCAGCAGCCCTTCCCGCCGCGCGGCGGGAAGGGCGCGGTGGTTGGAGTAGCTGAGCAGCAGGTCGAGGTACTCGGCCGTGGTGTACGGCAGTTCGCGCTCGTAGCGGTGGAAGACGGCCGGCCCGAAGCGCCCGGAGCGGTCCGTCTCCCCGCTGTCGGCGGGGACGAGGGCCGCGGCGCGCGGCCGCAGGCCGGGCGGCGTCGCCGGGTCGAAGCGCTCGTAGCACTCCTGCACGTCCGCGAAGAAGGCCCGCGAGCCGCCGTCCACGTGGTGGGTGCCGACGACGGCCAGCACCCCGCCGGGACGCAGCGCCTCGGCGGACTTGACGACCGCCACGGCGGGATCGACCCAGTGGAACGCCGTGGCCGAGACGACGGCGTCGAACGGCTCGTCAGGGAGCGGCCAATCCTCGAAGGCGGAGACGACCACCTCGACCCCGGGGAACCGGGCCAGCCTGCGCCGGGCGACCGCCGCCATCGACGGGCCCAGCTCGACCGCCGTGACCCGGAAGCCGCGCTCCGCGAGCGGCACGGTGGCCTGCCCCGTCCCGCAGCCGATCTCCAGCACGCGCGCGCCGGGACCGAGGCCCGCCACCGCGGCCAGGTCGTCGAAGAGCACGCCGGGGTACCCCGGGCGGACCCGGTCGTAAAGTTCGGCGTCCTCGTCGAAGACGCCCCGCAGCGAACTCCGGTCGGTCACGCGTCGAGACTACGGCCTCGTCCTAGTCCGGCGGCAGGGGAACGGCGGGCCCCTGCGGCGACGCGAGGAGCACGTTGTGGATGTAGTCCTCGACCGCCGCGTCCAGACCCACGTCACGCTGCGCCCGCTCCGACATCAGCCAGCGGTGCTCCAGCAGCTCGTGGTAGATCTGCGCGGTGTCCAGCGAGCCGCGCAGCTCGCGCGGCACGGCGCGGACCGTCGGCCGGAAGACGTCGCGCACCCACCGGTGGGCCAGCACCTCGGGACGGGCGCCCAGCGGGTCGCCGGGGGCGTAGTCCTCCTGGGAGGCCATCCACGTCTCGAGGTCGTTGAGGAGGCTGCGGGCCTGGTTCTCCTCGGCGTCCAGACCGGTGAGGCGGAGCAGTTGGCGCTGGTGGTGCCCGGCGTCCACGACCTTGGGCAGGAAGGTGACGTCGTCGCCGTCGGGCGACCTCTGGATCTGCATCTCCGCGACATCGAAGCCGAGGTCGTTCAGCCGCCGGATGCGCCGGTCGATGTAGTGCCGCTTGGCCACCGGGTACACCGACTCGCGGGTGAGCTCGTGCCACAGCTCCTCGTAGCGGTCCGCGATGGCCTGCCCGAAGGTGACCGGGTCCACCGACGGGTGCAGCGAGCCGCCCGCCTCCAGGTCCAGCAGCTCGCCCGCGATGTTCACCCGGGCCACCTCGATGTCGTACTCGCGCTGGCCGCGCGAGAGGGTCGGCTGGATCTGCCCGGTCTCGGCGTCCACCAGGTAGGCGGCGTAGGCGCCCGCGTCCCGCCGGAAGAGGGTGTTCGACAGCGAGCAGTCGCCCCAGGCGAAGCCCGCCAGGTGCAGCCGGACGAGCAGCACGGCGAGCGCGTCCAGGAGCCGGTTGACGGTGCCCGGGCGCATCGTCGTCTCGAACATCGAGCGGTACGGCTGCGAGCCGCCCAGGTGCCGGGTGATCAGCACCGGTTCCAGCGCCTCGCCGCGGTCGTCGGTGCGGCCGGTGACGACGGCGAGCGCGTCGACCGCGGGTATGCCCATGCGGTCCAGGTCGCGCAGCAGCCCGTACTCGCGGACGGCCGCCCACTCGCCGACCTCCTTGACCGCCACGACCTCGTCGCCGGCGAGGGCGAAGCGGACGACGTGCCGCGAGATGCCCCGGGGCAGGGACACCAGATGCTCCTCGGGCCACTCCTCCAGCGGCACGTTCCACGGCAGGTCGAGGAGGGTCGCCGGATGGTCCGGGGAGGTCGCGGTGATCTGCAGGTCCATGGCGCCCAGTCTGCGGCAACGGGGTGATCGCGCGGGACACCGGGGCGGCGCATACGCTGCGGGACATGAGGGAACGGCTGGTGGTCATCGGTGGGGACGCCGCGGGGATGTCGGCGGCGTCGCAGGCGCGCAGGAGGAAGGGGCCCGACGAACTGGAGGTCGTCGCCTTCGAACGCGGGCGCCGCACCTCGTACTCGGCCTGCGGGATCCCGTACTGGATCGCGGGGGACGCCACCGGCCCCGACAAGCTGATCGCCCGCACGCCCGAGAAGCACCGTGCGCGCGACATCGACGTGCGGCTCGGCACCGAGGTCGTCGAGATCGACCGGGACCGCGGACGGGTGCGCACCCGGGACGTCCTCGGGGCGGAGGAGTGGACGGGTTACGACCAGCTCGTCATCGCCACCGGCGCCGTGCCCAAGCGGCCCCCGATCCCCGGGATCGACGCGGACGGCGTGTACGGCGTGCAGATCCTGGACGACGGCGAGGACATCATCGAGGCCCTCGACAGAAGGCCGCTGCGGGACGCCGTCGTGGTCGGCGGCGGCTACATCGGCGTGGAGATGGCAGAGGCCCTGCTGCGGCACGGGCTGAGGGTCACCCTGGTGGAACGCTCCGAGCAGCCCATGGCGACCCTCGACCCGGACATGGGGCGGCTGGTGCGCGAGGCCATGGAGTGCCTCGGCATCACCGTCGTCACCGGAGCCCCGGTGCGTGAGGTGCTCACCGGGGCGGACGGCCGGGTCCGCGCCGTGGCCACCGACGCGGGCGAGTACCCCGCGGACGTCGTCGTGCTCGGCCTCGGCGTCGCGCCCAACACCGGACTCGCCCGGGACGCGGGGCTGCCGATCGGCGCGCACGGCGGCCTGCTCACCGACCGCGCGATGCGCGTGCGCGACGAGGAGGCGATCTGGGCGGGCGGGGACTGCGTGGAGGTCCTCAACCTGGTCTCCGGCGGCATGCAGCACATCCCGCTGGGCACCCACGCCAACAAGCAGGGCCGCGTCATCGGCACCAACATCGGCGGCGGTTACGCCACGTTCCCGGGCGTGGTGGGCACGGCCGTCAGCAAGGTCTGCGACCTCGAGATCGCCCGCACGGGACTGAAGGAGTCCCAGGCACGCGCCGCCGGGCTGCAGTACGTCACCGCGGTCATCGAGTCCACCAGCAGGGCCGGCTACTACCCGGGCGCCGCCCCGATGACGGTCAAGGCGATCGCCGAGCGGCAGACCGGACGACTGCTCGGGCTGCAGATCGTGGGCCGCGAGGGCGCGGGCAAGCGCGTGGACATCGGCGCCGTCGCGCTCACCGCGGGTATGACCGTCGAGCAGATGACCGCGCTCGACCTTGGGTACGCCCCGCCGTTCTCGCCGGTCTGGGACCCGGTCCTGGTCGCCGCGCGCAAGGCCGACGGCAAGGTCCGCGCGGACGGCCACGGCGTCTGAACCGCGCCCGGCGCGCGCTCAGGCGGGTCGTACGGCCAGCTTCTCCAAAGCCTCCAGCAGGCCGGGGAGCTCCGGCCCCCGGCCGACCGGCAGCACCTCGCCGGGCTCCTCGTCCAGCAGCACGAAGGCGATGTCGTCGGTGCGGGCGACCAGGCTCCAGTCCTCGCCGTCCACGCGCAGGGTGCGTACGCCCTCACCCGCGGCGGTCGAGCGTATGCGGCCGGGCGGCGGGGGCGTACGCAGGTACTCCTGGGCGGCCTCCAGCGCGCGCCGCACCCCGGGGTGGATGCCGTTCGATCCTGGCTCCCGCCGGGACGGCTCCTCGGGTTGCTCGGCGGACTTCTTCCCGGCGGACTCCGGAGGCGTGGAGTCGGGGGGCGTGGAGTCCGGGGGTGTGGAGTCCGGGGGTGTGGAGTCCTGCGCCGCGCTGTCCGGCGCGCCGGATTCATCCGAATCATCCGACTCGTCCCCGGCTTCCAGCTGTTCCCGCCAGATCCGCCACCGGAGGGCTATCTCGTCGGCGCCCAGGCGCCGCTGCGCCGGCCCCCATGTCGCGGTGTCGGGCGGCGAGAGCGGCGGGCCGCCCTCGGTCTCCGGCGGATCGTGCGGATCGGGGACACCGGGCGCCGCCACCGCGACCGGCAGCGGCCAGCCGGGCAGCGCGGCGACGACGGAGCGCTCGTCGGGGGACAGGTCGTACTCCAGCCCGCAGTCCCACGCGGCGAGGGCGCAGGCCACCAGTGCCGTGTCGCTGATCGCCACCGTCCACCGGGCGCCCGTCCCGTCCTGGCCGAAGACGAGGCCGTAGCCGTCGTCCACCGGATCGAGCCCGAGCTTCGAGCAGGCCGCCGGATAGTCGTCCGCCAGGACGCCCGGGAACTGCGCGGGCGTCAGCATCGCCGCCGTGAGCACGAACAGCGCGTCGTCGTCCGTCGCGGACACGGGCATCCCCCTCCAGTGGTTTCCGAGTGGTGGGCGCACCCTAACCACCGGGTAACACCCGCGTCGAGAGCGGGGCGCGCCCTGACGGCGGGCGGCGATGAGGAAACGGCGCCGTCGCCTCCGCTTCGACGGGCGCGAGTTCCTGTGGACCGCCGGCATCGGGCACGCCGAGCAGCCCGACGGCACCTGCCGCCGCGCCGTCCTCGTCCGCGTGACGGACGTGGCGGCTCCCGGCGGGCGCGCCCTCGTCGCCGATCTGGTGTCGGCATCGGCGCCCGGTCCGTGGCGACACTGCGGGACCGGCACGGCCCACCCGACGCCGCGCGCCGTCCGCCTGCTCGTCGAGCACACGCTCGCCGTCGGCTGGGAGTCCGACGTCCCCGGCGCCCCCCTCGTGCTCACCGCCGGAAGCAGCGACCCGGGCCTGCCGGGGTTCCGTCTGTCCGCGGGCGGGAACGCCCCTGGGTGAGAGGGGTGATGCGGATGGCCACCTGGCTCCGGAGGTTCACCGCGGCGCGGCCGCCGGCGAGGTCCGTGAAGCCCCCGCCGCCCGGTGCGGAGCCCGCACGCAGGGCATCCCGGGAGCGCAACCTCTTCGAGGCGGCGGCCGCCCATGTCGCGGCCTCCGTGGAGGGGGACGAGCAGGCCCTTGAGGCCGCCTCGGCGCGGGTCGCCCCGGAGGCGCTGATGTTCGGGATCAGCGAACTCGCCCGGCGTGCGGTCGTGGTGCTCGCCCAGGAGCGCGGAGTCCCGCCACGGGCCGTCGCCCGGTCGCTGCTCGGTCTTCCCGAAGGCTGAGGCGGCCGCCGCCCTCACCGGGTCCGGGACACGGAGTACGGGCTTCGGGCGCCGGTCTCCGGTCCGCGCTCTGCTCGGGGGCGGGCCGTCAGATCCGGACCTCCACGGCGGCCGCGACCGTGTTCTCCCGCGGGCCGAACCCGGGGAGGAACAGCCGCATGGAGCAGTGGTCCTCGGCCTCCACGCCGACCTCCGTGCCCCAGTACGCGCCCAGTCGGCGCGCCACGTCGACCAGCCGGCGCCGCTCCTCGGGCGAGTAGGCGGGGAAACGCACCCAGCCGTGGTCGGAGACGGCGCGGCCGAGGTCGTTGAAGAGAGTGGCCCGCGCGCGCTGCTCCTCCTCGTCCGTCAGCGGGGTCGGGTCCCCCTCGCGGGGCACCAGCCGGGCGTTGTAGAGCTCTCGAGTCACGGGCGGCCTCGCGCTTCTCCTCGGTCGGACGTCCGCAGGCTACCGCCCGCGCCGCCCCGGAGGGATCCGCGGCCGGACTCAGGACTCCAGGGCGTCCAGGGTGGTGCGCAGCCAGCCGAGCTCCGCCCGTGTGGTGGCCCGTGCGATCGTCAGCACGCCCCGCCGGAACGGGTCGTCCAACTCCTCCGCCCGCAGCGGGCGGTCGCCGTCGTGGAAGAAGCTCGTGGGCTCCTCCAGGAAGGCGAGCCGGCGGCGCAGCACCGCGCTCTGCAGGGCGGGGTTGTCGAGATGGCGCAGGAAGGCGAGGAGCGTGAACCAGCGGTTCTCGTCGGAGATGTCCGCGGTGTCCGGCTCCGCGAGCCGCCTGCGCAGCTCGGCGCGGCCCTCGGCGGTAAGTGTCAGCACGTGGCGCGGCGCGGCCACGGCGCCCGGCTGGGTCTCGCGGCTCAGCAGACCGGCCTTCTCCAGGCGCTTGATGGCCGGGTAGAGCGTGCTCTCGGCCACCGGTTTGACGTGCCCGGTGAGTGCGGCGATGCGCTTGCGCAGCTCGTAGCCGTGCAGGGCGGCGTCGTAGAGGAAACCGAGGATCGCGAGTTCCAGCATGGTGCCATTGTGTCGCAGCGACGCTGTACCCCGTTGACGTAATACATCGTGGTCGATGTATAGTCTCCTCCATGCAGCAGACACGATTCACCGATGACGGGGCGTGCATCCGCTGGACAGGGACACCCGGGACCGGCTCCGCGCTCGTCTACGTGCACGGGCTGGGCGCGGCCTCCTCCGTCTACTTCGCCCACGTAGCGGCGGATCCTGTCCTCGCCGGGCGGCGTTCACTCCTCGTAGACCTGCCGGGCCACGGCATCAGCGACCGGCCCGCCGCCTTCGGCTACACCCTGGAGGAGCACGCGGACGCCCTCGCCGCGGTACTCGACGCCGCCGGGACGGGCCCGGCCGATGTGGTCGGCCACAGCATGGGAGGCGCCGTGGCGATCGTCCTCGCCGCACGCCGGCCCGACCTGGTGGCGCGCCTGGTGCTGGCGGAGGCGAACCTCGACGCGCGTCCGCGTGTGACGGCCGGCAGCAGCGGCATCGCGGCCTTCACCGAGGAGGAGTTCGTCCACGGCGGGGGCTTCGCCCGCGTCCTGGAGCGGGTCGGCCCGCGGTGGGCCGCCACGATGCGCCTGGCAGACCCGGTCGCCCTGCACCGCACCGCCTCGTCACTGCTGCGGGGGAGCGATCCGGTCATGCGCGAACTGCTGCTCTCGTCGCCCGTCCCGCGCACCTTTCTGCAGGGTGAGTCGAGCGGTGACCTGACCGGCCGGGCGGAGCTCGAGGCGGCCGGGGTGTCCGTCGTGACGGTCCCCGGCGCCGGTCACAACATCATGTTCGACAACGCCTGCGCCTTCGTCGACGCCATTGCGAGGAACCGCTCGTCGGTGTCGGTGTAGGAGGTCATGGTCCATCCCGAGGACTTCAGCAGGGGCCCCAGGTTGGGCTCGGCACGCAGGTCGTCCGGGGTGAGTTCCCGGCCCTGCCGGGCGGCCAGCGCCGCCCGGCCGATCGGGTGGAAGAGGGCCAGCCGGCCGCCGCCGGGCCGGGTGACCCGGGCCAGTTCGCGCAGACAGGCCCGGGGGTCCGGCAGATGCCCGATCAGTCCCGCGGCGAAGACGGCGTCCAAGGTGTCGTCGCGCAGCGGCAGCCTGGCGCAGTCGGCCAGCAGCAGGGCGCCGTGTTCCCGGCGTCCCGCGCCCGCCGCGGCGGCGAGCATCTCAGGCGTCAGGTCGGCACCGACGACCGTCCCGGAGGCCCCCACGGCCGCGCGCAGGAACGGCAGTGCCCGGCCGGTGCCGCACCCCGCGTCGAGGACCGCCTGGCCCTCCCGCAGGCCCAGTTCGGCCACACCGGCCCGGTAGGCGGGGGCGTCGTCGGGGTAGCGGGTCTCCCAGTCGGCGGCGCGGGCGGCGAAGAACGCGCGGATCTGCGCGGGGTCGGTGTGCACGACGGTCCACCTCCGGTTCGGGGCACGCCCCGGGGCGCACGGGACGCGGGGCATCATGGTCGCATGATCCCGTTCCGCTCCGTCTGCTTGTTCCTGCTCGCCGCGCTGCTGGAGATCGGCGGCGCCTGGCTGGTCTGGCAGGGGCTGCGCGAGCACCGGGGATGGGCGTGGATCGGGGCGGGGGTCATCGCCCTGGGCCTGTACGGGTGTGTCGCCACCCTGCAGCCGGACGCCGAGTTCGGCCGCATCCTGGCCGCCTACGGCGGGGTGTTCATCGCGGGCTCGCTGGCATGGGGGATGGTGGCGGACGGCTTCCGGCCCGACCGCTACGACGTGGCGGGTGCCCTGGTCTGCCTGGTGGGCGTGGGGATCATCATGTACGCGCCGCGCAGTGGCTGAAACCCGCCTCCTTTGTGCAGGTTCGCGCTGTGCGTGATCGCCGGAGAACCGTATCCGTAAAGCACGTTGTCAAATAACGCAGGGTTCCGTCATGCCCCGAGCGTGCGAGCACCCTCGCACTAGCGTCCCGGGGCCATGGGACACATCGACCACGCCGCCTTCGGCTGGCTGACCCCGCTGCTCTCGTACGCCATGGCGTGCGTCGGCGCGGCGCTCGGACTGCGCTGTACCGTACGGGCCCTGGCCGCGACCGGCCGCTCCCGGCGCAACTGGCTGATCACCGCCGCGAGTGCCCTCGGCACCGGCATCTGGACGATGCACTTCGTCGCCATGCTCGGCTTCCGCGTCAGCGGCACCGAGATCCGCTACAGCGTCCCCCTGACCGTCCTCAGCCTCGCCGTCGCCATGGTGGTCGTCGGCCTCGGCGTCTTCGCCGTCGGCTACGGCGGCGGCCGCTTCCGGGCCCTCGTGATCGGCGGCCTCACCACGGGGGTGGGCGTGGCCAGCATGCACTACCTGGGCATGGCCGCCGTACGACTGCACGGCGCGGTGTCCTACGAACCGTGGCTCGTGGCCCTTTCCGTCGTCATCGCCTGGGCCGCCGCGACCGCGGCCCTGTGGGCCGCGCTCACCATCCACCGGCCCGTGGTCGTCGCCGGCGCCTCCCTGGTGATGGGCGCGGCGGTCAGCAGCATGCACTACACCGGGATGCTCGCCGTGCAGGTCCGGGTCAGGCCCTCGGCGGACGTGCTGTCCGGCTCCGGCGCGACCGCCTTCCTCTTCCCCCTGATCGTCGGGCTGGGCTCCTACCTCTTCCTCACCTCCGCCTTTGTCGCGCTCTCCCCGACGGCGAGGGAACGCCTCGCCTCCGCGACCGCCCAGCGCGTCGGCGAGGGGGCCCTGTGACGCCGCCACGGGGCCGCAGAGCGCATGCCGGACTCCCCGCGGACGAGGAACCGTCCTCTCACGCGGCCGACGGCGGACGGGACGGCGGGACCGCTCAGGGCAGGCTGAGCCTGCGCCCGAGGAGCGTGCGCGCGAAGATCGTGTCGCTGCTCATGGTGCCCGTCGTCTCGCTGATGGCGCTGTGGGCCTTCGCCGCCGTCACCACGGCCCAGGACCTCTCCGGGGGGCTGCGTGCCCAGCGCATCGCAGAAACGATCCGCGAACCGGTCGCGGGCACCGTGACCGCCCTGCAGGCCGAACGCCGCGCCGCCACCCGCTACCTGGCGCGGCCCACCACCGAGGCCGCCGCCGAACTGAGCAGGCGCGCCACCGCCACCGACCGCGCAGCCGCCCTGCTGCGAATGGGCGGCGGCCACACCGTCGCCGACGGCACCGGCCTGCCCGGCACCGCGGCCGTGCGGGTGCGCACCTTCGTCGGCGACGTGGAGCGACTGCGCGGACTCCGTCCCGGCATCACCCGGGGCGCGGTGGACTGGCGGCAGACGTACCGCGTCTACACCGACGCGGTGACCGACGGATTCGCGATCGGCGGCGCCCTCGCCACGTCCCGCGGCGAGCGCACCGCCCTGGAGATCGGCCGCGCCGCAGAGCAGCTGTCCCGCGAGGACGCCCTGCTCGCCGCGGCCGCCCTCACCCGTGGGCTCCCCACGGACCGCTACCGCGACCTGAGCGGCGCCGTCACCGCCCGCCGTGTGCTGCTCGCGGGTTGTACGGCCGACCTCGGCGGCGCCGGCCGTACCGCCTGGGAGCGGCTGACCCGCACCTCCGCGTACACGGACCTCGAGGCGATGGAGGACGCCGTCCTCGACGCCGGGCCGGGCAGGGACGCCGCGGAAAGCGCGGGCTCGGCCTCCTGGGACCGGGCCGCCGCGCAGGTGCTGTCCGGCCTGGAGAAGGTCGCCACGGCCGCCGCGCCCGCCGACCGGTCCATCGCGCAGAGCCTGTTGAGCACCTCGGGCATCGCCGTCCTGCTCGGCCTCCTCGGTGTCGTCGCCTCCCTCTTCATCTCTGTACGGATCGGCCGCGGCCTCGTCGTCGAACTGATCGGTCTGCGCAACACCGCGCTCGAACTCGCCCGCCGCAAACTGCCGCGCGCCATGCGGCGGCTCCGCGCCGGGGAGGAGATCGACCTCGGCAAGGAGGCGCCCCTCGGCAGGCACGGCGCCGACGAGATCGGCCAGGTCGCCGAGGCACTGGCAACGGTGCAGCGCGCCGCTCTGCGCGCCGCCGCGGAGCGCGCCGAACTGGTCAACGGGGTCTCCGGCGTCTTCGTCAACCTCGCGCGCCGCAGCCAGGTCCTCGTGCACCGTCAGCTGGCGCTGCTCGACAGCATGGAACGGCGCACCGAGGACCCGGGCGAGCTGGAGGACCTGTTCAGGCTCGACCACCTCACCACCAGGATGCGGCGGCACGCCGAGGGCCTGATCATCCTCTCCGGCGCCGCTCCGGGCCGCGCCTGGAGCAAACCCGTGCCCCTCACCCATGTGGTGCGCGCCGCCGTCGCGGAGGTCGAGGACTACGCCCGCGTCGAGGTCCGCCGGCTCCCCCTCGCGGCGGTCGTCGGCTCCGCGGTCGCCGACCTCACCCATCTCATCGCCGAACTCGTCGAGAACGCCACCCAGTTCTCCCCGCCGCACACCAAGGTGCGCGTCTACGGCGAGCAGGTCGGCAACGGCTACGCCCTGGAGATCGAGGACCGCGGGCTCGGCATGGGCAAGGAGTCCATGGACGAGGCGAACCGGCGTATCGCCCGGACCCAGGCGCTCGACCTGTTCGACAGCGACCGGCTCGGCCTGTTCGTCGTCAGCCGGCTCGCCCGGCGGCACGACGTCAGGGTCTCCCTGCGCACCTCCCCGTACGGCGGCACCACCGCCGTCGTCCTGCTGCCCACCGCCCTGCTCGACATGAGGGCACCCGAGGCCCGCGCCCCACGGGGCGTGGGGACGGGGGGCGCGGCGTCCGGCCCGCACGGACCCCGCCAGGGGCCCGCGGAGGTCCTGCCCCCGGCGGCGGCCTCCCCGCGCGGCGACGGCGACGGGCTGCCGCGCCCCTCCCCGCCCCGGTCCGACCGCCTGCCGGAGCCCCCGGCGCCCCTGCCCGCCCCGGCCCAGGACGGGGTGCCCGCTCCAGCGGTCGTCGGCGCCGCCGTGGCCGCGCCCGCCGCCGACGGAGGACTCCCGCGCCGAGTACGCCGCGCGAGCCTCGCCCCGCAGCTCCTGGAGCCTCGCGCACCCGAACGCACCCCTGGGCCGCAGGGCGTGGAGGACGCAGTCCCCGAACGGACGGCCGAGCAGGCGCGCTCGACGATGGCCGCATTCCGCCGTGGCTGGGTCCGGGGCGGCGGCACCGGAGCCCGCGACGCCGCCGACGGGGAGCCGGCCGGCCCACGCCCCCCGCGCCCCGCCCCGCAGCGCGCCGGCGTCCGGCCCGGCCCCGGAGGACCGGGCCACCGAGGCGGTACGGACACCACGCCCGAGGACGGCGAGCAGGACCACGCCGGCACCACGGACCCGGCACCCCGCGAAGGAGAGCACGAATGATCGACGCATCGAACCGGTCCGGTGAACTGGACTGGCTGCTCGACGACATCACGGACCGGGTGGCCCACGTCCGCCACGCCGTGGTGCTGTCGGGCGACGGCCTGGCCGTGGGCTCCTCACGCGGGCTGACCCGCGAGGACGCCGAGCACCTGGCGGCCGTCGCCTCGGGCTTCCACAGCCTCGCCAAGGGCGCCGGACGTCATTTCGCGGCCGGTCAGGTGCGGCAGACCATGGTCGAACTCGACCAGGGCTTCCTCTTCGTGGCCGCCGCGGGCGAGGGCTCCTGCCTTGCGGTGTTCACCGGTGCGGGCGCCGATGTCGGCCTGATCGCCTATGAGATGGCCCGCCTCGTCAAGCGCGTGGGCGAGCATCTGCACACCCCGCCGCGCCTCGGCGCCGCCGGCCCGGCCGCCGGTTGACCGGCACCCGGGTGATGAGCGGCGGGCACCAGCGCGGGCCGGACGGCCACTGGTACGACGACGCGGCCGGGCCCCTGGTGCGCCCGTACGCCATGACCGGTGGCCGTACCCGGCCCGGCTCGGCGGTCGCCGCCCTGGACCTGATCGCCCTGGTGCTCGCCGAACCCGGCGCCGCCGACGATCCCGCGCTCGAACCCGAGCACAACGCGCTGCTCGCGCTGTGCCGGGACGAGCCCCTGTCGGTCGCGGAGCTGGCGGCCGACGCCGACCTGCCGGTGGGCGTCGTACGCGTGCTCCTCGGCGACCTCCTGACGCTCGGCAGCGTACGGGTGAGCAGTCCCGTACCGCCGGCGCAGCTACCCGACGAGCGCATCCTGCGAGAGGTGATCAATGGACTCCGGGCACTCTGAGACGCCGGTCATGGCCCTGAAGATCCTCATCGCGGGGGGATTCGGGGTGGGCAAGACCACCATGGTGGGCGCGGTGAGCGAGATCCGGCCGCTGCGCACCGAGGAGCAGCTGACCGAGGCCGGGCGACATGTGGACGACACCATAGGAGTCGAGCGGAAGTCCACCACCACAGTGGCGATGGACTTCGGCCGCATCACTATCAGGGCCGGACTCTCGCTCTACCTTTTCGGCACCCCCGGCCAGGACCGGTTCTGGTTCCTGTGGGACGAGCTGTCACAAGGGGCGCTCGGCGCGGTCGTGCTCGCCGACACCCGCCGCCTGGAGGACTCCTTCCCGGCTGTGGACTTCTTCGAGCACCGTAAGATCCCGTTCGCCGTCGCCGTCAACCGCTTCCCCGGCACGCAGGAGCACCGCCCCGAGGACGTCGCGCGCGCCCTCGACCTCCAGGACGGCACCCCTGTCGTCCTCTGCGACGCAAGGGACCGCGCGTCGGGCAAGGAGGTGCTGATCGCCCTCGTCGAGCACGCCGGGCGGATGCACGCGGCGCGCCTTCTGGAGTCGGTGAGCTGACACTCCGTGGCGGAGCGGGGCACCTTAGCAGAACGGCGTCGCCGATGAAGGAATTCACCGTGCATTGAGAGACTCCCGGACCGGGTGCGTACAGGTGGCCAGACGGGGCGCACGGGCCCCGACGCCCCTACCGCTCAAGGAGTCCAGATGCACAAGCGGATCGGTGCCGCAGTCGCCGGAACGGCCGCTGCCCTCCTCCTCGTCACCGCCTGCGGCGGGTCGAACGGCTACGACCAGGCCGGCAGCGTGGCACCGGCGGCCCAGCAGCAGGACGCGGCCCAGTCGGCCACCGCGCAGCCGGGATCCGGGTACGGGTACGACAGCGAGACCTCGGACGACCCGTCCTCGGGCACCGACGACGGATACGCCGGCGGTACGGACGACAGCTCCGACAGCGGCACCACGGACGCCGCCTCCGAGAAGAAGTGGCCCATCCTGTCCGTCGTCAACGACGCCAAGCTCGGCGACATCCTCGTCGACTCCAAGGGCCGCACCTTGTACCGCTTCGACAAGGACACCGACTGGCCGATGGTGTCCAACTGCACCGGCGAGTGCCTCAAGAAGTGGCCGGCCGCCAAGCCCGTCACCAAGGCGCAGGCCGAGGCCGCGGGCCTCAACCCCAAGCTCGTCAGCACCTACACCCGGCCGGACGGCACCAAGCAGCTGTCGTACAACTGCTGGCCCGTCTACTGGTTCGCCGGTGACACCAAGCCCGGCGACACCAACGGCCACGGCGTGGGCGGCACCTGGTGGGCGATGGCCGCCAACGGCAAGAAGGCCAACGGAGGCAAGCCGATCCGCTGACCCGGCCGGCGGCCGGCCACCGGGGCTCAGTCCGCCACGCCGGACTCGGCGAGCACCTTGCCGATCCGCACCCGCACCAGGAGTTCACCGGGCACCCCATTGCGGGCCCCGAACTCCTCGGCGACGTCCTCGCCCATGTAACGGGCGGCGATCCGGGTGGCCCACTCCCGCAGCGGGCAGGGTTCCTCGCTCACCTCGGCCCGTCCCTGAAGCACCACGTACGCGAACGGCGGCCGGTCATCGTCCACACACAGGGCGACCCGGCCGTCGCGCGTGATGTTGCGGCCCTTGACGGTGGCCTTGCCCGTGTTGAACACGATGTCGTCGCCGTCCAGCAGGAACCATACGGGCGCCACATGGGGCGTTCCGTCCGCCCGCGTGGTCGCCAGCTTGCCCGTGCGCGTCCCGGCGGAGACGAAGGCCCGCCACTCTTCCTCGGTCATCCTGTGTCCCATGCCCCCATCCTGCCCCGGACGGCGGCCTGCGGCCTCAGGACCCGCTGGAGGGGTGCGACGGCTCGGCCTCCGGGTAGAGCGACACGTCCAGCCGTCCGCGCCGCAGCAGCCGGCGCCAGAGCACCGGGTCGTACTCCTGCGGCGTGGTGGTGGCGAGGAAATCCTCCAGCACGTCGACGAACCGGCCGGGCGCGTCATGGTGCGGGAAGTGCCCCGCGTCCTCGAACAGTTCCAGCCGGCTGCCCGGCATCGCGGTGTGCGCTCTCAAGGCGTGGCGCACCGGGATCACCCCGTCGTGCTCGCCCCACATGATCAGGGTCGGCAGACCCGCCGTCAGGTAACTGCGGTCCATCATCGTGATGACCTGCCCCCGTATGTCGACACCGGCACGGAGGGTGCGCAGAAAGGCCTGACGCGCCATGGAGCTGTCCAGCATGAGGTAGCGCTCCAGGACGTAGTCGAAGTCGTGACGGCCCAGCCCGAGCCCGCCGGTGGTCCGCAGCAGAGGCGCGAGCAGCCGCAGCGCCCCGCGTACGGGCGGTGAGGTGGCGAGTGGCAGCGCCACCTCGGAACCCGGACCGGACGCCAGGCGCAGCAACGGGTGCACCTCCGGCCCCAGGCCGCCACCGCCCACGATCACCAGGCGTTCGCAGCGCTCGGGGAACTGGTACGCGAACTGCATCGCGACGCCCGCCCCGAGCGAGTGCCCCACGACCGACACCCGGTCGACGTCCAGCACCCCCAGCAGGTCGCGCATCCCGCACGCGTAGGCCGCCACCGCGTAGTCGGCACGGGGGCGCTCACTGTCACCGTGGCCCAGGAGATCGGGCGCGATGACCGTGTGCCGGCGCCCCAGCCGGGGCAGGATGTGCGCCCATGTCGCCGAGGAGTCGCCGAGACCGTGGATCAGCAGCAGCGGCGGCCCGCTGCCGCCCAGCCGGAACGCACGCCGGTAGCCATGGATGTCGCGATGGACCAGAGGGATTCCCTGCGAACCGTCCTCCGCGTCCGGGGCGGGACCGTAGACCCGGCGCACGACCTGTCCCCGTTCCATGCGTCCAGCGTGCGGCAGGGGGGTTTCCCCCGCAATGCCGCGCCGTTAGCGCGAGGTGAACGCGCCGCGGGTGGAGCGGGCGGATCGAGCAGGGTACGCCGCTCCACCCGGCGCCGCACCCGCGAGCGTCACAAGGAAAGGGATTGTGAGATGTCACAGTCGGTGTCACCAAGAGGGCATTCGTGGGTCAGACTGTGCCCCTCCCCATCGAACCCATGGTCGACCGAGGACCTCACGCATGCGCCTGCGCCCCCGCACCATCCGCACGCAACTCGTGGTACTTCTCCTGGTGCCGCTGCTCTCGCTGGCGGGTCTGTGGACATACAGCACCTTCACCTCGGTGCGCGGGGCCTTCGCCCTCATGGGGATCGCCGACACCTACCGCTACTACGGGACCCCCGCGGACGACCTCGGACGGGCCCTGCAGGTCGAGCGGCGGCTCGCCGTCGCCTATGTGGCGTCCGACGGCGGGACCGGCGGCGCCGAACTGGAGAGCGCCGAGCGGACCACCGACCGGCTGCTCGCGGTCGTCCGCGAGCACGCGCGCGAACGGGCCCGGGGCACCGAACTGGACCTCGCCCAGCGGCGTCGGCTCACCGAACTGATCACCGCCGCCAAGGACCTGCGGCCGCTGCGCGACGACGTCAGGCAGCGCGACATCGGCTGGTCGATGACGCTCCACCGCTACTCGTCTGTGATCGACCCCATCTTCCGGCTGCGCGGATCGCTCGCCGCGCTCCAGAGTGGCGAGGTCGCCCGGCAGGGCGGTTTCGTCATCGACCTCGTACGTGCCAGGGAACTGCTGTCCCGCGAGGACGCTATGCTCACCGCCGCGCAGGTCGGTCCACCCATGACGGCCAGCCAGTACCGCGAGTTCATCGGGACCATCGACGGACGCAAGCTACTGCACTCCATCGTCGACCCCGAGTTGACCAAGGCCGCCAAGGAGAGCCTCGACGAGTTCGACGGCGGCAGCGTCGCCTGGTCGCTGGACTCCATGGAGACCGCGGCCCGCTCGGCGGGCGCCAAGGACGTCGGCCTCGTCGTCTCCCGTGACCGCTGGCGGCAGAACGCCGACCGGGCGCTCACCGCGCTCAGCGACATCAACGTCGCGGCGGCCGGCGAGGTGGGCGAGCAGGCGCGTGGCGACGGCATGGACGTGCTCGTGCGGACCGGCGCGGTCAGCCTCGCCGGACTCTTCCTCGTCGTCCTGTCGGTCGTCATCTCCCTGCTCATCGGGCGCGGCATCGCCCGCCGGCTCACGCTGCTGCGCAACCAGGCGCTGGAACTGTCGGGGAAGCGGCTGCCCGAGGTGCTCCGCAGGCTGCGCGCGGGCGAGGATCTCGACCATGACGCCGTCGCCCGCGCCGCACCCGACCTGCGCTTCGGCGCCGACGAGATCGGACAGGTCGGCCGGGCCTTCAACAACGCCCAGCGCGCCGCCGTCCAGGCGGCCGTCGACCAGGAGAAGCTGCGGCGCGGGGTCTCCGCCGTCTTCACCAATCTGGCCCGCCGCAGCCAGGTGCTGCTGCACCGTCAACTGACACTGCTCGACGCCATGGAGCGCCGCTCCGGTGACCCGGCGGACCTCGACGACCTCTTCCGCGTCGACCACATCGCCGTCCGCATGCGCCGGCACGCCGAGGGCCTGCTGATCCTCTCCGGGAACGCACCGGGCCGCGCCTGGCGCCGCCCGGTCCGGCTCGCGGAGGTGGCGCGCGCCGCGGTCGGCGAGGTCGAGCACTACCAGCGGGTCACCGTCCGGCGCATGCCCCGGGTGGCGCTGACCGGCCCCGCGGTCGCCGATGTGCTGCACCTGCTGGCGGAACTCATCGACAACGCCACGGCCTTCTCGCCGCCCGACACCAAGGTCGAGGTGCGCGGCGAGATCGTCGCCGGAGGCTACGTCCTGGAGGTCGAGGACCGCGGCCTGGGCATGAGCACCGAGCGGCTCGCCGACGCCAACAACGAACTCGGCGAGGCCGGCGCGGGGTCGGAACTCCCCGAGACCGACCGTCTGGGCCTGTTCACCGTCGGCCGGCTCGCCGCCCGGCAGGGAGTGCGCGTCACCCTGCGCCGCGGGCGGTTCGACGGCACCGTGGCGGTGGTGTTCATCCCGCAGTCGGTGCTCGTGGACGCCTCGGGCGACGACGTCGAGACCGGGGAGCACATGCTCCGTCCGCGCGCCGTGCCCGAACCGCCGGGTCCGGACCGGGCGGACGCCGCGCCGCGCACGCCGAGGCCGCGCCGGGGGCCGACCCGGCCGCGCGAGGAAGGCCGCACGGTGACGGGGTTGCCGAAGCGGCAGCGGCAGGCCAGTCTCGTAGCGCAACTGAGGGACGACGGCGTGCACCAGAGCCCGGCGGAGCCGCCCGGTGGGGGAGACGAAAGGGAACGATCTCCGGAAGAGGCTCGTTCCACCATCACTGCGTTCGCCCGCGGCCTGGCCCGCGGCAGGGACGCCGCAGCACCGCAAGGAACAGCGGAGACCGGGGAGATCGGGGGATGACGGTGAGCAGTGGACTCACGTGGCTGATGGACGATCTGACAGAGCGGGTGCCGCACGTCAGGCACGCGCTGGTGCTCTCCGGCGACGGTCTGGTGACCGGGGCGAGCACCAGTCTGGACCGTGCCACGGCCGAGCACCTGGCCGCCGTCTCGTCCGGGTTCCACAGCCTCGCCAAGGGCGCGGGCCGGCACTTCGACGCGGGCGGCGTACGGCAGACGATGGTGGAGTTCGACGACGGTTTCCTGTTCGTCACGGCCGCGGGCGAGGGCAGTTGCCTGTCCGTGCTCAGCGGGGTGCAGGCCGACGTGGGGCAGATCGCCTACGAGATGACCCTCATGGTCCACCGGGTCGGTGAACACCTCGGTGTCACGCCGCGCCGGCACGACGCGGCGGCACCGGGGGAGTGATGAAGCATGAACCCGAGCCCGCCGGGAGATGAGGGCGCGCTCTGGTATGACGACGAGGCCGGTCCGATGGTGCGCGCCTACACCATCACCGGTGGTCGCACCCGGCCGGACTCCGACAGTGACGTCGACCTGATCGCCGTCATGGTCCCGGCCGTCGGTACGGCCCCCGACGACAACCTCGACGAGGAGCACCTGGCGCTCCTGGACCTGTGCCGGGACGCCCCCCTCACCGTGGCCGAACTGGCCTCGGAGGCCGATCTCGCGCTCGGCGTCGTCCGCGTGCTGCTCGGCGACCTCCTCCGGGACGGCCATCTGCGGGCCGTCCGGCCCGTGCCGCCCGCGGAACTGCCCGATGTGGGGCTGCTCAGGGACGTCATCGACGGCCTGCGCGCCCTGTGAACCGGGCCGTCGACCAGACGGCGTTGTCGGACCCGGGACGTACGGTGACCCCATGGAGGGGATCACGTACGTCCGGGGGGACGCCACCGCGCCGCAGGGCAAGGGCGTCAAGCTGATCGTCCACGTCTGCAACGACGTGGGCGGCTGGGGGAGGGGATTCGTCGTCGCGCTCTCCCGCCGCTGGCCGGAGCCCGAGGCCGCCTACCGGCGGTGGCACCGCGAGCGAGCCGGCAACGACTTCGCCCTGGGAGCCGTCCAGTTCGTCCGGGTCGGCGAGTGGGTGTGGGTGGCCAATCTCGTCGGGCAGCGCGGCATCCGCAGGGGCGCGAAAGGCGTCCCCGTGCGGTACGAGGCGATCGACGCCGGGCTGGCCCTGGTGGCGCGGATGGCCGCGGAACTCGGCGCGTCGGTGCACATGCCCCGGATCGGATGCGGGCTCGCGGGCGGGCGCTGGGAGCGGGTCGCGCCGTCGATCGAGGAGCGGCTGGTGCGCCGCGGGATCTCCGTCACCGTCTACGACCACGGTGCGTGACGGGGAGTTATCCACAGGCCCCGGCGGATGTCGCCGCGAGGACCTACAGTCGTGACTGTAAGTGATGAGTCGCTACGGAAGGTCAGGGGGAGTGGCATGGCTGTCAAGGAGGCCACCGTCCGCGAGGCGCTCGGCATGCAGCGCGCCCGGGAGGAATTGTCCCTGGAGGCGGAAGAGTTCGAGGTCGCGCTGCAGACCGGCGAGGTGCGCACGGCACCGGCCGTCGGCGGACGCCGGCGTGTCGTGCGGGAGGACGTGGACCGGCTGCGGGAGGAGGAGGGCTTTCCCGACCGCCTGCGCGCGCGGCTGGCACTGGTGGGCAGCATCGAGGGCGCGGCACTGATCGGGATCAGCCGGGAGCGTTTCACCCGGCTCGCCAAGGGCGGCTTCCTCCGCCCCGTCCGCTGGTACGTCAACCGCTACCGGGCCGTGGTGTGGCTCTATCTGGCCGAGGACGTACGGCGGTTCGCCCGGGCCCAACCGGCGCTGCTGGAAGGCCGGCTGCCCGCCGCGCTGCGCGATGCCCTCGACGAGGGCGAGGACCGCCGCGCCCGCGGCTGGCGGGCGCGACGCGTGGAGGAACTCGTGCGGGACGCCGAGGACGCCTGGGCCGAGGCGTCCGCCTGGTCAGCCCTCCTCGGCCCGGAGGCGGCCGCCGACGCGGTGCCGGACGAACGTGAACGGGCCCACCTGCGCCGGCTGTGCCCTGCGCTCCCGGCCGGCAGCACGGGCTCGTACGCCACCCGTGAGCTGATCGAGGCCCAGACCGTGGCCTCCCACCCCGACGAGGTCGCCTTCGCCCAGGTCTCGCTCGCCGACGCGCTGCTGCGGGCCCGCGCCGCCGGCCCGGCCCCGCACCCCGAGCGCGCCACTCCGGCCGCCGCCCCGGTCCGGTCGGCGTCCCCGCCACCCTGCGCCGAGCCACCGCCACCGCCCCCGGTGTCGCGCAGCCGCTGGCGCCGCCTGCTCGGACTGGGGTGACGGGCCGGTGTCACACCGCGCGCCACCAGGCGGTGATGACGACGTCGTGACCGACGGCCCCGATCCTGCTGATCACCGACGGCGACTGCGACGTCCTGCGGGTGCGCCGCGAACACGCCTTCCTGACACCCCACGACGCCCGGCTCCCCTTCACGCCGCGGGGTCCGGTCTTCCGCATGCGCTGAGGGCCGCGGCCGGCGAAGGGCGACCCGCACGGTACCTGCGCAACGGCGCCGGGCCCCAGGGGGCGGGGCCCGGCGCTCAGTCGCCGTGCTTGCGGAACAGGCCCTCCTGGACCACGGAGACCAGCATCCGGCCCTCGCGGTCGTAGATGCGGCCGCGGGCCAGGCCACGCGCCCCGGTCGCGATGGGGGACTCCTGGTCGTAGAGGAACCACTCGTCGGTACGGAACGGCCGGTGGAACCACATCGCGTGGTCGAGCGAGGCCATGTCGAACCCGCGGGGCCCCCACAGCGGCTCGACGGGCACGCGCACGGCGTCCAGCAGCATCATGTCGCTGGCGTACGTGAGGGCGCAGGTGTGCACCAGAGGGTCGTCGCCGAGCGGGCCCACCGCGCGCATCCAGACCGCGCTGCGGGGCTCGGCGCCCGCCACCTCCTCGGCGGTCCAGCGCAGCCGGTCCACGTAGCGGATGTCGAACGGCTGCCGTCGCGCCATCCGCTCCAACTGCTCGGGCAGTTCGCCGAGGTGCTCGCGCAGTTCGTCGCTCAGCTTCGGCAGGCTCTCCGGGTCCGGCACCTCACGCATCGCCAGCTGGTGCTCGAACCCGGGCTCCGGCACGTGGAAGGAGGCGGTCAGGTTGAAGATCGTCCGGCCCTGCTGCACCGCGACCACGCGGCGCGTGGTGAAGGAGCGGCCGTCGCGGATCCGCTCCACCTGGTACACGATCGGGACCCCGGGGCGCCCCGGGCGCAGGAAGTACGCGTGCAGGGAGTGCACCGGACGGCTGCCGTCCGTCGTGCGCCCGGCCGCGACCAGCGCCTGGCCCGCCACCTGTCCGCCGAACACCCGCTGCAGGCGCTCCTCGGGACTCTGCCCGCGGAAGATGTCCTCCTCGATCCGCTCCAGGTCGAGGAGGTCCACCAGCCGCTCGGCGGGACTGGTCATCGGGTGCGCTCCCTCGCGCGGGTGGCCGCTCCCACGGTCACAGCGCCCCCACCGCCGTCACCTTGACCACCGCGCGGCCCTCCTCGTCGGAGGCGGTGAGGTCGATCTCGGCGGAGATACCCCAGTCGTGGTCGCCTTCCGGGTCCGCGAAGGTCTGGCGGACCTTCCACAGCCCCTCGGCCGGACGCTCCTCGATCTGCAGCAGCTTCGGGCCGCGCGCGTCGGGTCCGGTGCCCAGGTCCTCGTACTCGTCCCAGTAGGCGTCCATGGCCTCGGCCCACGCGTTCGCGTCCCAGCCGGAGGCGGCGTCCATCTCGCCGAGTTCGCCGAAGCGATCCAGCGCCGCCAGCTCCACCCGGCGGAACATGGCGTTGCGCACCAGGACCCGGAAGGCGCGGGCGTTGGCCGTGACGGGCTTGACCTGATCGGCCCGCTCCTGGGCCTCCTCAGCGGTCATCTCCCCGGGGTTGGCGAGCTGCTCCCACTCGTCCAGCAGGCTGGAGTCGACCTGGCGGACCAGCTCGCCCAGCCAGGCGATGAGGTCCTGCAGGTCCTCCGACTTCAGGTCGTCCGGGACGGTGTGCCCGAGCGCCTTGTACGCGCCCGCGAGGTAGCGCAGCACGATGCCCTCGGTCCTGGCCAGCTCGTAGTTCGAGACGAACTCGGAGAAAGTCATCGCCCGTTCGTACATGTCGCGCACGACCGACTTGGGGGACAGCGGGTGGTCGCCGACCCAGGGGTGGCTCTTGCGGTAGACGCCGTAGGCGTGCGACAGCACCTCCTCCAGCGGCTTGGGGTAGGAGACGTCCTGGAGCCGCTCCATCCGCTCCTCGTACTCGACCCCGTCGGCCTTCATCGCCGCGACGGCCTCACCGCGCGCCTTGTTCTCCTGGGCGGCGAGGATCTGCCGCGGGTCGTCGAGGGTCGACTCGATCACCGACAGCATGTCCAGCGCGTAGGAGGGGGACTCCGGGTCGAGCAGCTCGAACGCGGCCAGCGCGAAGGTGGACAGCGGCTGGTTCAGCGCGAAGTCCTGCTGCAGGTCGACCGTCAGCCGGACGATGCGCCCCTCCTCGTCGGGCTCGTCCAGCCGCTCCACGACCCCGCCCGCCAGCAGCGAGCGGTAGATCGCGATCGCCCTGCGGATGTGCCGCAGCTGGGACCGGCGGTCCTCGTGGTTGTCCTCCAGCAGCCGCCGCATCGCGTCGAAGGCGTTGCCGGGTCGGGCGATGACCGACAGCAGCATCGCGTGGGTGACCCGGAACCGGGAGGTGAGCGGCTCGGGGTCGGAGGCGATGAGCCTCTCGAAGGTGTTCTCCGTCCATGCGACGAAGCCCTCGGGCGCCTTCTTGCGCACCACCTTGCGGCGCTTCTTCGGGTCGTCGCCGGCCTTCGCGAGGGCCTTCTCGTTCTCGATCACGTGCTCCGGCGCCTGCGCCACCACGAAGCCGGAGGTGTCGAACCCGGCGCGCCCGGCACGGCCCGCGATCTGGTGGAACTCACGGGAGCGCAGCACGCGCACGCGGTTGCCGTCGTACTTGGTGAGGGCGGTGAACAGCACGGTGCGGATGGGCACGTTGACGCCGACGCCGAGGGTGTCGGTGCCGCAGATGACCTTCAGCAGTCCCGCCTGCGCCAGCTTCTCCACCAGGCGCCGGTACTTGGGCAGCATGCCGGCGTGGTGCACGCCGATGCCGTGCCGGACGAAGCGCGACAGATTGCGGCCGAACGTCGTCGTGAAGCGGAAGTTCCCGATGAGCTCCGCGATGGCGTCCTTCTCGGCGCGCGTGCACATGTTGATGCTCATCAGCGCCTGCGCCCGCTCCACGGCGGCCGCCTGCGTGAAGTGCACGATGTACACGGGAGCCTGGCGGGTCTCCAGCAGCTCGGTCAGCGTCTCGGTGAGCGGGGTCAGCCGGTACTCGTACGACAGCGGCACCGGCCGCGTCGCCGAGCGCACGACGGTCGTCGGCCGGCCGGTGCGGCGGGTGAGGTCGGTCTCGAACCGCGAGACGTCACCGAGCGTCGCGGACATCAGCAGGAACTGCGCCTGCGGCAGTTCCAGCAGCGGGATCTGCCACGCCCAGCCGCGGTCGGGCTCCGCGTAGAAGTGGAACTCGTCCATGACGACCTGGCCGATGTCGGCGTTCTTGCCGTCGCGCAGCGCTATCGACGCCAGCACCTCCGCCGTGCAGCAGATGACGGGGGCGTCCGGGTTGACCGAGGCGTCGCCGGTCAGCATGCCGACGTTCTCGGTGCCGAAGAGCTTGCACAGGTCGAAGAACTTCTCCGACACCAGGGCCTTGATCGGGGCGGTGTAGAAGGTGACCTCGTCCCGGGCCAGTGCGGCGAAGTGCGCACCGGCCGCGACCAGGCTCTTCCCCGAGCCGGTGGGGGTCGACAGGATGACGTTCGCCCCCGACACCACCTCGATCAGCGCCTCCTCCTGAGCGGGGTAGAGGGAGATGCCGCTGCCCTCCGCCCAGGAGGAGAAGGCCTCGAAGAGGGCGTCGGGATCGGGCTCGGAAGGCAGCTGATCGATGAGGGTCACACCACCATCTTGCCTGTCCCGGGGACCAGGGGAGGAACCGGCGGCGCACACGAAGATCGGCCGACGGTATGGTGTGCCGTCGACTGGGCGTCAAGTCCGCTGTCAGAGCGGGCCGAAAGGGGCGGGACACACACCATGATGGGACCGGCACATTCCATCTCCGGAGCGGCGGCATGGCTGTCCGTGGGAGCAGTCTCCGCGGGGCTCGGTCATCCGATGCCGTGGCCGACCATCGTGGTCGGCGCGCTGATCTGCGCCGGCGCGGCTCTCGCTCCCGACCTGGACCACAAGGCGGCGACGATCTCGCGGGCCTTCGGCCCCATATCGCGCGGGCTGTGCGAGATCATCGACAAGCTGTCGTTCGCCACCTACAAGAGGACCCGGAAGCCCGGCGACCCCGTGCGCCAGGGCGGGCACCGCACCCTCACCCACACATGGCTGTGGGCGGTCCTGATGGGCGCCGCGGCCTCCGGCCTGGCCCTGGTGGGCGGCCGGTGGGCGGTGCTCGTCATCCTCTTCGTGCACGCGGTACTGGCCGTCGAGGGGCTGCTGTGGCGGCAGGCCCGGGTCTCCAGCGACATCCTGGTCTGGCTGCTCGGCGCGACCAGCGCCTGGGTGCTGGCGGACGCCCTGGACAGCACCGAGAGCGGCAAGGCCTGGCTGTTCACCGAGCCCGGCCAGCACTACCTGTGGATCGGCGTCCCCATTGTGCTGGGCTCCATCGTGCACTGCATCGGCGACGCCCTGACCGTGTCCGGCTGTCCGGTGCTGTGGCCCATCCCGGTCGGGCGCAGGCGCTGGTACCCGCTCGGCCCGCCCAAGTTCATGCGCTTCCGCGCGGGCAGCAAGGTCGAGGTCAAGGTGCTGACGCCGGTGTTCTTCGTGATCGGCGGCGTGGGCGCGGCCGGGGCCCTGTTCTTCGGCTGACCGCCCCCACCGCCCCACCGCCGTCTCGTACGCGGCGCCGTGCCGGTCCGCACTATCCGTGCCAGGACCGCCACAGCGCCGCGTAGGCGCCGTCGGCCTCGACCAGCTGGTGGTGGCTGCCCAGCTCGCTGATGCGGCCGTCCTCGACGACCGCGATCAGGTCGGCGTCGTGCGCCGTGTGCAGCCGGTGCGCGATGGCCACCACGGTCCTGCCGTCCAGCACACGGGCGAGCGACCGCTCCAGATGGCGCGCCGCGCGCGGGTCCAGCAGCGAGGTGGCCTCGTCCAGCACCAGGGTGTGCGGGTCGGCGAGGACGAGCCGTGCCAGCGCCACCTGCTGCGCCTGGGCCGGGGTCAGCGCGGTGCCGCCCGAGCCGACCTCGGTACCGAGGCCGTCGTCGAGGCCCCGCGCCCACCCGTCGGCGTCGACCGCGGCGAGCGCCGCCCACAGCTCTCCGTCACCCGCTCCCGCACGGGCGAGCAGCAGGTTGTCCCGGAGCGTGCCGACGAAGACGTGGTGCTCCTGGTTGACCAGGGCCACGTGCTCACGGACCCGCTCCGCGGGCATCCGGGCCAGCTGGGCGCCGCCCAGGGTGACCTCGCCGGCCCGCGGGCTGTAGATCCCGGCCAGCAGCCGCCCCAGCGTCGACTTGCCCGCCCCGGACGGGCCGACCAGGGCCAGCCGGGTGCCCGGGCGCACCCGCAGGCTCACCCCGTGCAGAACGTCGCTGCCGGCGCGGTAGCCGAAGCGCACCTCGTCGGCGTGGACGTCGCGTCCGTCCGGTGCCACCCGCTCGTCCCCGGCGCCCTGCTCGACCTCCCGGACACCGACGAGCCGCGCCAGCGAAACCTGCGCCACCTGCAGCTCGTCGTACCAGCGCAGGATGAGGTTGATCGGGTCGACCAGCATCTGCGCGTACAGCGCGCCCGTCGTCAGCTCGCCCACCGACACCCTGCCGTGCAGCACCAGCGTGCCGCCGATCAGCAGCACCGAGGCGAGGATGAGCATGTACGTCACGTTGATCACCGGGAAGAGCACGCTGCGCAGCCACATCGTGTAGCGCTCCCACTCCACCCACTGGCGGATACGGGTGCGCGACAGCTCCTCGCGGCGGTCGCCGAGCCGGTGCGCCTCGATAGTGCGCCCGGCGTCCACGGACTCCGCGAGGACCGCTGAGACGGCGGCGTAACCGGCCGCTTCGGAGCGGTAGCCCTGAGGGGCCCGCCGGAAGTACCAGCGGCAGCCCGCGAGGAGCACCGGCACGGCCACCAGCACCGCCAGCGCCAGCGGCGGCGAGGTGGCCGTCAGCGCGCCGAGCAGCAGACCGCTCCACACCACGGCGATCGCCAGCTGCGGCACGGCCTCCCGCATCGCGTTCGAGAGCCGGTCGATGTCCGTGGTGATACGGGACAGCAGGTCGCCCGTGCCCGCCCGCTCCAGGACACCGGGCGGCAGCCCCACGGACCGTACGAGGAAGTCCTCGCGGAGGTCCGCCAGCATCCGCTCGCCCAGGACCGCGCCGCGCAGCCGCACCTCCCGGACGAACACCGTCTGCACGGCGAGCGCCACGGCGAACAGCGCCATGGTGCGTCCGAGGTGAAGGTCGCGGCGGCCCGCCGCCAGGTCCTCGACGAGCCCGCCCAGCAGGTAGGGGCCGGCCATCGAGGCGACGACGGCGACGGTGTTCACCGACACGAGCAGCGCGAAGGCGCCCTTGTGCCGCCGGGCCAGCTCGCCGACGTAAGCGCGCACGGTGGCGGGCGAGCCCACCGGCAGGGTCGTCACGTGCCGTGGCGCGGCCGGGTCGTACTCCGGCGGTTCCACGCCGATCATGCGGTCTCCTCGGCTTTCTCGAGTCGTGCGGATTGCTCGGGTCCCTCGGTTTCGTTCTCGGTCTCGCGGGTGACGACGGCGCGGTAGCCGAGGTCGGCGCGGAGCAGTTCGCGGTGCGTGCCGGACGCGCGCACCGCGCCGTCCTCCACGAACACCACCCGGTCCGCACGGTCCAGCAGCAGCGGGCTGGAGGTGAGGACCACCGTCGTCCGGCCGGCGCGCAGCGCCCTGAGGCCCTGGGCGATCCGGGCCTCGGTGTGCGCGTCGACGGCGCTGGTCGGCTCGTCCAGCACCAGGACCTCCGGATCGGTGACGAGCGACCGGGCCAGCGCCAGCCGCTGCCTTTGGCCGCCCGACAAGGACCGTCCGCGCTTGGTGATCGGGGACCGCATCGGGTCCCCGGAGTCGTCCGCCGAGGCCTGCGCCAGCGCGTCGAGCACATCGCCGCACTGCGCCGCCGCGAGCGCCTCGGCCGGGGTGACGTGGCCGGAGGCGGGCACGTCCAGCAGTTCGGTCAGCGTGCCGGAGAGCAGCACCGGGTCCTTGTCCTGGACCAGCACGGTGGCGCGGGCCGCCATCAGGGGAAGGCCGTCCAGCGCCGTCCCGCCGAGCAGCACCGAGGGGGCGTCCCCGGCCCGGGTGGGACTGTGCCCGCCCAGCCGGTCGGCGAGGGCGCCCGCCGCGTCCGGGTCCCCGCAGACCACGGCGGTCAGTTCGCCGGCCGTGGCGAGCAGCCCCGTCACCGGGTCGTGGAGGTCGCCCGCCGGCAGCGGGTCCGCGGGCGTCCACGTACCGCGGTGGTCCCCCGCGCTGTCCCGCCGCAGTGCCAGCACTGCGGCGGCGCGCTGCGCGGAGGGCCGCGAGAAGGAGTACGCCATCGCGATCTCCTCGAAGCCGCGCAGCGGGAACAGCAGGAAGACCACCGTCCCGTAGACGGTGACCAGTTCGCCCACCGCGATCCGTCCGTCCAGCGCCAGCCGTGCGCCGTACCAGGTCACCGCGAGCAGCAGCAGACCGGGCAGTGCCACTTGGACGGCGCTGATCAGCGCCCACATCCGCGCGTTGCGGACGGCGGCGCCCCGGACCTCCTGGGAGGCCTGCCGGTAGCGGGACAGGAACAGTTCCTCGCCGCCGATGCCGCGCAGGACGCGCAGTCCGGCCACGGTGTCGGAGGCGAGTTCGGTGGCCTTGCCCGCCTTGGCACGCTGCTCGTCGGCCCGCCGTGTCGCGCGGGGCAGCAACGGCAGCACCGACAGGGCCAGCACGGGGACGCCCACGGCGACGATCAGCCCCAGTTCGGGCCGGTAGACGAGCAGGGCGACGGTGACGCCGACGGTCGCCAGCAGCGAGCAGGCGAAGCGGGCCAGCGCCTCGACGAACCAGCCGATCTTCTCGACGTCGCCGGTGCTCACCGCGACGACCTCGCCCGCCGCGACCCGACGGGTGAGCAGCGAGCCCAGTTCCACGGTCTTGCGCGACAAAAGGAGCTGCACCCTGGCGGCCGCGGCGATCCAGTTGGTGACGGCGGTGCGGTGCAGCATGGTGTCGCCGACGGCGGTCACCACGCCCAGGGCGAGGATCAGGCCGCCCGCGAACGCGAGGCGTCCGCCGGAGCCGTCGACGACGGCCTGCACGGCGATGCCGACCGCGGCCGGGAAGCAGGCCACGGCCGCCATGTGGAGGGTGCCCCACAACGCGGCCTTGACCTGGCCCCGGATCTGGCGCTGTTCCAGCCAGAGCAGGAAACGGAAGCCGGACCGGGTGTCGGGGACACCCGGATCGGCATGGGGGAGAGCGCGTAGCGACATGACGTCCCGACATCGGTGCTGAGGGGTGGGAGCAGACGTGCCAGCGTCGCGTCACCGACGTGACGAATTCAACCCGTTTTTTCCCGCCGCGGGTGGAACGGGCCACGGTCGGCATCCGTCCTCGACCAGGGGTGCGAGGATGGAGCGCGACGGCACGAAAGTGGGGCGGTTCGAGTGATGCGTGGGGCGGGGACGGTGGTCGTCGCGGCGGCGCTGATGCTGCTCGCCGGCTGTGCCGGGGGCACCGACGAGCACCGGGACACGACGCGGCATACCGTACGGCAGCCGCCGCACGCGACCCAGGCGGCCGCCACGCAGGGGATCCCGGATGTCGGTTCCGCGCTTCGGTCGCGCATCCCGGCCGACTCCCGTCAGGTCGTGGCGGTGTACGGGGACGATGCGCGTTCGGCGGACTCGACCATCGTGCTGTACACCCGGCAGGGCGACCTGTGGAAGCGTGAGCGCTCCTGGTCCGGGCACAACGGCAAGCGCGGCTGGACGACCGACCACCATGAGGGCGACAGGAAGAGTCCGGTGGGCGTGTTCACGCTGTCCGACGCGGGCGGCGTTCTGGCCGAACCGGATTCCCGGCTCCCGTACCACCGCTCCTCCGCCTTCACCGCGCCGCGGTCGTGGTCCCGTTCGCACTGGCACGACTTCGACCTGGTCATCGCCATCGACTACAACCGGGTCAAGGGAACGTCCCCGCTCGATCCGACCCGGCCCGAGGGCCAGTCCAAGGGCGGCGGGATCTGGCTGCACATGGACCACGGCAGCGGCACGTCGGCCTGCGTCAGCCAGTCCAAGGCCGACATGGAGTACCTGCTGCGCACGCTCGACCCGGCGCTGCACCCGGTCGTGGTGATGGGGGACCGGGCGCACCTGAAGGCCTGACGGCCGATCAGGAGGCGGGACGACGGGGCTTGCAGGGTCGCTGCAAGAGTGGAGCGGGCCTTTTCCGCAAGAGGTTGAAAGTTTTTCCACGCGACGTATTGACGCTACCCCTCCGTGGGACCAGTCTCCTACCCGGAGTTCCCACGGGCGGGAACTCCGCCCCCACACTCGATGGCCCGGCGCGTGGCTGTCTTCGGGGCACCTTTGTGCCCGAACACGAAGGAGCCGCACCATGAGATCGCGTTTTCTGCGCGCGGGTCTGGCCGCACTGCTCGGCACGGCCGGGCTCGTCGGCGTCTCGCAGCAGCCGGCCGATGCAGCACCGCCCGGGAGCAAGGACGTCACCGCCACCCTCTTCGAGTGGAAGTTCGCCTCGGTCGCCAAGGAGTGCACCAGCACGCTCGGCCCGGCCGGGTACGGCTACGTCGAGGTGTCGCCGCCCCAGGAGCACGTCCAGGGCGCGCAGTGGTGGACCTCCTACCAGCCCGTCAGCTACCGCATAGCGGGCCGGCTGGGCGACAGCACGGCGTTCAGGAACATGGTCGACACCTGTCACGCCGCCGGGGTGAAGGTCGTCGCCGACGCCGTCGTCAACCACATGAGTGCCGGCTCCGGCACCGGCACCGGCGGCACGTCGTACAGCAAGTACAACTACCCGGGTTACTACCAGAACCAGGACTTCCACTCCTGCCGGACGAACATCTCCGACTACACCAACCGCGACAACGTCCAGAACTGCGAACTCGTCGGGCTCTCGGACCTGAACACCGGCAGCGACTACGTGCGCTCGACGATCGCGGCGTACATGAACAACCTCATCGCGCTGGGGGTCGACGGATTCCGCATCGACGCCGCCAAGCACATCGCGGCCTCGGACCTCGCGGCCGTCAAGGCCAAGCTCACCAACCCCTCGGTCTTCTGGGCGCAGGAGGTGATCTACGGCTCCGGAGAGGCCGTGCAGCCCGGCGAGTACACCGGCACCGGTGACGTCGACGCCTTCCAGGGCGCGTACGACCTGAAGCGGATCTTCACCAGCGAGAAGCTCGCCCACCTCGGCAACTGGGGCGCCTCATGGGGCGCCGGCTACCTTTCGAGCGGCAGCTCCCGCACCTTCGTCGACAACTGGGACACCGAGCGCAACGGCTCGACCCTCAACTACAAGGCGGGCGCGACCTACACCCTGGCCAACGTCTACATGCTGGCCTGGCCCTACGGCTCGCCGAACGTCTACTCCGGCTACGAGTTCTCCGACAACGACGCGGGCCCGCCCAACGGCGGCACCGTCAACGCCTGCTACAGCGACGGCTGGAAGTGCCAGCACGCCTGGCCGCAGATCGCGGGGATGGTCGGGTTCCGCAACGCCGTGGCCGGCACCGCGGTGACCAACTGGTGGTCCAACGGCAACAACGCCATCGCCTTCGGGCGCGGCAGCAAGGGCTACGTCGCGATCAACCACGAGAGCGGCCCGCTGACGCAGACCTTCGCCACCTCGCTGCCCGCCGGCACCTATTGCGACGTGCAGCACAGCGGCGCCACCTACACCGTCGGCTCGGACGGCAGGTTCACCGCCACCATCGGTGCCCACGACGCGGTCGCGCTCCACGCCGGTGCCCTGTGCGGCACCGGAGGCGGCACCTCTCCCGCGAGCGGCGCGTCCTTCTCGGCCAACGCCACCACGGTGTGGGGCCAGAACGTCTACGTCGTCGGCGGCAACGCCGCGCTCGGCAACTGGAACACCGGCAGCGCCCTGCCGATGTCCTCTGCGGCCTACCCGGTGTGGAAGCTCGACGTCTCCATGGGCGCGGGCACGTCCTTCGAGTACAAGTACATCAAGAAGGACAGCAACGGGAACGTCACCTGGGAGTCGGGCGCCAACCGTACGGCGACCGTCCCCGCGAGCGGCAAGGTGACGCTGAGCGACACCTGGCGCGCCTGACGCCCCGGCGCGTTTTGACGCGCCGGCTCAGGTCCTCCGGCCCTCAGCAGCGACCTGGCGCGGTGTCCAGGGCGGCGAGCAACGCCGTCAGGGCATCGCGCTGGTCCGTGTCCAGGGGGGCGAGCAGTTCCTCGGCCGCCGCCCGGCGGGCCCCGCGCAGGCGCCGCACGGCGTCGTCGCCGTCCTCGGTCAGCTCGATGCGCACCACCCTGCGGTTGGCCGGGTCGGGCGCCCTGCGGACGAGCCCCCGCTCCTCCAGGGCGTCGGTCAGGCTCGTCACCGCGCGCGGCACGACGTCCAGTCGTTCCGCGAGGTCGGCCATCCGGGGCGCGGGTCCGCTCTTGAGGATGTGCGCGACCGTGCGCAGCATGCGCGCCTGGGCCGGCGTGACGCCCACCGGCTCCAGGTGCCGCCGCTGTGCGCGGTGCAGGCGCCGGGTCAGCCACAGCAACTGGTCGGCGAGGCGTCCGGTGGTCTCGTCGGTGTCCGCGGCGAAGGTGCGGGATTCCATGGTCAGAGGGTATCAGGATGCACTTCATTGTGAGTATAGGTAACAATGAACTACACTCTCAACGTCCCGCCCCGCCCGGACCTTTCGGAGGCCCTTTGCACCCCGATGCAACCTCGCGGTGGACCCCGCCGCCCAAGGACCCCGCCCGACCAACCGACCTACGCCGCGTCGTGCGGCTCTTCCGCCCCTACCGCGCCCGCCTCGCCCTCGTCGGGCTCCTCGTCGGCGCCGCCTCGCTCGTCTCGGTCGCCTCGCCCTTCATGCTGCGCGAGATCCTCGACACCGCGATCCCGCAGGGCCGTACCGGGCTGCTGAGTCTGCTCGCCCTCGGCATGATCGCCACCGCGGTCCTGAACAGCGTCTTCGGAGTCCTGCAGACCCTGATCTCCACCACGGTGGGCCAGCGCGTCATGCACGACCTGCGCACCGCCGTCTACGAGCGGCTGCAGCGCATGTCGCTCGCCTTCTTCACCCGGACCCGCACCGGAGAGGTGCAGTCCCGCATAGCCAACGACATCGGCGGCATGCAGGCCACCGTCACCTCCACCGCGACCTCGCTGGTCTCCAACCTCACCAGCGTCGTGGCCACCGTCGTCGCGATGATCGCCTTGGACTGGCGGCTGACCATCGCCTCCCTGCTGCTGCTCCCGGTCTTCGTGTGGATCAGCCGCCGGGTCGGCACCGAACGCAAGAAGATCACCACCCAGCGCCAGAAGCAGATGGCGGCGATGTCCGCCATCGTCACAGAGTCGCTCTCGGTCAGCGGCATCCTCCTCGGCCGCACCATGGGACGCGCCGAATCCCTCACGCGCTCCTTCGCCGACGAGTCCGACCGGCTGGTCGATCTCGAGGTGCGCTCCAACATGGCCGGCCGCTGGCGGATGTCCACCATCGGCGTGGTCATGGCCGCCATGCCCGCGCTCATCTACTGGGTCGCCGGCTTCGCCGTCCACGGAGCGGGCGGCACCGTGTCCATCGGCACGCTCGTGGCCTTCGTCTCGCTCCAGCAGGGACTGTTCCGGCCCACTGTCAGCCTGCTGTCGACCGGTGTCCAGATGCAGACCTCGCTCGCGCTCTTCCAGCGCATCTTCGAGTACCTCGACCTGCCCGTCGACATCACCGAGAAGGACGACCCCGTACACCTGCCGCGGGTGCGCGGCGACATCCGTTTCGAAGGCGTCGGCTTCTCCTACGACCCGGCCTCGACCGGGCGCACCCTCGACGGCATCGACCTGACGGTCCCGGCCGGCGGCAGCCTGGCCGTCGTCGGCGCGACCGGCTCCGGCAAGAGCACCCTGAGCTACCTCGTGCCCCGGCTGTACGACGTCACAGAGGGGCGCGTCACCCTCGATGGCCACGACGTGCGCGACCTGGCCTTCGACACGCTCGCCGCGTCGGTCGGCGTCGTCTCCCAGGAGACGTACCTCTTCCACGCCTCGGTCGCCGAGAACCTGCGCTTCGCCAAGCCCGACGCCACCGACGAGGAGGTCGTCGCCGCCGCGCGCGCCGCGCAGATCCACGACCACATCGCGGGCCTGCCCGACGGCTACGACACCGTGGTCGGCGAGCGCGGCTACCGCTTCTCGGGCGGCGAGAAGCAGCGACTGGCGATCGCGCGGACGATCCTGCGGGACCCCCCGGTCCTCATCCTCGACGAGGCCACCAGCGCGCTGGACACCCGTACCGAGCACGCCGTCCAGGACGCCATCGACGGCCTCTCCGCGGGCCGCACGACCATCACCATCGCCCACCGGCTGTCCACCGTCCGCGACGCCGACCAGATCGTCGTCCTCGACCACGGCCGGATCGTGGAACGTGGCAGCCACGAGGAACTGCTCGCCCTGGACGGCCGCTACGCCGCCCTGGTCCGCCGTGACGCCCAACTCGTCCGTACGGCATGATCCTCGGCCATGGGACCCATCGCGGGGGCGGAACTCCCCGGCTACCGGCAGATCGAGGCGGACGTCTGGACCAACGACCACGGCGACCTCGTCAGCCTGCACTGGTTCGACGTGCCGCCGGACATCCCCGCGCCCCTGGACGACCTGCCACGCCTGCGGCACGCCCTGGCCCACTACACGGCCGGGGCGGGCGGCGGCCTCATCGAGGCCGACGTCCTGCACCTGGGGACGGTGCCGACGCTGCGGCAGGTCATCAAGGTCCCCCTGCCGGACCGCCCCACCGGCCAGGCGTTCCTGGGCAGCTACACCCTTCCCCGCGCCTCCTGCAGCGCCGTCGTGAAGGTGCAGGCCCTGGAGCAGGGCACCACCGGCGCCCGGGAGGCGAAGGTGCTCATCGAACTAGGCCCCGAGCGCTATTTCATGCCCCATCCGTACGCCGCCGACCTGCGGCAGGGTCTGCCCTTCCACTGGGGCGACGCCCCCCACTACGACGCGCACTTCCCGGAGCACCCGCTCACCCGGATCCGGGACACGCTCGCCCAGCTCGCCGTGTCGCTCCGGGTCGCCCCGGAGTTCGCGGCGCTGCCGCCCTTCGCGGGACCGACCTTCGGCACGGCGTGAGCCGGGTGAGCAAGCGCACACCCGGGCCCGGGCGATCGCCCGCCCCGCGCGGGACACCGGCGCTAACCTGAGCGGCGCCGCGCCGACCGCAGGAGGCAACCGATGGCCGCGTCCGACCGCTCCGCCCTGCTGCTGGCCAGGCTGCTCGCCACCACGGGCACCGCGCACTTCGTGGCGCCCCGGCCCTTCGACGCGATCGTCCCGCGCGTCCTGCCCGGCGAGCCCCGCACCTGGACCTACGTCAGCGGCGCGGTGGAGCTGGCGCTCGCCGCGGGCATCGCCCTGCCCCGTACCCGCCGGGCGAGCGCCCTGCTGGCTGCCGGCTTCTTCACCGCCGTGCTCCCCGCCAACGTGAAAATGGCCCGCGACTGGCGCGAGCGGCCCGCACCCCTGCGAAAGGCGGCCTACGCCCGGCTGCCGCTGCAGGCGCCACTCGTGCTGTGGGCCCTGAAGGTGAGCCGCGACAACCGCCCCTGACCGGCCCGCGGGGCGTTGTCGGTGCCTCGTTCTACTCTCGGACGGTGACCTCGTCCAGGAGCCTGTCCGTCGCCGTCGTCGCCGATCCCCTGGGGACCGGCGGGCGGCTGCAGGCGCTGCGCGAGGACGGCACCGCCGACGGGCCCCCGCAGGCCGTCGGCGACCTCGCGGCGGCCGTCGCCGAGCGCGAGGCCCGGCAGGCGCCCCGCTGGGTGTGGGCGGCGACCGACGAGATCTATCCGCCTTTGCTGGAACGGGTCCCGGTACGTCCGGCACGCTGCCACGACCTCAAGCTCGTCGAGGCACTGCTGCTGGGGTCCGAGGAACGCTGGGGCCTGCCCCGTTCGCTGGGCGCCGCCTGGGCCCGGCCGCGCGGGCTCCCCGTGCCGGAGGACGCGCGTGAAGGCGGCCCCGACGACCAGCCGGTGCTCTTCGCCGCCGACCGCCACCATCTGCCGACGGGCACCGACCCGCTTGAGGCTGTGGTCGCCGTCCACGCCGACCAGCAGCGTCGCATCGCCCTGTCCGAACATCCCGACCGGCTGCGCCTGCTGTGCGCCGCCGAGTCCGCCGGCGCCCTGGCCGCCGCCGAGATGACCTGGGACGGCCTGCCCTGGAGCGCCGCCGCCCACGACGCGGTGCTCATCGGGCTGCTGGGCCCCCGTCCGGCGGGCGGCATCCGCCCCAAGGTGCTCTCGGAGCTGGCCACCGGCATCCAGGAGGCCCTGGGCCGCCCGGTCAACCCCGACTCGCCCGCCCAGCTCCTGCCGGCCTTCGAGCGCGTGGGTGTGAAGATCGACTCCACCCGCTCCCATGTGCTGCGGGAGGTCGGGCACCCGGCCGCGGCGCTGCTGCTGCGCTACAAGGAGCTCTCCCGCATCCACAGCGCCCACGGCTGGGCCTGGCGCGAACAGTGGGCTCCCACCGGGCGGTTCCACCCCGAATACGTCGTCGGCGGTGTCGTCTCCGGCCGCTGGGCCACCCGCGGCGGCGGCGCCCTGCAGATCCCCCGGCAGATCCGCGCCGCCGTGGTCGCGGACCCCGGGCACCGGCTGGTCGTCGCCGACGCGGGCCAGCTGGAACCCCGCGTCCTCGCCGCCCTCTCCGGTGATCCCGGGCTGATGGCGGCCGCCGCCGAGGGCGACCTCTACGCCGCCCTCGCGCGCACCGCGTTCGGCGGCGACCGCGCCCGGGCCAAACTCGGTCTGCTGGGTGCCATGTACGGCCAGACCAGCGGGGAGGTGGGGCCGCTGCTCGAGGTGCTGCGCCGCCGTTTCCCGGCCGCCATGCGCCTGGTGGAGTCCGCCGCCCGCACCGGGGAGGGCGGCGGCGTCGTCCGGTCCCACCTCGGGCGTACCTCACCGGCCCCGTCCGCCGAGCGGCAGGACCTCACCGACGCCCAGGCCCGCTCCTGGGGGCGCTTCACCCGCAACTTCGTCATCCAGGCCACGGCCGCCGAATGGGCGCTGGCGGTGCTGGCCTCGCTGCGCCGCCGCCTGGCGGCGCTCGGCGGAGGGCCGCGTCTGGTGTTCTTCCTGCATGACGAGGTCATCGTGCACACACCCCGGGAGCTTGCCCCCGAGGTGGAGCGCGCCGTCGCCGAGTCCGCGGAGGAGGCCCGGCGCCTGCTCTTCGGCCCGACGCCGGTGCCCTTCCCGCTGCAGACCCATGTCGTCGAGTGCTACGCGGACGCCAAATGAGCGGCGCGCGGTCAGTCCGTCACGAGGACGACCTCCAGGGTGCGCGGCCCGTGCACACCCTCGACGCGGTCCAGCTCGATGTCGCTGGTGGCCGAGGGCCCGGAGATCCACGTCAACGGCCGGACGGGATCGAGCCGTTCCAGTGCCTGCGGCACCGAGTCCACGACCTGCTCCGGGACGCGCACGACGACGACGTGGTGGTCCGGGACGAGGGTGATCCTGCGCCGCCCCTGGTCGGTCCCGGCGTCCAGCACGATGGTGCCGGTCTCGGCGATCGCCACCGCGCAGCCGGTGACGACGCTGTCGACGGCGTCGAGTTCGCGGGCCGTCAGCCCGGCCGAGTCGGGCACCTGTTCCACATCCTGCACCGCCGATAGCCACCGCTCCGGAAGGCCGGGCGGTACGACGACCCGCCGGACACCGCGCGCGGCCAGCAGGCCCGCGAGGCGGCCGGGGAGTTCGGCGCCGGTGGCGCGGTGGACGATCGCACGGTAGTCGGCGAGGTTCTCGGCCAGCAGATCCGCCGTCTGCGCGGCGTCCCGTTGTCCGTGGACGCGCAGATAGCCGCGGTCCACCGCGCCGCGTGCCGGCGCCGTTGCGTGCGGCGCGTCGGTCAGGGCGCGGCGGATCCGCCCCAGGACCTGGTCACGGGTGCTCACTTGGTGCCCTCCCTGCTCTTGGTGCCGGTGCCGGTGCCGGTGCCGGTGCCGGTGTCCGCTGCGCCCGTCCCCCGGGTGCGCTGCCACCAGTCACGGAAGGACTCCGCAGGCACCGCCGGGACGTCCCGGGTGTCGGTCCACGCCTTTCCGGGCCCCGGCAGCCGCCGCGGGTGGAACCTGCGGGTCCGCGCGGCCAGCCGCTGGCCGGCGCGCAGCGCCGCCGGGTGGTTCAGGGTCCAGCGTGCGGCGCGCATGGCCGCCCGCTCCGCCGCGTGGCCCTTGGCGGGCCGGAGCGTCACCCTGTTGCCCGCCCGGGTCACCTCACCGCCCTGCACCACGCGTTCCCGCAGGTGGACGAGGACCTCCGGGATGTCGATGGCGACCGGGCACACCTCGTAGCAGGCGCCGCAGAGGGACGAGGCGTACGGCAGCGAGGCGTCGAGCGCGGTGTCCGTGCCGCGGAGCTGCGGGGTGAGGATGGCGCCGATCGGGCCCGGGTAGGCGGAGCCGTACGCGTGCCCGCCCGCCCGCTCGTACACAGGGCAGACGTTGAGGCAGGCCGAGCAGCGGATGCAGCGCAGGGCCTGCCGCCCCACCTCGTCGGCGAGGGTGTCGGTGCGGCCGTTGTCGACGAGGACGAGATGGAAGGTGCGTGGCCCGTCCTCGTCGGTGGTCCCGGTCCAGGTGCTCGTGTACGGGTTCATCCGCTCCGCCGTGGAGGAGCGCGGCAGGAGCTGCAGGAACACCTCGAGGTCCTGCCAGCTCGGCAGCACCTTCTCGATGCCGACCACCGAGATCAGGGTCTCGGGCAGCGTCAGGCACATGCGGCCGTTGCCCTCGGACTCCACCACGACCAGGGTGCCGGTCTCGGCGATCATGAAGTTGGCGCCCGAGATGCCGACCTTGGCGCGCAGGAACTTCTCCCGGAGGTGGAGCCGCGCGGCCTCGGCCAGTTCGGCGGGGGAGTCCGACAGCCCCTCGGGTGCCGGACGGCCCCAGCGGCCCATGGCGTCGGTGAAGATGTCGCGGATCTCGGAGCGGTTGCGGTGGATCGCGGGCACCAGGATGTGACTCGGCAGGTCGTCGCCGAGCTGCACGATCAGCTCGGCGAGGTCCGTCTCGTAGGCGGCGATCCCGGCCTCCGCGAGCGCGTCGTTGAGGCCGATCTCTTGCGTCGCCATGGACTTGACCTTGACGACCTCGGTCTCGCCGGTTGCGCGCACCAGGTCCGTCACGATGCGGTTGGCCTCGTCCGCGTCGGCAGCCCAGTGGACGGTGCCGCCCGCGGCGGTGACCGCCTCCTCCAGCCGCACCAGGTAGTGGTCGAGATGGCGCAGCACATCGTCCTTGATCTGCTTGCCCGCCGCGCGCAGCTGCTGCCAGTCGTCGAGTTCGGCGACGGCGCGGGCCCGCTTGTCCCGGATGGTGTGGGTGGCGTGCCGCAGGTTGCCGCGCAGCGTCGTGTCGCGCACGGCCTCGCCGGCGGCGACGGGGAAGGCGGGCATGCCCAGGTACGTGCCGCTCATCGGATGCCTCCGTAGGGATGCTCCTCGGTCGACGCGAGGATCTCGGCGAGGTGGACCGGCCGGACCTCGGAGCCGAGCCGGGCGAGGGTGCCGCCGATGTGCATCAGGCACGAGTTGTCCACGGTGCACACGGCTCGTGCGCCGGTGGAGGTGATGTTGCGTGCCTTGTCCGCGCCCATGGCGGCGGAGACGGCCGCGTTCTTGACGGCGAAGGTGCCGCCGAACCCGCAGCACTCCTCGGCGCCGGGCAGCTCGACCAGCTCCAGCCCCTTCACATGGCTGAGCAGCTCCTGCGGGCGGCGACCCAGCCCCAGCATCCGCAGGCCATGACAGGTCGGATGATAGGTGACGAGATGGGGGAAGTATGCGCCGACGTCCGTCACCTTGAGCACATCGGTGAGGAACTCGGTCAGCTCGTAGGTGCGCGGCACCACGGACGCGGCGACGGCGGCGAGGCCCTCCCCGCGCCCTTCCGCGCGGGCCCGCTCGCCGATCCGGGGGTAGTTGTCACGCACCATCGCGGCGCAGGAACCGGAGGGGGTGACGATGTGGTCGTAGCCCTCGAAGGCTCTGGCGTACCGCTCCACCAGGGGCTCCGTCTCGTGGCGGTAGCCGGTGTTGAACTGCGGCTGGCCGCAGCAGGTCTGTGCGGCGGGGAAGTCCACGGTCACCCCCAGCCGCTCCAGCAGGGTCACGACGGCCTTCCCCGTATCCGGGTACAGCGTGTCGTTCACGCAAGTGACGAACAGTGCTACGCGCATGCGGCCTCCTCACGGTCGGCACGGCCACCCGTGGGCTCATACTGCCGTATGTGCCCCGCACCATGGGGCAGAGATCGGATGTCTGCGCGTCGCAGAAGGTGCCATTGACGAGCCATGTCGGGGTGTCCTAACGTCCCTGCCATCGATTGAAACCTTTCATATCAGACCCGAGAGGCCAGGGCCGACCGTGCAGCGCGTCTGTTTCCTGTTGAAGGTCCGCAAGGACCGGCTCGCCGAGTACCGTGAGCGCCACGCCGCCGTCTGGCCCGAGATGCTGGACGCCCTCTCCGCCTCCGGCTGGCACAACTACTCGCTCTTCCTCCGCGAGGACGGCCTGCTCGTCGGCTACCTGGAGACCGAGGACTTCGCCGCCGCCCAGGAGGCGATGGCGGCGACCGATGTCAACGCCCGCTGGCAGGCCGAGATGGCCGACTTCTTCGAGGCGCTTGACGGGGCCCGGCCCGACGAGGCCATGCGGCCCCTCACCGAGGTCTTCCACCTGGCGTGACGGCGCGGCCCCGGCCCGCGCGGACGATCCGCCCGCCCGAAAGGCCGCGATTCCGCTCCGTCGCCCTTGTTCGGTCACCCGGACACGCCGGTCGGACCTCCGATCAGGGTCTCCGACGGCACCCCTCGGGCCCGGTGACACCCCCCCAGGTCATCCGCTCGACAGGGGGCAACAGTCATGCCGGGCCCGGAAGCCGGCGGCCCTCTTGCAGGACCGCGAAAAACATAAGGGGGAACGGGTCCTAGGGTCGGAGCCGTGAGGCGGCGGAGTCCCCCTGTGTATGTGTTCTGACCTGTGCTCTCTTTCGTTGTCAGTGGGGACTGTTAGGTTCCGCAGCATGACGGCGACGGTGGTGACGGAGCGGGGGTCCGGGGGTGCCCGGTACACCCATCGGCTGCCTGTGTCGTCCAGCGAGTGCCGGGCTGGAGGCGGAGTGGGCGCGCTGCCGGTGGGTGTGGAACGAGTGCGTGGCGGTGTCCCGCAGGGTCCACGGCCTGAACAGGACCGCTGAGGAGAAGATCACGTGCGGCCCCGCGCAGCTCGACAAGATGCTGACCGAGGCGCGGCGGTCGATCGCGCGGCTGCGGGAGGGCAGTTCGGGGTGCCGCAGCAGCAGGTCATCCGGGACTTCGCGAAGTCCCGTGCCAAAGCCTTGAAGGACATCGCGGCGCGGCCGCCGATGAGGGAGCGGGCCGGGATGCCCCGGATCAAGCGCAAGCGCGAGGCCGCCCCGTCGCTGACTACACCGCCCGGGGTTCGCACCGCGTGCGGAGCCCCGTCCCCCAGGGACAAGAACGCCGCGCGCGTGATGCCGGTCCGGGCTGGTCTCACCCCGCTGGTGCCGATCGTGTAAGCGCTGGTGGACCGCTGGTCCTCAGCCCACGTGAGCCAGGAATCCCCGTTCTCCAGGGCGGGGAGGATGTCAAGTATGCGTAGCATGAACCCGCGGCCTGCGGCGGGCCGGCGGCAGGAGGTAGGGCGGAGCTCGTGACACGCATGGTGGGGATCAAGGACGTCGCCCGGCAGGCAGGTGTTTCGGTCGGCACGGTGTCGAACGTGATCAACCGGCCCGACATGGTCTCCGAGGACACGCGTGCCCGCGTGCTGTCGGTCATCGAGCAACTCGGGTACGTGCGAAGTGAGTCCGCCCGGCAGCTGAGGGCGGGCCGCAGCAGGATCATCGCGCTGCTCGTGCTCGACATGGCCAACCCGTTCTTCGTGGACGTCGCCTCGGGGGCCGAGCGGGCCGCCCGGGAGACCGGACTCGGGGTGATGCTCTGCAACAGCGGTGAGAGCCCCTCGGAAGAGGCCGACTACCTCGGGCTCTTCGCCGAGCAGCGGGTACGCGGCGTCCTGGTGACGCCCGCGGACACCAGCGGCCGGAACATCGCCTCCTTCCGGCGGCACGGCATCCCCTTCGTCTTCGTCGACCGCGTCGTGCCGAGCGCCGAGGCCTGCTCGGTGTCCGTGGACGACATCGAGGGCGGCCGCCTCGCCGTCGACCACCTCATCGAGCGCGGCCACGAGCGCATCGTCTACGTCAGCGGTCCGATGCACCTCGCCCAGTGCCAGGACCGGCGCACCGGCGCCCTGGAGGCGCTCGCCGCCGCCGGGCTCCCCGCGGACTCCCTGGCGCACATCGAGGCCGAGCGGCTCGACGTCCCCTCCGGACGCGACGCCGGCGCCCGCCTGCTGGGGATGGCCAACCGCCCGACCGCCGTCTTCTGCGCCAACGACCTGCTCGCGCTGGGCGTGCTCCAGGCGCTGTACGCCGCGGGCATCGCGGTGCCCGAGGAGATCGCGCTGGTCGGCTACGACGACATCGAGTTCGCGGCGGCCGCTGCGGTGCCGCTCACCTCCGTACGGCAGCCCGCGTACCGGATGGGCCGCGCGGCGGCCGATCTGCTCATCGAGGAGACCGGGGACGCGGCCGAGGAGCACGAGCACCGGCGCATCGTCTTCCAGCCCGAACTCGTCGTCCGCGCCTCCACTCTGGGCAAGAGCAGCCGCGCCGTCCGCTGAGCCCTCCGGGCGGCCCCGTAGCCCTCCCGGTATGTGCGCCAGGGGTCCCGGCGCCCGGGAGGCCGCCGTCAGCCGGCCGCGGCCACCGGTTCCGGTGTGCGGGTCCCGTCCCGTCCCCACAGGTGGGCACGGATCTCGCGGACCGCGCTGCGGCCGGCCCGGTTCGCGCCGATCGTGCTCGCGGAGGGGCCGTAGCCGATGAGGTGGATCCGGGGGTCGGCGGCGACCCGGGTGAGCCCCTCCAGGCGGATGCCGCCGCCTGAGCCGCGCAGGTGCAGCGGGGCGAGGTGGTCGAGGGCCGCCCGGAAGCCGGTGGCCCACAGGATGACGTCGGCGGTGACATGGCGGCCGTCCGCCCAGCTCACGCCGTCCTCGGTGATCAGGTCGAACATGGGGAGGCGTTCGAGGATCCCGCGCTCACGCGCGCGTTCCATCGCCTCGGTCATGGGGAGCCCCGTCACGCTGACGACGCTCTGGGGCGGCAGACCGCGCTTGACGCGCTCCTCGACCAGCGCGACCGCGGCCCGGCCCTGCTCCTCCCCGAAGGGGCCGCTGTGGTAGACGGGAGGCCGCCGGGTGACCCAGGTCGTCGCGGCCGCGCCGCCCGGCTCATGGAGTTCCATCAGCAGCTGGACGGCGGAGGTGCCGCCGCCGACGACGATCACGTGCTTCCCGGCGAACTCCTCCCGCCCGCGGTAGCCGGCGGTGTGCAGCTGGCGGCCGCGGAAGACCTCCTGGCCCGAATAGCGAGGCACGAAGGGCCGGTCCCAGGTCCCGGTGGCGTTGATCAGCGCGCGGGCCGCCCAGGTGCCCGCGTCGGACTCGACGAGCAGCCGGCCCTCCGGGCCCTCACGGACCGTGGAGACGTCGACCGGGCGGTGCACGCGCAGGTCGAAGGCGCGCTCGTAACGGTCGAAGTACTCCGCGACCACCTCGGCGGACGGCCGGTCGGGGTCGGCCCCCTCCAGTTCCATTCCGGGCAGCGAGTGCACCCCGTGCGCCCTGCCGTACGTCAGCGTCGGCCAGCGGTACTGCCAGGCGCCGCCGGGGCCGGGGGAGTGGTCGAGGACGACGAAGTCCTCGTCGGGCCGCATCCCCGCCCTTCGCAGGAAGTACGCGCCGGACAGTCCGGCCTGCCCGGCCCCGATGACGGCGACGTCCACATCCACATGGTTCACGCTTCCACCAACTACGCGCCTTCGCGGAAGCTTCCCGCGGACACCTCGCGGCGTAGCCGGGCCACCCGGGCGGCGGCCTCCTCCAGGCGGGACAGCGGCAGGTCGCCGTCGGCGACCGCCCTGGTGGCCGCGGTGCGGATGGCCTCCCGGACGCCCGTGCCGCAGCCGGGTCCGAGCTGGAGCAGGTCCACGCCCGAGAGCCAGGCTAGGACGGCGGCGCCCGGGACGCCCCAGCCCTCCACGACCTCGTCGGTGTCGAGCGGCTCGCTGATCAGGACCGCGCCGTCGCCGAACTCGTCCCGCAGCAGCTCGGTGACCGCGGGCCCGCTGAGCGCGGCGGGGACGCCGATGGTGACCGCCCCGGCCCGTTCCAGTCCGCGCCGGAGCCATTCCGGCGGCCTGCGGGTCCGGCCGGCGGGCAGCAGGCAGACGTCCACCAGCGCGGCGACGCGGTGCGGTGCGTACACGTGGAAGTCCCCCTCTGGCGGTCGGGCGGGCGCTGCCGACCCTATCCCGAGGGGCGGCAAGTGGTCCAGACCAATCGGAGGGCGGCCGCCCGGATCAGGACAGCCGCCCCCCGTCGCACGGCGACCGCCCTCACCTGCTCCGGCGGCTCGCCCCAGGTCGGGTAGACGTCGGCGTGCCGGGCGGCGACGGGCCCGGCCGCCGGTGAGGAGCCCCCGAAGAAGATCTGCGGTAGCGGGTCGGGCGGCAACGCGGTCAGTCCGCCCTCGACCCGGTAGTGCTCCCCGTCGAAGTCGAAGGGCCGCCCGCCCCACACCCCGCGCACCACCGACAGGAATTCGTCGGTGCGCGCGTAGCGGGAGTCGTGGTCCAGGTGGTCGCCGAAGCGGCGCTGTTCGACGGAGTCCCCGCCGGTGACGACGTTGAGCAGGAGCCGGCCCCGGGTGATCCGCTGGTAGATCGCCGCCATCTGCGCGGCCAGGACCGGCGAGAGGACCCCCGGCCGGAACGCGACCAGGAACTTCAGCCGTTCGGTGTGCTGCGACAGCGCGACCGTGGTCAGCCACGCGTCCTCGCACCAGGTGCCGGTGGGCGTCAGGACGGCCTCGAAGCCCAGCCCGCCGGCCGCCCGGGCGATCTGCGCCAGGTAGTCGATGTCAGGGGCGCGCACCCCGGAGACCGGCGTGACGCGTGAGCGCTTCACGCCGCCGTCGGCGTAGGCGTGACGGTCCACCAGGGTGCGGCCGTCGCCGCCGGTGGGCAGGAACCAGTGCAGGTGAACGGACATGTGCGGCCCTCTCAGCGGGTGCGTGCGGCGGTGGTGGAGGCGGGCAGGCCGGCGTTGAAGCGCCGGTCGACGAAGGCGGCGAAGTCCATGTGCCGCGGGATGAGCCCGAGGTCCTCGAAGGTGTCGGCGATCTCCTGCTCGGAGGCGACGGCGGCGTCGTCCACGGCCACCGAGACGCGGGTGCCGTTGGTGCGCTCCACCGCGTCCAGCGCCACCTCCTACGGCAGGCCGGTCTCCTTGGCCCACACCTTCGCCCACTGCTCCGGGTGTTCCGCGACCCACTCCTGGGCGCGCCGCAGGCGCTCCAGGTAGTCGCCGATGGCGGCCGACTTCGCCTTGTCCGCCAGGGCACCCGGTGCGGCGACCTGGAAGGCGAGCCCATTGACGCGCCCGGTGCCGGTGGTCAGGACGCGCGCGCCGTTGTCGCGCAGCACCTGGGAGGTGTACGGGTCCCAGATCGCCCAGGCGTCGACCTTGCCCCCGCTGAAAGCGGCGAGCGCGTCGGCGGGCTGCAGAGATAAGAAGGCTCCACATGGGGGAGGCGGCGAGCGGGCACGCACGCTCCTCCGACGCGCGACCGGTCAGGCGCAGGCGAGGGCGCTACGACTCGTCACGGGAACGCGTACGGGGGAGTTGCGGGAAGGGCGCGCACAGGCGCGGATGGCACGTGGGACGAAGGGCGTGCGAAAAGGTGGGGAAGCGTCAGCAGCCGCGGTGACAGGCGGCGGAGGCCACCCGCAGCAGGTCGATGTGACCGCGCGTGGTGAGCAGAACGGGACGCGACATGTGGACGACCGTAGCCAGGCCGTCCAGATGGCGTCAACGGCGTCTCGGCCCTCGGAACGCCTTCGGAACGCCTTCGGAACGCCTTGGGAACGCCTTCGGCCGCCTTCGGAACACCGGCGGCCACCCCGGAACGCGCGGGCCCACGGCGTGGGCCACCATGGTCACATGGCCGACGCATTCTCCACCCGCACCATCGACGTCACCACCGGCAGCCGGGAGACGGTCCACGATCTGACCGGTGCCTGCGCCGGCTTCCTCGACGACGTCTCCCACGGACGCGACGGGCTGCTGAACGTGTTCGTCCCGCACGCCACCGCCGGGATCGCCGTCATCGAGACCGGCGCGGGCAGCGACGACGACCTGCTGGCGGCGCTCCAGGACCTGCTCCCCGCCGACGACCGCTGGCGCCACCGCCACGGCAGTCCCGGTCACGGCCGCGACCATGTGCTGCCCGCCGTCGTCCCGCCGCACGCCACGCTCCCGGTGGTCGGCGGCCGGCTCGAACTGGGCACATGGCAGTCCGTCGTCCTGGTCGACACCAACCGCGACAACCCCCGGCGCCAGGTACGGCTGAGCTTCCTGGGGTGACCGCCGAGCGACCCGGCCGTCCGGCCGTCAGGCCGTCAGGCCGTCAGCCAATTCACGACCGCCCGCGCGTCGAAGGCGCCCTGCCCGCCGCGCACCAGCAGACCGGCCGTCGCGAAGGCGGGGTCGTCGGCCTGCACGGCCAGGTACGGGACGGCCACGCACCGCATGCCCGCCCGGTGCGCGGCCTCCGCGCCCGGCGGCGCGTCCTCGACGACCACGCAGTCCGCCGGGTCCGCGTCGAGCCTGGCCGCCGCCTCCAGGAAGACGTCCGGGGCGGGCTTGCCGCGCTCGACCTCCTCCGCGGAGACCACGGTCGTCAGCAGGGCGTCCAACCCGGTGCCGGCCAGCACCGCGCGTATCGCCTCCCGCGAGGAGCCCGAGGCCACCGCCAGGGGGTGCCCGGCCTTCGCCAGCAGCTCGACGAACTCCCGCATCCGCGGGAACACCTCGGTGGCGCCGCGGGCCAGCTCCAGGTAGAGCCGGTTCTTGCCGTCCAGCAGCTCCTGGACGGACGCCGACAGGGCGTACTCCTCGCGCAGGGCCTCCAGCGTCTCCTTGGTGCCGATGCCGATGAAGCGCCGGTGCTGCTCCCAGGTGAAGTCGTCCACGCCGTGCGCGGCCAGCAGCCTGCGGCCCGCCTCGAAGTAGTTGGGCTCGTTGTCCACGAGGGTGCCGTCGAGGTCGAATATCACCGCGGGGAGCGTCATGCCACCAGCATGCCAAGCCGGTCGTCACGGCGTGCGCCCGGCCGCCGCGTCACGGCCGACCTCCCGCACCAGCGGCAGCATCCGCTGCGGGACCCGCTCGCGCAGCGCGACCTCCGTGCGGGTGCGCACCACACCCGGCACCTGGACCAGGCGCTGGATCACGTCCTCCAGGTGCGCGGCGTCCCGGGCGACCACCCGGGTGAGCAGGTCGCCGCCGCCGGTGATCGAGAACGCCTCGATGATCTCGGGTACCGCGGCCAGGGCCCGGCCCGTGGCGTCCAGATGGCCCTGCGTCACCTCCAGGTGGACGAAGGCCAGCACCCGGTACCCCAGGGCCTCCGGCGAGAGCCGCGGGCCGTACCCGGTGATCACCCCGTCCCGGTCCAGCCGGTCCAGCCGCGCCTGCAGGGTTCCGCGCGCCACACCGAGGATGCGGGCGTACTCGCGGACGCTGGTGCGCGGCTGTTCCAGCAGCAGGGCCAGGATCCGGGCGTCCAGCTCGTCGGCGGGCACGGGCCGCGGCCTCCTCGGGGTCCGGGGGCGGTGGGGAGGGCCCGACGCTGCCGACGGCCCGTGCGCGCCGCTCAGAGCAGGTCGTCGATGGTGATCGGCAGGTCGCGGATGCGCTTTCCGGTGGCGTGGTACACGGCGTTGGAGATGGCGGGCGCGATGCCCACCAGGCCGACCTCGCCGACGCCCTTGGTGCCGGTCGGCGTGCCGCGATCGGGTTCACCGACGAAGATCACGTCCAGCTCCGGGATGTCGGCGTTCACGGCGACGAGGTAGTCGCCGAACGTCCCGTTGGCGATGCGGCCGGTGCGCGGGTCGGTGACGGTGTCCTCGAACAGGGCCATGCCGATCCCGCCGACCGTCCCGCCGATGATCTGGCTCCTGGCCGTCTTCTCGTTGAGGATGCGGCCGCCGTCGATCGCGGACACCACCCGGGCGACCCGGACGATGCCCAGGTCCGCGTCGACGCGCACCTCCACGAACTTCGCGCCGTAGGCCCCGGCCGGGGACATGCCGATCTCCGCCGCGTCCGGCGGTTTGCTGCTCCCGGTCGCCGTGAGCTGCGCCAGGCCGTGCCGGGCCAGGATGTCGGCGTACGACTCCCCGCGGTCCGGGCGGCCGGCGAGGTGGACCCGGCCGCCGGAGGCCTCCACGTCCTCGGGGGAGGCGCCCAGCAGCGGCGAGTCGGCGTCCCCGCGGACGAGGTCCGCGAACAGCCCCACGAGCCTGCGGCAGGCGTCGTGCACGGCGTTGCCGAGCGCACCGGTCAGCCCGGAGCCGCCCGCCATCATCGAGTCGGGCATGTCGGAGTCGCCGAGGTCGAAGCGGACCTTGTCCAGGGGAAGCCCGAGTTCCTCGGCGGACAGCTGCGCCATCACGGTGTACGTGCCCGTGCCGATGTCCGTCGCCGCGCTGCGCACGAACGCGCTCCCGTCGCGGTTGACGGTGGCCTCGGCCATGCACGGCGTCGCGAAGTACGGGAACATCGCGCTCGCCATGCCGTAGCCCACCAGCCAGTTGCCGTCGCGCATGGACCGTGGCTCCGGGTTCCGGTCGGCCCAGCCGAAGCGCCGCGCGCCGACCTCGTAGCACTCCAGGATCGCCTTGCCCGACCAGGGCAGCCCGTTGCGCGGGTCGACCTCGGTGTGGTTGTGGATCCGCAGCTCCAGCGGGTCCATGCGCAGGGTGTACGCCAGCTCGTCCATGGCCGACTCCAGCGCGAAGCTGCCCTGCGCCTCCGCCGGGGCCCGCATCGACGTCGGCACGGCGATGTTGAGCTTGGCCTGCTGGTCCCGGGTGATCACGTTGGGGCACCGGTAGGCGAAGGAGGTCCCGTGGGAGAACGGCTCGAAGTCGTTGTCCTCCATGCTCAGCGAGCTGAGGCTGCGGTGGTCGAGAGCCACCAGCGCGCCGTCGCGCGAGGCGCCCACGCTGAGCCACTGCACCCCGCTGGGCCGGTGTCCGACCGAGGTGAACATCTGCGGCCGGGTCAGTACGAGCTTCACCGGGCGCTTGGTCGTCCGGGCGGCCATCGCGGTGAGGATGACGTGCGGCCACGCCCGCAGCCCGGCGCCGAAGCCGCCGCCCACGTAGGGCACCAGCACCCGCACCGAGCTCTCGGGGATCCCGAAGACCATGGCGAGGGTGGTGCGCACCATCGACGGCCACTGGCTGGTGTCGTGGACGGTGAGGGTGTCCTCCTCCCATGCGGCGAGGGTGGCGAACAGCCCGAGCGGGTTGTTGGTGTTGTCCGCCGTGAAGTACGTGCCGCGCACGATGACGTCGGCGGCCTCCAGGGCGGCGGAGACGTCGCCGCGCGAGTGGTCCATCTTCCACGGGTCCACCAGGTGCTGCGCCCTCGGGTCCTGAAGGTCCAGCAGCGGCTCGGCGGCCTCGTACTCGGCGTGCACCAGTCGTGCCGCCGCGGCGGCCTGTTCCGGTGTCTCGGCCACCACGAAGGCGATGTGCTGGCCGTGGTGCATGACCCGGTCGTTGCGCAGCGGCGCGGGCGGTGCCTCGCCGAGCACCGTGGTGGGGCCGGTTCCGACCCGCGGGGCGTTCTCGTGGGTGAGCACCGAGATCACGCCGGGGGAGCGTTCCGCCTCCTCGGTGTCCATGCGGATGATCCGGCCCGCGGAGACGGTGCTCTGCACCAGGGCGCCGTAGGCCTGGCCGGGGACACTGAAGTCCATCGGGTAGGGCGCGGAGCCGGTGACCTTGCGCGGTCCGTCGACCCGGTTGACGCCCGCACCGACCAGCGGCCTGCTCTCGACCGTGCTCATGCCGTCACTCCTGACACTGTCTGCAGTTCGCGGACGAGGGTCCGGCGGGCCAGCGGCACCTTGAAGGCCGTGCCCGGCACGGTCCACGCGTCGCGCATCGTCGCCTCGGACGCGTCCTGGAACGTGGCCGACGTCGCGGGAGCGCCGGTCAGCACGTGCTCGGCCTCGTACGCCCGCCACGGTTTCGAGCCCACCCCGCCCAGCCCGACCCGGGCCTGACGGATCGTGCCGTCCTCCACCACCAGCACCACGGCGGCCGAGGTCAGCGCGAACTCGTACGACACCCGGTCGCGGACCTTGAGGTAACCCGAGCGGGCGGACGGCGGCGGGAGCGGGATCTCGACCTCGGTGATCAGCTCGGCGTGCTCCAGGACGTTCTCCCGCTCGGGGCTCTCGTCGGCCGTCACGTAGAACTCCGTCAGCGGGACGGTGCGCCGCCCCGACAGCCCCTGGATGTGCACGACCGCGTCCAGCGCCACGAGCGCGACGGCGAGGTCCGAGGCGTGCAGCGCGATGCAGTTCTCGTTCACGCCGAGCACGGCGTGCATCCTGGCCGCGCCTTGCACGGCCCCGCAGCCCGTGCCCGGTGCGCGCTTGTTGCACTCGAGGACCGTCGGGTCGCGGAAGTAGCGGCAGCGGGTCCGCTGCAGCAGGTTGCCGCCGATGGTGGCCATGTTCCGCAGCTGCACCGACGCGCCCAGCAGGAGGGCCTCGCGCACCACCGGAAGCCGCTCGGCGACCGTGGCGTCGGCGGCCAGTTCCTCCATCGTGGCCAGTGCCCCCACGTGCAGCGACTCGCCGCGCCGCTCGATGCCGTGCAGCGGTAGCCGGGTGATGTCGATCAGCGTCGGCGGCTCCAGGACCCCGTCCTTCATCAGGTCCAGCTGGGTCGTGCCGCCCGCGAGGCAGGACGCCGACGGGTCCTCCGCCAGCATACGCACGACCTCCTGGGTGTCGGTGGCCCGTACGTAGTCAAAGGTGCGCATCGTAACCTCCGCCGGACGCCGCCTCGCGGACGGCGGCCACGATGTTGGGATAGGCGCCGCAGCGGCACAGGTTGCCGCTCATGAACTCCCGGATCTCCTCGTCGGAACCAGCCCGGCCCTCGGCCATCAGCGCCACCGCGGACATGATCTGCCCGGGGGTGCAGAAACCGCACTGGAAGCCGTCGTGGTCCATGAACGCCCGCTGCACCGGGTGCGGTCCCTCGGCGCCGGCGACACCCTCGATGGTGGTGATCGCCCGGCCCTCGGCCTGGGCGGCCAGTGTCAGGCAGGCCAGCACTCTCCTGCCGTCGAGATGGACCGTGCACGCTCCGCAGGCTCCCTGGTCGCATCCCTTCTTGGTGCCCGTCAGGCCCAGCCGGTCCCGCAGCGCGTCCAGCAGTGTGACCCGGGTGTCCAGGCGCAGGGTGTACGACCGGCCGTTGACGTCGAGTGTCACGACCCTCTCGGTGGTTCCGGGACGGTCCACGTCCCGCTCGCTCGCCACGTCCCTCATCGCGTCCTCCTCCGGACGGGTCGGATACGACTCGAGCCCCTCCTGGGGCGGATCCGGTGAGTTGGTTCGTCAGGCGCCTTTAAAGGCGGGATCGACTTTTCGCGTCAATACGTCCGCCTTTCTCCTCAATATACGCCGAATGGGGGTTTTGGCATGGGCCAGTGGCCCGGCCCCGCCCCGGCCGCACGATCTCCGGGTGGGCCAATGGCCCAGTGGACTCGCGCTCGGTTGAGCCATGGGCACCGGGGATGTTTTCCTGGGGGCGACGATGGCGTTGCGGCAGCCACGAGGCCCCGCAGCGCCTTTTCCATGCGCGGACACATGCCGTGACACGAACGAGGGGGCGGACGGGCACGTGGTGAGGCGGATGTTCATCGCACCGGACCCGGGGCGCACGCGGCTGCGCAGCGCCTCGCGCGCGGTTCTGGGCATCACGGGGGCGGTCGCCGCCGTGGCCATGGCCGGGCTGCCGCTCCCCGCCGCCGTGGTCGCCGGGCTCGCCGCGCTGCTCGCGCTGTTCGTGGTCACCGACCGGGACCCCGACCGCCAGGCCGTGACCACCGCGCTGATGCCCGCGGCGGGGTTTCCCGTCCTCGCGCTGGCCGCGTGGCTGCACCCGTACCCGGGCGCACGGGACGCGGCCTTCCTCGCGGTGGTCTTCGCCGGGGTCTACGCCCGCCGCTGGGGGCCGCGCGGCCACGCGCTGGGCGTCTTCGCCTTCATGATGTTTTTCATAGCCCAGTTCCTGCGGGCCGCTCCCGGACTGCTGCCGGAGCTGTACGGGGCCATGGGCCTCGGGCTCGGCTGCGCCGCCCTCGTCCGCTTCGGCCTGTGGTGCTACGAGCGCGAGGCCGTCCCGGCGCCGGCCGTCGCCCTGCCGCAGCCCCGGGGGCTGCGCCGCCCGACGACCCGGCAGGCGTTCCAGGCGGTGCTCGCGGGGGCCATCGCGGTGGCGGTGGGCCAGGCGCTGTCCGAGGACCGCTGGTACTGGGCCGTCGGCACGGCCTGGTGGATCTTCGTGAACACCACCTCACGGGGCGAGACCCTCGTTCGCGGCTTCCGCCGCGTCCTGGGCACGGTCACCGGCATCGCCGCGGGGTTCGCCGTGGCGCTCCCGCTGCACGGGGCGCCCGCGCCGACGGCGGCGCTCGTCGCCGTCTGCGTCTTCGGGATCTTCTACACCGCCCCGGTCTCGTACAGCTGGATGATGTTCTTCGTGACGGTCATGGCGGGGCTGCTCTACGGCCTGCTCGGCATCCTCCACCCCGGACTGCTCGCCCTGCGGCTGGGGGAGACCGCCGTCGGTGCCCTGGGCGCGGTCGTCGCCGTCCTCGTGGTGCTGCCGGTGAGCACGCACGCGGCGACCGACGACTGGATCCGCCGCGCGCTCCACGCGGTCCGCGCCTTCGCCGGCGAGGCCGCCCGCCACCTCGCCGGCGGGCCCGGCGACGACCTCGCCCGCCACGTGACGGAACTCGACGTCCTCCTGGAGCGGGTACGGGCCACCGTCGCCCCGCTGGTGCACCCCCTCAGCCCGCTGCGCCGCCGCAAGGCGCGGGCCCGTACCGTCCTCGCCCTGCTCGACGAGTGCGCCCGCCAGGTCCGCGGCCTCGCGGAGGTCGTGGCGGACCCGCACGCCTGCCACGACGAACGCCTCACCGCGGCCTGCCGCCGTGTCGAGATCGCCGTGCGGCGACTGGTGCCCCCGGACGCGGCCGGGAGCGTGACCCCGGCGCCCGGTGCGGCCGTACGCGAGAGCGCGGGGCCGCATCCGCACGCCGACCGGGCGCTGGAGCACCTGCGCGGCCTCGAGACGGCCCTGGCCGGTCTGGCCGTTCCCCTGGGCGCCTCCGCGCGCCCGGAGCCGTCGGCCGGGACCGCCTGAGCCGCTGCGGGCCCGCCGCCGTGTCGCGACCGCCGTGCGGCGTCCGGTGTCGCGTACGGGGAGCGTTCTCGCCGGGCGGAGACCCGTCGGCGGCGCCGGGCGTGCGTTCCGGGTTCATGTGCGCCCCCGGCCGATCGGGACCGGTCGAGGTCGCCACGTGACCGGATTGTGTCCGATCTGGGTCGTGATGTCGTCAATTCACCTGATGAGACGTCCTGTTCGGCCCGGCGTGCCAGGATGACTGACTCCGGACGAGCGGCGGGACCGATCCCGTCTCGTGCCGTATCCGCGGGCCGTGAGGGAAACGGTTCGCCGTGAGGGCAACGGTTTGTGCAGGGCGGTCTTGGGGGTGCCAGGCGTGCTGAGATTTCTGCGCCGTACCGGGGGGAAGAACGAACGGCGTGCCGGGCCGGGCCGTGTCCCGCCCGCGGCGGAGCACGCGCGGATGGACGGCCCGGAGCCACTGGCCGGGTGCCCCGCGGGGCACCCGCAGGCCGTGGACGAGGGCGGCGAGACGCCGCGTCCCGATGAGGCGGCGGCCGCCTGCCCGGTCGACGGCGCCGCAGGTCGAGACGGGACGATGGCGAGCACCGTCCGGCACAAGGAGGTGGACGTCCGCGCGCTGGCCACCGACTTCCTGCGGCAGTACCACAGCGAGCTCCCCGGCGTCGCGGGCGACCCGCGGCAGCGGCTGGCCGCGGTGCTCGCCGAGATCGACGCGACGGGCACCTACCGGCACACCCACGAGGAACTCGTCTTCGGCGCGCGCGTCGCCTGGCGGAACAGCAACCGCTGCATAGGGCGGCTGTACTGGAACTCCCTGCAGGTCCGCGACCGCCGCCACGTCGCCACGGCGCGCGGGGTGGCCATGGAGGCCGCCGCCCACCTGAGGGTCGCGACCAACGGAGGGCGCATCCGCCCGGTGGTCACCGTCTTCGCCCCGGACACCCCGGACCGTCCCGGCCCGAGGATCTGGAACGACCAGCTCATCCGCTACGCCGGCTACGCCCGGCCCGACGGCGGGGTGCTGGGCGACCCGGGCAACACCGGCATCACCGAAGTGGCCCGGCGACTCGGCTGGTCCGGTGGTCCCGGCACGCCCTTCGACGTCCTGCCGCTGGTCGTGCAGGGCGGGGCCGAGCCGCCGCGCCACTTCACGCTGCCCGCCGACGCCGTGCTGGAGGTGCCGATCGAGCACCCGGAGCTCGACTGGCTGGCGGAGTGGGGCCTGCGCTGGCACGCCGTCCCGGCCATCTCCTCCATGTGCCTGGAGATCGGCGGCGTCTGCTACCCGGCCGCCCCCTTCAACGGCTGGTACATGGGCACCGAGATAGGCGCCCGCAACTTCGCCGACACCGACCGCTACGACCTCCTGCCGCGCTTCGCCGACCGGCTCGGCCTGGACACCGGCAGCGACCGCTCGCTCTGGCGCGACCGCGCCCTGGTCGAGCTCAACCGGGCGGTGCTGCACTCCTTCGACCGCGTCGGCGCCAGTATCACCGACCACCACACCGAGTCCCGGCGCTTCCTCGCCCACATCGAACGGGAGGAGCGCAAGGGCCGTCCGGTGCCCGCCGACTGGTCGTGGATCGTCCCGCCCATCTCCGGCTCGGCCACCGGCGTCTTCCACCGCTACTACGACACCGGCGACCTGACGCCCGCCTACGTCCACCACCCCGAGTCGCTCGCCCTCGCCCGCGGCGAGACGCTGGTGTGACGGGGGCAACGGGATCGGTTTCCGGCCACTGCGTTACTCTCAGCCGCCGTACAGACAACCTGCGGAAGAGGTACGGCAGTGGCCGGGCACGTTTACATCGGGTCGTTCACCTCGGCGGGCGGCAAGGGACTGACCACCGCCGCCGTCGACCCCGATTCGGGAGCGCTGACGGTGCTGCGCACCGACTCCGCGGTGGGTGACCCGTCCTTCCTCGTGCTCTCCGAGGACCGCGGGCTGCTCTACACCGTCAGCGAGCACCCCGAGGACGGCGGCGCGGCCGTGTTCTCACTGGGAGACCCCGCCCGCCCCGAACCGCTGGGCGCCACAGTGCCGGTGGGCGGCGGCGCGCCCACCCACCTGTGCCTGCACCGGGGACACCTGCTCACCGCCAACTACGCCTCCGGCACCGTCAGCGTGCTGCCGGTCGACGAGCGCGGCGCGCTCGGCGGGCCGCGCCACGTCCTGGAGCACGAGGGCGACGGCCCCGACCCGGAGCGGCAGGAGGGCCCGCACGCCCACATGGTGCTGCCCGACCCCTCCGGGCGCTGGGTGCTGACCGTGGACCTCGGCACGGACTCCGTACGCGTCTGCGAACTCGACGCGGACAGCGGGGAACTGGAGGTGGAACGCGAGATGGGCCTGCGCTCCGGCAGCGGACCGCGCCACCTGACCTTCCACCCGCGCGGGGACCGCGCCTACGTCATGAACGAGCTGGACTCCGTGGTGACGGTCTGTCACTGGGACGCGGAGGCGGGCCGTCTGAAGCCCGTCGCCGAGGTCTGCGTGCTGCCCGCGGACGCCTCCGGCCCGAACTACCCCTCCGAGCTGGTCGTCTCCCCCGACGGCCGGTTCGCCTGGGCCGCCAACCGCGGGCACAACAGCATCGCCGTGCTGTCCGTCGATGCCAGCGGTGACCGGCTGGAACTGCTGGAGACGGTGGACTGCGGCGGTGACTGGCCGCGCCATCTGACCCTCGACCCCTCCGGGAAGCGGCTCTACGCGGCCAACGAGCGCTCCGGCGACGTCAGCTGGTTCGACGTGGACCCGGCCACCGGCACGCCGAAGCTCGCGGGCTCGGTTCCCGTGCCGGCCGCGTCCTGCGTGGTCTTCGGCTGACGGCGGCGGCATGCCCGTACGCGCAACGGCGTGGTGGTCGGCCCCGGTATGCCGGGGCCGACCACCACGCCGTCGTCGTCGAGGCCCGCGGCTTCAGCCCAGCGGAGCGCCCTGCGACGGCTGGGCGATGCCCAGGGACGCGGTGTACGTGGAGACGACCAGCTTGCCGATGGCCGGGTAGGGGCCCAGCGCGTCGGCCGCGGAGCAGTCGGCCTCCTTGGCGGCGTCGTGCAGCACCTCGGGGGCGACCTCGGGACCGACCACGTACGGCGCGAGAGCCAGCGTGGTCGAGCCGGAGGAGCGCAGCTGCTCGGCGGCCCCGGCGACCGAGCCCTCGATGTCCAGCGCGGCGGCCAGCACCGGCACCGCGAGACGCGCGGCCAGCAGCAGACCGGTCACCCCCGCAGCCTGGACGGCCTCCTCGCCACCCACGGTGGCCAGGATGATGCCGTCGGCGGCCGTGGCCACAGTGAACAGGCGGGCGCGGTCGGCGCGGGCCAGGCCGGCCTCGGAGAGACGCACGTGCAGCGCCTCCGCCAGCAGCGGGTGGGGGCCGAGCACGTCGGTCACCTCCGCCGCGGAACGGCTGTCCGCCACGGCCTGGCGCAGTCGGCGCATCACCGAGGCCTCGGGGCCGGCCAGCAGGGGGACCACGACGGCCGCGGGGGTCTGGTCACCGCGCTCGGTGGCGGCCTGGGCCAGCACGGACTCGAGAGTCGGGTACTCCTCGCCGTCGCCGTCGACGTAGCCGATACGCGGGTCGAGTCCGGAGAGCTCGATGCGGGCGATGCTGACGATCTCCTCCGCGAGACTGCGTATCGCGGAGGAGGGGGTGCCGGGCACGGCGAGGACCAGCGCGGGTGCACCCTCGGGCGCGGTCAGCGGTTCCGGCCGCCGGTGCCGCCCGGGCTGGCGGGGGCGGGGCATACGAACGGGCAGGCCGGGTGCGGGGCCTTCGGCAGTGCTCATGGCGAGGCATGCTAGTGCCTTTGCGCGCTCGGTTGTTCGGGCGGGTCCATCGCAGGGGTTACCTGTCCGGTTCTGTCCTGATACGGTGCCGGGTCCGCACGCCCCGGCACCGTATTCGTGCCACGATCAGCCGAGTCCGCGCGAGTCCTGCTTGAGGGCGGTGTCCACGGTCAGGGCGGAGGCGACGACCATGCTCAGCAGGGGGTCCGGCAGTTGCCGGTGGATCTGCAGCACGTAGTTGTCGGCGGTGGTGAACATCGTCTTCGCCAGGCCCTCCCAGGTCTTGGTGATCCGGGCGACCTCGGTGTCGGTGTGGTCGACGATGGCGAAGTTCCAGGCGCGCCAGTTCTCGGCCTTGATCGCCCCGATCTTCTGGCCGTTCACCTCGAAGGCGAAGTTGATCTTGCCGATGGCGTTCTGCTGGACGATCTCGCCGAGCGTCATGCCGTCGGCGCGCTGCACGATCACCTTCGACTTGATGAACTTCGCCGGACGCGTCAGCAGCAGCTGCGGCTGTCCGTGCGCGTCACGGACCTCCAGGCGCACCGACAGGAACTGGTCGACGCTCGCGACGAAGCGCAGCACCTTCCGCGCGGTGCTCTGGCCGACCTGGAGCACCGAGCCGAGCTGGCGCCCCTGCTGGTCGAAGACGCTGTACTCGTTGTTCAGCTCGATGAGCTTGGCCTTCTGGTTGACCACCAGGACGGGCTCGCTGAAGAGCGTTCCCCCACCCGGGCCGGTGGGGGCGACGCCCGCCTGCTGCTGCACCTGGCGCTGGATGCGCGAGGGGTCGGCGCCCCCGTCGACGCCCAGTTCCCAGGGGTTCTCCTTGGGCTGCGACGGGACCTGCGCGCCGCCCGGGTGGGTGTGCTCCGTCCACTGGGAGCCGTCCCAGTAGCGCAGCAGGTTCTGCGTGCCGTGCGGGTCCGGGTACCAGCCCGCCGGGGTGTTCGATTGCGTCGTCACCCGGGCAGGGTAACGGCTGCCTCTGTCAGGGCAGCCGCCAGTCCACCGGATTCGCGCCCTGCCGTGCCAGGAGGTCGTTGGCCCGGCTGAACGGACGCGACCCGAAGAAGCCGCGGTCGGCCGACATGGGAGAGGGGTGGGCGGACTCGACCGCAGGAAGACTTCCCAGCAGCGGGCGAAGCCTGCGCGCGTCGGAGCCCCACAGGATGGACACCAGCGGCTTGCCGCGCGCGACGAGCGCGCGCATGGCCTGCTCGGTGACCTCCTCCCAGCCCCTGCCGCGGTGCCCCCCGGGCTTGCGGGGTGCGGTGGTGAGCGCCCTGTTGAGCAACAGGACGCCCTGCCGCGTCCAGGGGGTCAGGTCGCCGTTGGAGGGCCGGGGCAGGCCGAGGTCGGTGTTCAGCTCCCGGTAGATGTTCTCCAGGCTGCCGGGCAGCGGCCGCACCTCCGGGGCCACCGAGAACGACAGCCCGACGGCGTGCCCCGGGGTGGGGTACGGGTCCTGGCCCACGATGAGCACCCTGACGTCGTCGAAGGGCTGCTGGAACGCGCGCAGCACGTTCGCCCCCGACGGCACGTAGGTGCGGCCCGCGGCTATCTCGGCGCGCAGGAAGTCGCCCATTTCGGCGATCTTCCCGGCGACCGGCTCAAGCGCCTTGGCCCAGCCCTCTTCGACGATCTCGTTCAACGGTCGTGCTGCCACGGGGAGTCACTCTAGTGGCTCGCACCGACAGTCAGACCACGGCCGCCCTCACGCACAGCACGTCGGGCAGGTGCGAGACCACGAGCCGCCAGCTGTCGCCCTCGTCGGAGCTGGCGTACACCTCGCCGTTGCGGTTGCCGAAGTACACGCCGACCGGGTCCGCGTCGTCGGTGCGCAGCGCGTCGCGCAGGACCACGCCGTAGTGGTCCTCCGTGGGCAGGCCGGCGGACAGGGCCGTCCACGAGGCCCCCGCGTCCTCGGTGCGGTAGACCCGGCAGCGGTAGTCGGGCTGGTAGCGGTCGCTGCCGTCGTTGACCGGGGAGACGTACGCGACGCCGCCGCGGCGGGGGTGGGTGGTGACCGCGAAGCCGAAGTCCGCGGGCAGGCCCTTGCCGATCTCCGTCCACGCCGCGCCGGCGTCGTCGCTGCGGTAGACCCCGCCGTGGTTCTGCAGATACAACCGGTCCGGGTCCTCCGCGTCGCGGGCGATCTTGTGCACGCACTGGCCGAAATCCGGGTAGGGGTCGGGCAGGAACTCCGCCTTGAGCCCGGTGTTGGACGACGTCCAGCTCGCGCCGCCGTCGGACGAGCGGTAGACGCCGCCGGAGGAGACGGCCGCGATCACCGCGTCGGCGTCACGCGGATCGGTGACCACCGTGTGCACCGCCTGCCCGCCGAATCCGGCGCCCCACAGCTCCCGCTGCGGGTGCTCCCACAGGCTCCGCACGAACTCGAAGGTCACCCCGCCGTCGTCGGAGCGGAAGAGCGCGCCCGGTTCCGTGCCGGCCCACACCAGGTCCGGGGCGCCGGTGCCGGCGGGCTGGATCTGCCAGACGCGCTCCAGCGAGGTGTCCGTGTCCTTGGGGAACCGCACCGCGGGCCGCGCCGGCTCCTCCCAACTGCGCCCGAGGTCGTCGGAGCGGAAGACCGAGGGGCCCCAGTGCGAGCTGTCCGCGCCGACCAGCAGCCGGGGCACTGCCCGGCGCGTGTCGATGCCGACCGAGTACACCGCCTGCATGGGGAAGTGCGGTCCGGTCAGCTCCCACGTGCCGGCGCCGCCACGCCGCCGTCCCAGGAACAGTCCTTTGCGTGTGCCGATCGCGAGTACGACGTCGTCCATGACGCACCATCTCCGAACTACGGGAATGTGTCCTGCCTCACAGATTCTGCACCGCCCCACCGACAACGGGGACCGCGGCGCGCGTTTCCCCAGGGAAGGGGGGCGCACCCGGCCGCGGGCGGGCGGTGCCCCGTACGTGAAACGAGCGGCCAGGCGGTCACCGTCCGCGGACCCGTCGGCCCTGTTCCGGCCCCCGGGATCCGGCTGGCAGATCCGCGGTCGAGCCGGGCGGGAGAGCCCTCTTCCGGGTGCTCCGGGCGCCGGCGTGGTCACCCGGAACCACCGGGGCACGTCCAAGACGAACGCGCCGCGCGCCGACCTAGAGGCGCTCCTCCCCGGGCTCGTGGACGGCGTCCTCGCCGCCACCGACCGGCAGGACGGGCGGCCCGGCGGGGTCGGCGGCCTCGTCCGCGCCTGAACCGGGGCCGCCGGGCAGGTGGTTGAAGAGCAGGTTCAGCGCGATCGCGGTGATGCACCCCGCGCTGATCCCGCTGTCCATCACCGTCTGGAACCAGTCGGGGAAGGCGTCGTACACATTCGGGACGCCGACCGGCAGCAGTCCGACCGCGACCGACACCGCCACCACGGTCAGATTGCCGTTGCCGTGGAAGTCGACGGTGGACAGGGTCCGCACCCCGCTGGCCGCCACCGTCCCGAACATCACCAGGCCCGCGCCGCCCAGCACCGGCGCCGGGATCGCCGCGACCACGGCGCCCAGTTTGGGCAGCAGCCCCAGCAGCACGAGGATGCCGCCCGCGGTCGCCACCACCCAGCGGCTGCGCACCCGGGTCATCCCCACCAGCCCCACGTTCTGGGCGTAGGCGGTGTACGGGAAGGTGTTGAAGACCCCGCCGAGCACGGTCGACACGCCGTCGGCGCGCAGCCCGTCCGCGAGCCGCCGCGGCTCCACGTGGCGGCCGGTCAACTCGCCCACGGCGATGATGTCGCCGGTCGTCTCGGTCATCGTCACCAGGGCCACGACGAGCATGGAGGCGATCGCCGCGCCCTGGAAGTCGGGCGTGCCGAAGTGGAACGGCGTGCTGATCCCGACCCAGTCGGCGTCGCCGACCGCGCCGAAGTCGGTGAAGCCCAGCGGCACGGCCGCCAGGGTGCCCAGCACGATGCCCGCCAGGACCGCGATGCGCGCGACGGCAGGGGGCGCGAAGCGCTGCACCAGCAGGACGGCCACGAGCACCGCGGCAGCCAGCCCGATGTTCCGCGGCGCCCCGAAGTCGGCCGAACCCGCCCCTCCCGCGGCCCAGTTGCCCGCCACCGGTAGCAGGCTGAGCCCGATGACCAGGATCACGGTGCCGGTCACCAGCGGTGGGAAGAACCGCAGCAGCCGCCCGAAGACCGGTGCCAGTAGGACCATCGCCACTCCCGAGGCGATGACGGCGCCGTAGATCGCGGGGAGTCCGCCGTCCTGTCCGATCAGCACCATGGGCGCGACCGCCGCGAAGGTGCAGCCCTGCATGATGGGCAGCCGGACACCGAACCGCCACCAGCCCACGCACTGCAGCAGCGTGGCGATGCCGCACACCAGCAGGTCCGCCGTGATCAGGTAGGCGAGGTCGGCGGGCGGCAGCTTCAGCGCACCGCCGACGATGAGCGGCACGGCCACCGCGCCGGCGTACATCGCCAGTACGTGCTGCAGCCCGAACGCCCCGAGCTGGACGGCGGGCAGGACCTCGTCGACGGGATGGACGGCGGGACGGTGCGGCGGCGTCGCCATGGGCAGCTCCTCGAACGCGGCGCGGGTGAGCGGGGGAACGACGAGGCAGTTGCCCGACGAGGCAGTTGCCCGGGATCCCGGTGGGCGTGAACGGCCTGGTGATCGCGGAGGGGCTCCATTCGCTCCCCGCGGGTCTCAGCCCGTGGGGCGTGCGGCTGCCAACAGCCCTTCCCAGTCGGGGATCTTCACGGTCGCGCGGTCCAGCGACCGGCCCAGCGCCGCCTCGGCGGCCTCGATGGCCTCCCACCCGGTCCACTCCACCGGGTCCTGCCCCAGTGCCCGAAGCCCCTCCAGCGGATCGGCGGCCGTGGTGCGGCGGGCCAGCAGTTCCCGCGCGTCGGCGACCAGGGCCGCCGCCGTCTGCTTGGCGCAGGGCCGGTTGGTGCCGATGACCCCGGTCGGCCCGCGCTTGATCCAGCCGGCGACGTACTCTCCGGGCGAGGGCACACCACCGCGCAGCACACGGCCCTCCTCGTTGGGCACGATGCCGAGCCGGTCGTCGAAGGGCAGCCCCTCCAGCGGTACGCCGCGGTAACCGACCGACCGCAGCACCAGTTGGGCGTCGATGTCCTCCAGGACACCGGTGCCCCGCACCCCGCCCCGCCCGTCCGGAGCGGTCCGCTCGAACCGCACCCCCGTCACCCCGTCCTCACCGAGCACCGCCACGGGTCGCAGGAAGAACCGCAGATGGATGCGGCGCCGCCGGCCCGCGGCCGGCCGGGAGGCCCAGCCGCGCAGCACCTCCACATTGCGCCGGGCGACCGGTACGAGGTCCTGCGGATCGGTGTACGCGGGGTCGAGCTCCAGCTCCTCGGGGCGTACCAGCACGTCGGCGTCGGGCAGGTCGCCGAGCTCGCGCAGCTCCTTGGTGGTGAATTTCGCCTGCGAGGGCCCGCGCCGCCCCACCATGTGGACGTCCGTGACGCGGCTGTCCGCCAGGGCCCGCAGTACTCCCTCGGGCACATCGGTGCGGCGCAGTTCCTCGCCGCCCCGGGCCAGGATGCGGGCCACGTCGACGGCGACGTTGCCCACCCCGACGACGACGGCGGAGCGGGCGCGCAGCGGGAAACCGTCGGGAGCCTCGTCGGGATGGGCGCTGTACCAGGAGACGAAGTGCGTGGCCGCGCAACTGCCGGGCAGGTCCTCCCCGGGCACGCCCAGCCGGCGGTCCGTCGCGGCGCCGAAGCAGTACACCACCGCGTGGTACAGCCCCAGCAGGGCCCGCGGGGACAGCCCCGGACCCCCGACGGTCACATCGCCCAGGAAACGGATCCGGGGGTCCTCCAGGACGCGCCGCAGCGTGCCCTGCAGGGACTTGATCTTCTCGTGGTCGGGGGCCACCCCGTACCGGACCAGCCCGTAGGGGCAGGGCAGCCGGTCGAGAACGTCGACGGAGACGTCCGGCACCGCCTCCTGGCGGGTCAGCGCCTCGGCCGTGTACACCCCGCTGGGACCTGAACCGACGACTGCCACACGCAGCACGGGCGCCTCCCCTTCGGCGAGGGTTGGGTTCACCTCGGCGGCCCGTGTGCCGCCCGGAGCGGGCGGGACGGGCGGCCACGTCCAGCATCGCACCGAGGGGGCCGCCGGGGGGAGGGCACCGGAGCGTGTCGCGGTCCGGGATGTCAGCCCATGGCGCGCATCCGGGCGATCTCGGCGCTCTGCTGCGCGATCACGTCGTTCGCCCACTCGCCGACCTGGACGTTGCGGCCGTGCGTGAGCACGTCCGTGGCCATCGTCACCGCTCCGCGGTGGTGGGCGATCATCAGACGCAGGAACTGCCGGTCGAACTCGGCGCCGCGCGCCTCGCGCAGCGCGGCCAGCTGCGCCGCGGTCGCCATTCCGGGCATCGAGGCGTGGTCATGGTCGTGGGCGGTGCCGTGGGAGCCGCCGTTGGTCTTGAGCCAGGCCTCCATGACGTCGATCTCCGGGCCCTGCGCGGCGTCGATGCGTGCGGCGAGCGCCCGGACCTGCTCCCCCGAGGCGTGGTTGTCGGCAAGGGCGGTCATGACAAGCGCCTGCTGGTGGTGGGCGACCATGTTCGTCACATAGGTGAGGTCTGCCGGGTTCGGGGAGTCGTCGGGCAGGGCCTTCGCCGCCTCGTCCCTGGAGAGTGTGGTGGCTTTCTCACCCGGTGCGCCCGGCGCGATGACCGAGGGCGCGGCGGACGCGGAATCGCTCCCGGAACCGCCATCGCAGCTGGTCAGGGCGAGCACTAAGGAGGCGGTGAGGGCCAGCGCGGGCAGCGTCGCAACGCGATACGAGGAAAACACCAGAGCATTGTCATCTTTTGACGCGCACATGAGAAGGGCCATACTGCCGGGGTCCGCATGAAGTTCAATCGCGAACGGATACAAGGGAGGACGCGGTGAAGCGCTTACGTACAGCCCTCGCTCGCCCCGGACGACTGGCGACCCTGGCGGCCGCCGCCGTCACGTTGCTCGGACTGGCGGTCCCCGCCCCCGCCACGGCCGACGGGAGCATCCCGGGTGTCGACGAGGTCGTCACGAGCGCCAACGTCGAGCACCTGGTCAACATACCCAAGCAGTCCCTAGGGGGGTTCAACACCGACCTGGCGTTCCAGGGGAGATACGCCTTCGCGGGCAACTACGACGGCTTTGTCATCTACGACATCAGCCGTCCCACCAGCCCCAAGATGGTCAGCCAGGTCCTGTGCCCCGGATCCCAGAACGACATCTCGGTCTCGGGGAACCTGCTGGTCCTGTCCACCGACTCCTCGCGCTCCGACAACTCCTGCGCGAGCACGAGCCAGTCCGCCGCCGAGAAGTCCTCCTGGGAGGGCGTCAAGGTCTTCGACATCAGCGACAAGGCCAACCCGCGCTACGTCGCCGCCGTGGAGACCGCCTGCGGTTCCCACACCCACACCCTCGTGCCCGGCAAGCGCGACCTGTTCGTCTATGTGTCCTCCTACTCGCCCAGCGCCTCCTTCCCCGACTGCCAGCCGCCGCACGACGGCATCTCCGTGGTGAAGATCCCGCGCAACCACCCGGAGCAGGCTGCCGTCACGGCCTTCCCCGTCCTCTTCCCGGACGGCGGCAACCCGGGCGTCCCGCCCACCGACACCCAGGCCCGGGTCAGTGAGACCACCGGCTGCCACGACATCACCGCGTTCCCGAAGCTGAAGCTCGCCGCTGGCGCCTGCATGGGCGACGGCATCCTGATGGACATCTCCGACCCCGAGCGGCCGAAGGTCCTCGACCGCGTCCAGGACAACGTCAACTTCTCGTTCTGGCACTCGGCGACCTTCAACGAACGGGGCAACAAGGTCGTCTTCACCGACGAGCTGGGCGGTGGTGGCGGCGCCGAGTGCAACGCCGCGATCGGTCCGCAGCGCGGTGCCGACGGCATCTACGACATCGTCCGCAAGCACGGCAAGTCCAAGCTCGTCTTCCGCAACTACTACAAGATCCCGCGCCACCAGGCCGACACCGAGAACTGCGTCGCCCACAACGGGTCGCTCATCCCCGCCAAGGGCCGCGACATCATGGTCCAGGCCTGGTACCAGGGCGGCGTCTCCGTCTGGGACTTCACCGACTCCGCCCGACCCAAGGAGATCGGCTTCTTCGAGCGCGGGCCCATCTCGGCCGACACGCTGACCCTCGGCGGCTCCTGGAGCGCCTACTACTACAACGGTTACATCTACTCGAACGACATCGCCAAGGGCTTCGACGTCCTCAAGATCTCCGACCGGCGCACCGACAGCGCCCGGGGCATCAGGATCGCCGAGCTCAACGTCCAGACCCAGCCCGACTACCGCTGAGCGGTCCCGGGCAGCGGCGTTCCGCCGGGCGGCAGGTCGCCCGGCGGAACGCCGAGTTCCCAGGGCAGGCCGTACCGCTGGAAGGCGTCGGCCCTCAGCCGCGCCAGCGGCATGGCCGCGCCCGGGATCAACTGCGCGAACACCCCGCCCATGAGCAGAGCCCGCAGCATCCGGTAGTCCTGCTCGGGGTCCGCCGAACCCCAGGCCCGTACGGCGCCCAGCAGCAGTTCGGCCAGGCGCTGCCGTTCCTCGCACTCGCTGAACCCCTCCGCCTGGAGGATGCCTGCCATGTGCGCCCGCATGACGACCGGATGGCGCACGGGCAGCGCCAGGACGGCGTCGATCGCCCGGGCCAGCACCTCGCGGCCGTCGGCGGGGGCGGGCTCCCGCCTCAGCGCCGCGGCCAGTTCGCAGTGCATCAGCCGGTGCGCGGCCGACTGCAGCAGCAGCCGCTTGCCGGGGAAGTAGTACGACACCAGACCGCGTGCCGTGCCCGCGCGGTCGGCGATGTCCCCGAGCGTCGTGGCCTCGTACCCGCGCTCCTCCACCAGTTCAACGGTCGCCTGCAGCAGGCGCTCCCGTGAACGCCGGCGCATCGCTTCATTGACCGAAGGTCGCCGAGGGGACATGCTTTACTCCTGCGTTGACTGGCTCGGAGCCAATATACTCAGAGCCGGCCCGCCGTGAGTGGCATGCTCATGCGGGTCACGGGGGTGAGGTGCATGTACCCGGCGGCGCGGGGGACCGCCGGGTACCGCATCTCCGCCGGCGGCTCACATCCCGTCAGGCGGTCAGCTCCAGCACCGGCAGCAGCCCCGACGGGCGCTGCTCCACGGGCAGGTGGTCCACCAGGTGCACCGCGCAGCCCAGCGCCGCCGCCCCGCCGTCCGCACGCCGGTCGTCCCCGACCATCGCGACGCGCTCCGGCGGCAGGCCCAGCCCCTCGCACGCGATGCGGAACAGCCGCGGATCCGGCTTCTTGGCGCCGTGCTCGAAGCTCAGGACGAAGACGTCCACCAGCTCTTCCAGACCATGGGCGCGGAACACCGGCCGCAGGTCCCAACCGATGTTGCTCACCACCGCCACCGGCACGCCCCGGTGCCGCAACTCCCCGAGCACCTCCCTCGCGTCCGGGTACGGCGACCAGGCGTCAGGCTCCATGTGCCGGTCGTACAGCGCCTCGTAGGCCTCCTCCCACGGCAGCTCCACCTGCCGCGCCAGCGCGGTGAACGCCGCGCGGTGGTGCTCCGCCGACAGATCCCGCTCCTGCCACAGCCGCTCCAGCCGCGCCGGCACGCGCTCCGGCGGCGCGCCGCCCGGAAGCCCGCCGGCCCGTTCCAGGCGCTCCGCGTAGGCCGCCAGTTCGCTCTCGCCGAGCGTGACCCCCAGCCGCTCCAGCACCGTGCCCAGCCAGCGCCGGGCGGGCTCGGCCCGCAGTAGCGTCCCGGAGAAGTCGAACATGTATCCCTTGATGGTCATGCCCGCCATCCTCCCCCGAACCGTCGGGCGGTACGGCGTCTCAGGGGGGCGGCCGGTCCGGTTCCCCGGTGCCCGTGCGCCAGGGTTCGCAGAGCGCGGCCGTGCCCGTGAGGACGGCCGCCGCGAGCAGCCAGCCGCCCAGGACGTCGGAGGGCCAGTGGACGCCGAGGTAGACGCGGGTGAAGCCGACGCCGACGACCGACACGAAGGCGACGGCGCAGGCGGCCACGAACCAGGGGGAGCGGGCTGGCACGCGCAGCAGCAGCAGCCACAGCAGGGCGCCGCAGACGAGTGCGGCGGTCGTCGCGTGGCCGGAGGGGAAGGCGGCGAAGGCCGCTGAGTCGACGGGGTCGGGCCAGCGCGGGCGTTCCCGGCCGACGAGGGCCTTGGCGGCCTGCTGGATCACCCAGCCGAGGGTGCCGGCCAGCACCAGCCACAGGGCCTTGCGGTTCTCGCGCCGTACGAGCAGCCACACCACGGCCGCGAGCAGCAGCAGACGCATCGTCAGCGGATCCCAGACCCAGTCGGTGAGCACGCGGTTGAGCCGGGTCCAGCCGGAGTGCCGCACCGCGACGGCGTGCAGCTCCACCGTGAGGGCCCGGTCGGCGGCGAGCAGCGGCCCCCAGCGCGCCGCGACGAGCCCGAGCAGCAGCAGGAAGGCGGCGGAGGCCGCCGCGCACTGGCTCAGACACGCGGTGCGCAGGGCGCGGTCGGGATCCCGGACGTCGGACGGTGCGGGAGGGGCGTGCATACAGCCGAGGCTACGTGAGCGCCCCGATTCCCGGGCCGAATGCCACGACCAACGGCACGACGGGGATCAGCAGCGCGCACGCGGAGGCATGGGCGCGGCCGAGGCGGGTGAGGCGGGGCGCCGGGTCCAGCAGCCGGTTGACGCGGACCGGGACCTGCGCGTCCGGCGCCGGACAGGGGCCGAACACACCGCGGTCCTCGTTGAGTTCGACCAGGGCCAGCGCGGTCGTGAGCCGCCCGAAGCGGCGTGAGGCGATGTCGTCGGCGGCGAGCTCGACGAGCCGGTGCACCTGGTCGCGGAACCCGGCGAAGACCGGCACCTGCGGGAACCCCGAGGCCAGTGCGCCGGCGCAGTGCAGCAGGACGTCGTGCCTGGCCCGCGCGTGGCCCTGCTCGTGGGCGAGTACCGAGTCGAGCTGACGCCCCTTCAGGCGTCGCAGCGCGGCCGTGGTGATGACCAGTTGCGGCCGGGGGCCGGTCAGCCACCAGGCGTCCGGACGCTCACTCTCCAGGACGACCAGCCGCTCGTCGGAGGCGGCGGCCTCACCGGGCAGCCGTGGCGAACGGGCCCGCAGTTCGGCGCGGCGTGCCCGCTGCCGGGCGCCGGCCCTGCGGATCTCGCGGGCGAGCATCGCCGCCGTCCAGACGCCGCCGCAGGCCAGCAGGACCGCCAGATAGCCCGCCCAGGGACCGTAGCCGGGCAGTTCGTAGGCGGCGACGACACCCCGGGGGGCGAAGGCGAACAGCCCCTCGCGCAGCCAGGTCCAGGTGGCGGAGGCGCTGAGGGCCATGGCCAGGAACAGGCACAGCAGAACCGCGCCGACCACGCACTGCCACACCCACAGGGCCAGCACCGGTTCCCGCTCGGGCCAGGCGGCGCGGGTGAGCAGGCGAGGGGCCATGGCGGCCGCCACCGCACCGAGCAGGAGCAGCGCGAGCGGGACGGTCATGCCGCCACACTATGAGGGCGTCGCTCCGCACGGGTACGGTCTTCGAGGGGAAAGTGACGCGCCTCACTGCCGTCACAGGGTGAGGAGCATGGCGAACATCCCGATCGCCATGGACACGCGGCACGCCGAGGCCAGTTCGGGAGCGTGCGCCACCGGTACGGCGCCCCCCGCGGCCCCCGTACCCGCCGCGGCCACGGTGGCCGGAGCCGAGACCAGACGGACGCCCGCGGCCAGGACGTATATCGCGAAGTACGCCAGCAGCAGCCCGGTCGCCGCGGGCGTCCCGGCAGGGGCGTGGCCCGCGTGGGCCGCGCCGCCGACGGCGCCCGCCTCGGCCATGGCCACCGCCATGTAGACCATCGCCCCGGCGCCCACCGCGTGGTGCAGATGGTGCGCGTCGTGACGGGCCAGCAGCAGCGCCCGCACCGCGGCGGCGCCGAAGACCAGGCCGAAGGCCGCGGCGGCCCACCGCGGCGGATCGAGGACCGACACCGGCACCGCCATCGCGGCCATGCCCATCCCCATCAGCGCCTCGGCGCGCGCCACCCGGCGCTCCTCGGGCCCGGTGCCGGGGCAGCCGAGCCGGGTGCGGAACAGGCAGTACGCCCCCGTGGCGGTGCCGAGCACCACGAGCAGCCAGGCCACCAGCGGTGGTCCGTGCATGAGCGGCCCTCCTTCGGCTCCTGCGCGGAGGATGCCCGGCCACGGCGGCGCACACTCCAGCGCACGGGCGTACCGGGGGAGCGCGGCGGGGCCGTACAGGGCCTCAGCTGCGGGCCCGCTGGGTGACGGCCACGCACACCAGGACCGCCAGCGCGGCCGGCCCGGTCAGCGCGCCCAGGTCCTCGCCGAGCAGCGCGGCGGCCCAGACGAGCGTCAGCAACGGCTGCGCGAGCTGCAACTGGCTGGCACGCGCGACGCCGATGGCGGCCATGCCCCGGTACCAGACCATCAGCCCGAGGAACTGGGACACCACCGAGACCCAGAGCAGCCCCGCCACCGCCTGCCCGCCGAGGTGCACCGGTTCGAGCGCGAGCGCGACCGCCGCCGCCGGCACCGTCAGGGGCAGCGCGCCCACCAGCGCCCACCCGATGACCTGCCAGCCCGGCATGACCGAGGCCAGCCGCCCGCCCTCGACGTAGCCGGCCGCGCAGACCAGCAGCGACGCGAAGAGGAAGAGGTCGCCCGTGGTCAGGGCTCCGCCGCCCTGCCAGAGGGCGAAGCCCACCACGACGGCACCGCCCGCGACGGCGGCGGACCAGAACGGCTTCGACGGGCGCGTCCCGACGCGTACGGCGGCCAGCACCGCGGTCACCAGCGGCAGCGCGCCCACGACGACGGCGGCGTGCGAGGTGTCGGTGGTGCGCAGCGCCAGGGTGGTCAGCAGGGGGAAGCCGAGGACGACACCGAGGGCCACGACCGCGAGCCCCGGCCAGTACCGGCGGTCGGGCACCGGCACCCGCGCCGCGGTGAGACAGACGGCCGCCACGGCCGCGGCCAGCACGCCCCGGACGGTGGTGGCCGTCCAGGGGCCGAGCCCCGTCAGCGCCCAGTGCGTCGCGGGGAAGGTCAGGGAGAAGGCGGCGACGCCCAGTCCGGCGAGAGCGGTGCCGCCCGCGCGGCTCCCGACCGCTATCGGCGGAACCGCAGTAGCGCTATTCTGTGCTGTCATGAATGACGGTAGCAGTTCCGGAAACCTCGCGGATACCCTGCGCGATGAGCTTCACCGCTACTCGCCGGGCGAGAAGCTGCCGTCGAGTCGTGTTCTCGTCGACCGCTTCGGCGTCAGCCCCGTCACGGTCTCCCGCGCCCTGGCCGCCCTCGCGGCCGAGGGGCTGGTCGTCACCCGTCCCGGCGCGGGCGCCTACCGTGCCCGCAGCGCCGCCGCCGGACCTCGGGCCGTCGACACCTCCTGGCAGCAGGTCGCCCTCACCGTCGAGGAGCAGCACGGCGAACCCGCGCCCAGGGTCGTCGACGCCTCCGGCGTGACCGCCAGCCTCGCCGTACCCCCGCCCGGGGTCATCGCCTTCAACGGCGGCTATCTGCACTCCTCGCTCCAGCCCGGGCAGGCCCTCGGCGCCGCGCTCGCCCGCGCCGCCCGCCGGCCCGGCGCCTGGGACATGCCGCCGCTGGAGGGGCTGACGGCGCTGCGGGCCTGGTTCGCCCGCGAGGCGGGCGGCCCCGGCGGCGCCCTCGGCCCCGCCAACGTCCTCGTCACGGCGGGCGGCCAGGCCGCGCTCACCACCGCCCTGCGCGCGCTCGCCCCGCCCGGCTCGCCGGTGCTGGTCGAGTCGCCGACGTATCCCGGCGCCATGGCCGTCGCGCGCGCCGCCGGCCTGCGTCCCGTCCCCGTCCCCGTGGACGAGGACGGCGTGCGCCCCGAGCTGCTCGCCGACGCCTTCGCCGCCACCGGCGCCCGGGTCTTCTTCTGCCAGCCGCTCTTCCAGAACCCCACCGGGGCCGTCCTCGCCGCCGACCGCCGCCACCGGATCACCGAGATCGCCCGCGCCGCCGGGGCCTTCGTCATCGAGGACGACTTCGCCCGGCGCCTCGGCCACGGCGCCGAACCGCCGCCGCCCCTGGTCGCGGACGACCCGTACGGCACCGTCGTGCACGTCACCTCGCTGACCAAGCCCACCTCGCCCAGCCTGCGCGTCGGCGCGCTGGTCGCCCGCGGCCCGGTCATGGAGCGGCTGCGCGCCATCCAGGTCGTCGACAGCTTCTTCGTGCCGCGGCCCCTCCAGGAGGCCACCCTCGAACTCGTCGGCGCCCCCGCCTGGCCCCGCCATCTGCGGGCCGTCTCCGCGGGCCTGCGCGACCGCCGTGACGCGATGTCCGCCGCCCTCCACCGCGAACTGCCGGGTCTGACGGCCGGGGTCCACGTCCCCGTCGGCGGCTACCAGCTCTGGCTCCGGCTCCCCGACGGCACGGACGAGTCCGCCCTGGCCGCCGCCTCGCTGCGTGCCGGCACCGCCGTGGCCCCCGGGCGCCCCTACTTCGCCGCCGAGGCCCCGGCCCCGTACGTCCGCCTGAGCTTCGCCGACACCAGCGGCACCGAGGAGATCGCCGAGGGCGTCCGCCGGTTCGCGGCGGCCTGCGCCGAGACGGGCGTGGACCCGGCCTGAGCAGCGGGCCTAGGGGCGGTAGCGCAGCGGGTGATCGGCCGGCACCTCCACCACGCAGATCTCGATCCCGTCGGGATCCTCGAGCCACATCTCGACCAGCCCCCACGGCTCCCGGACGGGCTCCCGCACGATGCGCACCCCGCGCCCGGCGAACCGCCGGTGGCACTCCGCGACGTCCTCGACCTGGAGCCACAGCCGCAGCCCCGGGGCGGGCGGCCCGTCGGCCCGCCCCGAGACCTCCAGGAAGCCCCCGCCCAGGAAGAACACGGTGCCGCGCTCCTCCCAGGGCCCGAACTCGCGGTAGACCGCCAGCCCCAGGTCGTCGCGGTAGAAGGCGCGGGACCGCTCGAGATCCGTCGGCCGCAGCAGGATCCGGCTGCTCAGTACGTTCGTCACGGGCCCGAAGCTACCCACGCGCCGCCCGGAAAACCGGCTGACACGAGGTCCCCGGCTGCGCGAGGCTGCCCTGCATGGAGCACGGCCCCGGCGTGATCGCCCCGCTGTTCACGACCTGCACCCGCTGCGGCGCCGAGGCCGGCTATCACGCCGGTGTGTGCGTCATCGACGGCGTCCTTCACTGGAGCGTGCAGGGCGGCTGCGAGGCATGCGGGGCCGGCGAGGTGGGGTGCGGACGCGGCGAGGTCCCCGAGCACGTCAGCGCCGCCCTGATCGCCGCCCACGGCGAGGTGGTGCTGCGCGCCGAGCCGCTGCCCGGCACCGCGGCCGCGCGTGCCTTCAAGACGGTGCGCGAGGTGTTCGGTGTGCCGCTCGCCGAGGTCCGCGGACGGCTGCGCGCGCTCGCCGCGGAGGGCGAGCGGGGGACGGAACCCGAGACGGCGCTGCTGGCCGCCCGCCTGCGGGAGGGCGGGTTCGGCGTCACGCTGGAGGCCGGGGAGCCGCCCACGGGCGAGAAGCGCTTCGTGCCCACCTCCCCCGGCCGCGGCTGGCCCGCCAACCCGGCCGCCCACGGCCTACCGGTCCTCGCCGCCGCTCCCGCCCGTGTCGGCCGCGGCAGGGGCCGCGAGATGACCCTTGTCCCGGGAAGCCTGCCCGAGGAGTCGCGCGAACCGCTCGCCGACTACCTCGCGGCAGGCCGGGTACTCGTCGTCGCCGCGAGCCACGCCCCGGATCCGCTGGCCGAGGGGCCCTACGAGTACGTCAGGGTCGGGCGGGCCACCGACGGCACGTGGGCGTGGGACCTGGCCTGGGAGCAGTGGGTGCGCCGGCGGGGGTGCGCGCCGCCCGAGGAGTTCGTGCGGCACGTAGAGGCCAGGGGTTTTGTGCCGCCTCCCGGCACGAACGGCTAGCCTCGGGACGAACCGCCGCCGCCGAGAGGACGCCCCCGCCATGGAGACCGCACAGCCCGTCGCCCGCCCCGTCTTCCGTACCGCCACCCGTGAGGACGTCCCCGCGCTCGTCGCGCTGATCGAGTCGGCGTACCGCGGCGAGTCGAGCCGCACCGGGTGGACGACGGAGGCGGACCTGCTCGAAGGCCAGCGCACCGATCCCGAGGGCGTGGCGGCCGTCATCGAGGGCGAGCGGAGCCTGATCCTCGCGGTCGAGTCGGACGGCGCCGTCGTGGCCTGCTGCCAGCTGGAGAACCGCGACGGGCACGCCTACTTCGGGATGTTCGCCGTGCGCCCGGCCCTCCAGGGCGGCGGCGTGGGCAAGCTGGTGCTCGCCGAGGCGGAGCGGCTGGCCCGCGAGGAGTGGGCGGCGGACGAGATGCACATGACGGTGATCACCCAGCGCGCGGACCTGATCGCCTGGTACGTGCGCCGCGGCTACGTACGGACCGGCCGCACCAGCCCGTTCCCGTACGGCGACGCGCGGTTCGGGCTGCCCACCCGCGACGACCTCGCCTTCGAGTTGCTGGTCAAGAAGCTCGCCTGAGCCGCCTCGCCTCGCCCCGCCCGCCCCGCCCGACCCGGGCAGGGTCACCAGTCGGTGAGGCCGCCCTCGACCGCGCGCTTGACCGCCGGCATGTCGGTGACGACGCCGTCCAGGCCGAGGGCCCGCGCCAGCGCGAGGTCGGCCGGGGTGTTCACGGTCCAGGAGATCACCGAGATCCCCGCGCGGTGGCACTCCTGCACCAGCGCCAGGCTGATCCGCCGCAGGCTCAGGCTGACGAGCTTCGCGCCGACCGCCTGGGCCCGGGTGACGATCTCCGAGCCCATCGGGCCCTGGGCGACCAGGACGGTGCGCACGTCGGGCACCAGTTCGCGGATCTCCGCGAGCGCCTCGTCGTGGAAGGACAGCACGTCCACGCGCCCGGCCAGGTCGCGCTCGAGCATCGTCGCCGCCAGCACGCGCGCCGCCGCGACGTCCTTGATCTCGGCCTGGATCGGCTTGGTGACCGCGTCCAGCACCTCCTCGAACACCGGGATCCGCTCGCCGTGCCCCGCGTCCAGATCGCGCAGCTCGTCCAGGGTGAAGTCGCCGATCAGACCGGAGCCGTCCGTGGTGCGGTCGACCTTCACGTCGTGCATGACGATCAGGGCGCCGTCCTTGCTCAGGTGCAGGTCGAGCTCGATCTGGTCCATGTCCTCGCGCTCGGCGCGGACGAAGGAACGAAGGGTGTTCTCGGGCTCGACGCCCATGACACCGCGGTGGCCGACGGTGAGAAAGCTCAAAGGGGATCGCTTCCGTGCTGGGTGCTGCGCGTGATCGACGGACAGTCGGCAGCCTAGCGGGCCCTTGCGGCGCAAGGCCGAACGCGGCATGAACGGCGCGGCCGCCCGCAGGAAGATCCACGGTCCGGGGCCGCATCAGCGGAAGAATCTCCTCCGCCTCCACTTGAACGGGAGAAGCTGCCGTATATACGGTGAGCTGACAACAGGTTCTTCAGCGAAGGAGGGGTCGTGACGGAAATTCTGTCGCCGGTCGCGGCATCGATGGACAGCGCAGCCACCAGCGAGGCCGGTGTGTCCGGCGGCGGCATTGTCCGGCACCCGGCCTGGGCGGTCCTGAAGCAGGCGGTGGAGGAGATCCGCCCCTGGCAGAGCAAGGACGGCTCGATCGACTTCTCCGCGGAGGGCGCGCCCGAGCGCGCCGACGCCGAGGGCGCCCTGAACCGGGCGGTCCGCGCCATCGAGGACCTCTCCCCGCTCGTGCCGCACGACAAGGCCTACCACGAGGCCCTGGTCGTGGACCTGCGCCGCTGGGCCGAGAACGGCTTCGCGGTGCCCGACTTCCTCGACTCGCTGCTGGCCTTCCACCCCGCGGCCGACCGCCGGGACGGCCTGGAGCACCTCGTGGTGTTCCCGATGTACACGCAGAACGGCAACCCGGACCGCAACCTGGAGGCCGTCGCCCTGCGCGTCGTCTGGCCGGAGTGGCTGTCCGAGCTGGAGCGCACCCGCTACGACAACCCCCTCTTCGTGCCGATCACCTTCGAGGACTTCACCCCCGGGTACGACACGAACTCCGCCGTGCTCTTCCCGGAGACCGTCGCCGTCCGCGAGGCGCCCGAGCGCTTCACCTGGGGCGGTATCTTCTGCGACCGCGAGGCCGCCCGCTTCCGCGCCGTGAGCCGCGCCGCGGTGGACACCCTCGGCCTGGAACTCCCCGAGGACGCCCTCGAGCTCCTCGGCGACCAGGACCTCAGCCAGCAGACCTTCACGCTGTGGGACATGATCCACGACCGCACGCACAGCCACGGCGACCTGCCCTTCGACCCCTTCATGATCAAGCAGCGGCAGCCGTTCTGGATGTACGGACTGGAGGAGCTGCGCTGCGACCTCACGACCTTCAAGGAGGCCGTGCAGCTGGAGGCCGAGGGACACGGCATGGGCCGCTACGTCCAGTACGCGATCCTCTTCGACCGCCTCTTCCGCTTCCCGGTCACCGGCGACCGCGTCCGCAACTACGACGGCCTGGGCGGCCAGCTGCTCTTCGCCTACCTGCACAAGCACGACGCCGTACGCTGGACGGACAACAGGCTCCACATCGACTGGCAGCGCGCCCCGCAGGTGACCAACCAGCTGTGCGCCGACATCGAGAAGCTGTACCGGGACGGCATCGACCGCCCCAAGCTGGTGCACTGGTTCGCCGCCTACGACCTCGTCGCGGACTACCTCTCGCCGCACCCCGGTTCGGTCTGGGCCAAGGGCCCGGAGGCCCTGGACCTCGACCAGCCGCCGCGGAAGCTCGTGGACGACGTGCTGCCGGACGAATTTCCGCTCAGCATGTTCTACGAGGCCCTGGCGAAGAAGCTGCGTGATGTGATCGCCTCGACGAAGGGCATCACGGCCCACGGCACCGGCCAGGTGGCCGCGTGACCGATTCAGGCGAGGAGGCGGCGGAGATGACGGAAGCCAACGAGGCGGCCAGGGGACCCCTGGCCGGAGCCGTGATCGCGGTGGCGGGGGCCGGCGGCCCCGCCGGACGCGCGACGCTGCAGCGACTCGCCCGTGCCGGCGCCTGGGTCATCGCCGCCGACGCCAATCCGGAGCGGCTCGCCGAGGCCGTGGACCTGGCCCGCTTCGACGCCGGCGGCGCGGGGATCACCGGCGACATCGTCGACCTGCTCGACCTGGACGCCACCCGCGAGTGGGCGGGCCGCATCGAGAAGGAGCACGGCCGGATCGACGGCATGGTCCACCTGGTCGGCGGCTGGCGCGGTTCGGCCTCCTTCCCGGAGACCGACCTCGCGGACTGGGACTTCCTGGAGAAGCTGCTGATCCGCACCGTCCAGCACACCTCGCTGGCCTTCCACGACGGACTGCTGTCCAGCCCCGTCGGTCGCTACGTGCTGATCAGCGCCGCCGGTGCCACCCAGCCCACCGCCGGCAACGCGGCGTACGCCGCGGCCAAGGCCGCCGCCGAGGCGTGGACGCTGGCGATGGGCGACTCGTTCCGCAAGCTCGCGGGGGAGCAGGGCCCGTCCGCCGCCGCCACCGTCCTGGTGATCAAGGCGCTGGTGCACGAGCAGATGCGCAAGGAGCGCCCGAACGCCAAGTTCGCGGGCTTCACCGATGTGACCGACCTGGCCGACGCCATCGCGGACGTGTGGAACCGGCCCGCCGAAGAAGTGAACGGAACCCGCCAGTGGCTGACACCCCGCCCGTGACCGCACCCCGGACCGACGCGGTCCGGCACCACGACCCCCGCGTCCGGGGCTTCGCCAGCGACAACTACGCGGGCGTCCACCCCGAGGTGCTGGCGGCGATCGCCCTCGCCAACGGCGGCCACCAGGTCGCCTACGGCGAGGACGACTACACCGCCCACCTGCAGGACGTCTTCCGCGCCCACTTCGGCCCGCGGGCCGAGGCCTTCCCGGTCTTCAACGGCACCGGCGCCAACGTCGTGGCCCTGCAGGCGCTCACCGAGCGCTGGGGCGCGGTCGTCTGCGCCGCCTCCGCCCACATCCACGTGGACGAGGGCGGCGCCCCGGAGCGGATGGGCGGCCTGAAGCTGCTCACCGTGCCCACCCCGGACGGCAAGCTCACCCCGGAGCTGATCGACCGGGAGGCCTGGGGCTTCGACGACGAGCACCGCGCGCAGCCGCAGGTCGTCTCGATCACGCAGTCCACCGAACTGGGCACCTGCTACACGCCCGAGGAGATCCGTGCGATCTGCGACCACGCCCACGAGCGGGGTCTGGCCGTCCACCTCGACGGCTCGCGGATCGCCAACGCCGCGGCCACCCTCGGGGTGCCGCTGCGCGCGTTCACCACGGACGCGGGCGTGGACGTGCTGTCCTTCGGCGGCACCAAGAACGGGCTGCTGCTGGGCGAGTGCGTCGTGGTGCTGAACCCGGAGCGGGTGCGGGCGATGAAGCACCTGCGGAAGCTGTCCATGCAGCTCGCCTCCAAGATGCGCTTCGTGTCGGTGCAGTTCGAGGCGCTGCTCGCCGGCGACCTGTGGCTGCGCAGCGCCGGTCACGCCAACGCGATGGCCCGGCGCCTGGAGTCGGCCGTCCGTGCCGTCGAGGGTGTCACCGTCGTCCGCCCCGTACAGGCCAACGCGGTCTTCGCGCTGCTGCCGCGCGAGGTCAGCGAACGGCTGCAGAAGCGCTACCGCTTCTATTTCTGGGACGAGTCGACCGGCGAGGTCCGCTGGATGTGCTCGTTCGACACCACCGAGGAGGACGTGGATTCCTTCGCGGCGGCGCTGGCCGAGGAAATGGCCGTGCACTCCGCCTGAGTCGCAAGGCCCGAGGGGTGTACGGGATTTCCCGTACACCCCTCGGTGCGTCATTCCGCGCCCCTCATGGGGCGCCGGATCACGCGTTGACGCAGACGTTGCCGGCCGCGGGGTTGAGCAGCCCGGGGATGTTGATGGTGTTGCCGCACAGGTTGATCGGCACGCTCACCGGAATCTGGATGACGTTGCCGCTGGCGACACCGGGCGAGCCGACGGCGGCGGCCTGGGCCGAGGCACCGCCGTGGTCGTAGCCGCGACCGTGGTCGGACGCGGTGGCGGCACCGGCGGCACCGAGCACGGTGGCGCCGGCGACGGCGGTCAGGGCCGCGGCCTTCGCGATGCGCATCATTCGTTCTCCTTATGGAAGATCACTCTGTGGACCCTGCTCAACGACCCGCCGTGGGGCCGGATGTGGGAATCCACCCGTTCGGCCCTTGCGTCAACCGCGTAAACGTCACCGACTCGTACGGGGAGGTGATTCCGGTCTCGTAGAGCAGGCCGACCGTGCCGTCGGGGAGTTCGACGAGGTCGGAGTAGGCCGCGGGGAGGTCGCTGACGGGAGGTCCAGACGTCCACGACGCGCCCTGGTCGCCGCTGACCCGGAGGGTCATCAGGCGGCGCTTGGCGGGGTCGGCCGGGCCCGAGTACACCAGGGCCCCTGTTCGGGTGCGCAGTACGCTGCCCTGCACCTCGGGGCCCTCCAAGGCGCCCTGAGGCCGGAAGACGCCGGTGAGGGTGAGCCCGCCGTCCGGACTGTAGGCGTCGGCGCGGGTGGGGGCCGAGAACCCGCGGTCGTCACGGCTGTTGACGTAGACCCGGCCGTCCGGGAGTTCGGCCATGGTGCTCTCGTTGAGGTTGAGCCAGTCCCCGGGAAGCGCCTGGACGAATCCGAGGTGCCAGTTCTGCCCGCCGTCGTCGCTGTACAGGGCGTGGGCGCCGTGCAGCGTCTCGCCTGCCAGGACGGAGGTGTGGTTCGCGGGTACCAGCAGCCGTCCGGCGTGCGGGCCGCTCCTGAGGGCGATGGCGTGCCCCGGACCGGTCGCGTACCAGCGCCAGCCGGGGGGTTTGACCGTGGACGTGATGTCGCGGGGCGCGGACCAGGTCAGGCCGCCGGAGTCGCTGTGCAGTTCGTGCACGAGCCGTGCCCTGCCGGTGCCGCGGCAGATCAGCAGGACGACGCGGCCGGTGCGGGGATCGACCACCGGGGCGGGGTTGCCGAAGGTCTGGGTGCCGGCGTCGGCGATCACCTGGAGGGGCTCCCAGGTGCAGCCTCCGTCGTAGGAGCGCCGGAGCACGACGTCGATGTCACCGTCGTCCGCCGCCGAGTTGCGCCGGCCCTCGGCGAAGGCGAGGACGGTGGTCCCGCCGACGCGTACGACCGCCGGGATCCGGAAGGTGTGGTAGCCCTGCGTCCCGGACCGGAAGGGCACCGAGGTCGTGCAGGCCGCGGGAAGCGGCGTCGCCGCCTCGCCCACGGACGCGTGCCATCCGGTGGCGCCGGTGAACAGCAGGGCGAGGCCGGCCAGCGTGCGCCGGCGTCCGGCGGCGAATGTCATCGGGCGGTTCCTCCGGGGCGGCGTGCGGTCGGCCGGCGGCGCCACATTCTCATCGGTCCGTCCCGGTTGCGGTATGACACTCCGTTCGACGTTTATCCGGTAGTTCAATATGAGGAATTACGCCGAAACGGGCAGGGATATGCTTGACGATTCGCCGGGCCCCGCCTTTCTCTGTGTCAGAGGTATCGACCAATGAATGTGCCCGGATTCTTTCGGGGGTGCTGGTCGAAAGGCCCGCGTGGAGCGATAGTTGTGCACCTGTCGTCCATGCCCATGACAGGGGGACCCCCGCCATGACCCGACCGACCCCGCGTCGAACGGTGCTGGCCGCCGCCATCGCGGCAGCCACCGCGGCGGCGACCGCCCCGCGGGCCCTCGCCGCGTCCGACGCGGACGCGTGCGACCTCGCCGACGACGTGGTGGGCATGCCGGGCGCCCACGACGGCGACGCGGCCCCCGTGGACTACCGCGCCTGGACGCGCTGGGCCGACTGGCACCGCGGGCGGGGCTCGGGCACCGGTGTCGTGCCCGGCCCGCGCCCCGGCGTGGCCATCCTGCGCCCCACGGGCACGATCGAGTACACCGACCCGCACACCCGGATCACCGCCCCGTGGGAGACCGCCACCTGGACCTCTCCCGAGCACACCCCGCGGCACCCGGCGACCGAGATCGTGGCCTCCTGGAACGCCCGCACGCCTCCCGGCACGTGGATCCAGGTCGAGTTGCGGGCCGCCTACACCGACGGCAGCCGCTCGCCGTGGTACGTGATGGGCCGCTGGGCCTCGGGTGACGCGGACATCAGGCGCACCTCCGTCGACGACCAGAGCGACGGCAGGAGCAGCGTCTGGACCGACACGCTCTCCGTCGACGACCCCGCCTCGGGCCTGCGGCTCGCCTCCTACCGGCTGCGGCTCACCCTGCTGCGGACCCCCGGCTCGCGGGTCACCCCCACCGTGTGGCGGCTCGGGGCCATGGCCTCCGACATCCCCGACCGGTTCACCGTGCCGGCCTCGGTGCCGGGCGTGGGACGGGGGATCGAACTGCCCGTGCCGCGCTACTCGCAGGAGATCCACAAGGGCCAGTACCCGCAGTACGACAACGGTGGCGAGGCCTGGTGCAGCCCGACGGGCTCGCAGATGGTGATCGAGTACTGGGGCCGCGAGCCGACCGCCGCCGACCTGGCCTGGGTCGACCCCTCCTACGCCGACCCCCAGGTCGACCACGCCGCCCGCCAGACCTACGACAGCCAGTACGAGGGCTGCGGCAACTGGCCGTTCAACGCGGCCTATGCCGCGACCTACCGCGACATGGTGGGCGTCATCACCCGGCTCCGGGGCATGGGCGACGTCGAACTGCTCATCAGGGCGGGCATCCCGGTGATAACGTCCCAGTCCTTCCTCGCCACCGAACTCGACGGCGCGGGGTACGGGACCTCCGGGCATCTGATGTGCGTCATCGGCTTCACCGCGGACGGCGACGTCATCGCCAACGACCCCGCGAGCCCCGACGACGCCTCGGTGCGCCGCGTCTACAAGCGGGCGCAGTTCGAGACGATCTGGCTCAGGACGAAGCGCTACACCGCTGACGGGCAGCTGCGCAGCGGCACGGGCGGCGTCTGCTACCTGTACTGGCCCCTGCGGCCCTCCGGCCGTCAGGCGCGGGCACTGCAGCGGATCGGGGTCCTGTAGGCGCCGAGCCCCGGCCGCGTTCAGCGGGTGGGGGCGGGCCTGATCGGCACCACCAGGTCGGACACGTCGGGGAGCGAACGCAGCGGGAGACTGAGGCTCGGCAGCGGCAACAGGGAGGGGACGTACGTCGGCTGGTAGGAGGGGAAGGCCGTCCGCCAGTCCAGGGCCGGATAGTCGGTCGCTCCGGGTATCCGCGGGCCGCAGTCCAGTGTCCCGTCGACGATGCGGCAGAGTGTCACGGCCGGTGACGGTGTCTGCGTGTCGTCGTTGCCGCCGGCCGTCGCGATGATGGTCAGGACGAGGGCGGCCGCGCCCATCGTCACCAGCGTGGCACGGGTCTGGCGCTTCTTCCGCTCCTCCGCTTCGGGGTCCACGACGGTCGTGAACTCCCATCCACGGAAGGACGGCTCCCTCGCGTCGCCCGGTATCCCCTCGACCCACGGATTCGCCGGGTCTGGCGGCCCCGACCGGTCGGGGTCCACGTCCAGCAGCGTGAGGTGGAGCCGCAGCCGGTCGAGGACCGGCGGCTCGGAGAGCGCCTCCGCGACGAGCACGCGCAGCCCGTCGTCGGCGAGGCCGTCGCACACCAGGCGCGTGCCGCCGCCCCAGAGCGGGATCCAGGAGGCCCGTCCCTCCCTGAGCAGGGTGTGGCCCACCAGCGCGTACAGCGCCTCCGCCAGCTCCTCCCGGGTGCCGTCGAACTCCTGGACCAGCGGCGCCGGTCCGTCGTCGGCGAGCAGACGCAGCACCGTGTCCAGCCCCGGTAGCCGCTCCCCGGTCGCGCGGGACGCGGCACGCAGCAGGTCCCAGGCGCGGGTGCCCGCCACGCGGTTGGCGGAGAGCTCGATCCAGCGCTCCCACGGTACGGTCGTCTGGCCGCGGCCCGATGGACCCCGCAGCTCCTCGAGCACCCCTCCCAGGTCCTCGGGCAGCAGCCGGAGCGCCCCCGTGCCGTCGTCCTCCCCGGGCGGGACGTCGAGTTCCCCGAGGCGGCGCAGCCTGAGGCCGAGCGGGGGATGAGAGTCGCGCCGGTGCGAGCGGGTGCGTTCGTCGTCCACCGGCACGCGACGGACGCCCAGCTCGCCGAGGAGCGAACGGAACGCCAGGTAGGGGTTGTCCGGGTGCATCCCCGCGAGGGCGGACGGACCGAGCCACTCCCGCCGGAACCTCTGCCACGCCGACGCGGTGCCGTGCGTCGCGCGCAGCGCCGAGGCCGTCACCTCTCGTCCTGCCAGACGCGCGGCCGTACGGTCCGCCTCCAGTTCCTGATGGCGGCGGACCGCGAAGGTGAGCCACCGGAAGGCCAGCGTGTACAGCCGTACCGAGCCGCGGACCACGAGGTGCGGGAGGGAGAACCACCGTCTCCCGGTGTCCCACTGACCGAGCGTCGTGGCCAGTGCCACGTCGCACCGGTAGGCGACCGCGCCGAACCGGGTGTGCTGGTGGGAGAAATGGCCGAACTCGTGGGCCAGCACGGCCCTCAGCTCTGCGTGGGTGAGACTCGACAGCAGGGGCAGTCCCAGGTGGAGCCGCCGCTGCCCGGACAGCAGGCCCAGGGCCGCCCCGTCCTCGGAAACGGAGGCGTTGGCGTCCCCGGTCAGCAGCAGCACGTCCGGCGGGCGCGCCCCGACCCGCCAGGCGATGCCCGTGGCCAACTCCCACAGCGCGGGCGCCTCTTCGCGGGACACCTGCACCGCGTCCGGACGCAGGGGGGTCGACCGGGTTATCGCGCCCAGCCCCTGGGCCATGCTCAGCAGCAGCGGGACGGAGACCGCCGCGATGAGGACACCGCGCAGCGCGAGGTCCGTCTGGCCGTCACGGGCCGCGAGCAGGAAGAGGCCCAGCAGCCCCAGGATGCCGAGGCCGAGCCCCCCGATCAGGACGACGAGCCCCGCCAGCAGCACGATCGCCAGCAGCGCCCGTAACGACGCCCACACCGTGTTCACCGCCCACCCCCTCGCGTCCCCCGTGTTCCTCGATGATGCCCTCTCGCGGACGCCGCGGACCACTTGTCCACAGGCTCCTCAGCCGGCCGGCACGCGCGCGTAACGGCCCGCCACGCGCAGGTCGTCGCCGATGCGCGCGGCGGCAGCGAGGAGCGGGGGCAGCAGTTCGGAGCGCGACTCCTCCACGGAGCGGCGGCTGGCGTGCATGGAGACGTTGATCGCCGCCACCACCCGGCCCTCGCGGTCGCGGACGGGGACGGCGATGGACCGCAGGCCCTCCTCCAGCTCCTCGCTGACCAGGGCGTGCCCGTCGGCGGCGACCTCCTCGATGACCCGGGCCAGGTGCGGTGCGTCCGTGACGGTGTACGGGGTCAGCCGCGTGAAGTCGGTGCGCCCGAGGTGTGCCGCGCGTTCGCGCTCGGGCAGCCCCGCCAGCAGTACGCGCCCCATCGCGGTCGCGTACGCGGGGAAGCGGGTGCCGAGAGTGATGTTGACGCTCATGATGCGGACGGTGGGGACGCGCGCCACGTACTGGATGTCCTCGCCGGACAGCACCGCCATCGACGCGGAGTCGTGCACCGTCTCGACCAGTTCGATCAGGTGGGGCTGGGCGATCTCGGGGAGCGTCAGCCGCGACAGGTGGGCGCAGCCCAGCTCCAGCACATGCGGGGTGAGCCGGAACAGGCGTCCCGAGGAGGCGACGTAGCCCAGGTGCTCCAGGGTGATCAGGGAGCGCCGCGCGGTGGCGCGGGCCAGTCCGGTGGCCTCGGCGACGGCGGTCAGGGGGAGTTCGCCCCGGCCCTCGCCGAAGGCGGTGAGCACGGTGAGCCCGCGGGCCAGCGACTCCACGAACTCCGGCCCGAGTTCCTGCTTGGAGGCCCGCGTCCAGGTGGCGGGGGACGCGCCGCCCGGTGAGGGGGCGGGTGCGGCGGCCGGCCGGGAGAGGGCGTCCTCCATGGCCGCGACCGTCTCCCGCAGCCGGGGCAGGACGGCCTCGCGCAGCGAACCGGCGCTGTGCCTGCTGGTGTGGCTGACCACGCTCACCGCGCACACCGGCCGCCCGGCGCCGTCCCGTACGGGCACGGCGACGGCGATCAGTCCCGGTTCGATGAGCTGGTCGTCGGCGGACCAGCCGTGGGCACCGGCGGCGGCGACCCGCTCCGTGAAGGAGGCTGCGGCGTCGCCGTGCCCCCGTGGCAGCGCGGGGAAGCCGGTGTCCTGCGGGTCCGCCGCGCGGCGGCGGCGCCAGCGCTCCCAGTCGGCGTCGTCCCAGTCGCCCGCGAAGAGCGCCCCGGGGGCGCCGCGTTCGGCGGGCAGCTGGTCGCCGATGCGGAAGGTCAGCGACATCGCGCGGCGCCGGGTCGCCTGGTGGACGAAGCGGACCCCGTCGCCGTCCGGCACGGCGATGGACACGGACTCGTCCAGGCCGTCCGCGAGGGCGTCGGCGAGCGGTCCCAGCAGGTCGGGGAAGCGGCTGGCGGCGAGGTAGGCGTTGCCGAGCTCCATCAGCCGCGGGGCGAGAACGGCGTCGCGGCCCTCGACCCGCAGGTACCCGGTCCTGACGAGGGTGCTGACCACCCGGTCCACCGTGGAGCGCGCCAGGCCGGTGGCGCGCACGAGGTCGCCGACCGAGCGGCGGCCGTCCGCCGCGGCGAGCTCGCGCAGCACCGCGAGTCCCCGGACCAGGGGGCCGACGACCTCCTGCGGAGGGGGAGCGGTCGCGGTGGTCAGCGGTGTCATCAGCACTCCAGCGTGGCGAAATGTCGTCGAAACCGTACCGCCCCGGAACGTTGACAGAGCGGGCGCCCGAGGATCAGACTCGGCACGAGCAATTGTGAACTTAAGTTCACTGGACGAACAAGATGATCGAGAAAGTGGGCGCAGGATGGACAAGGTGGTCGCCTCGGCCGCTGAGGCCGTAGCGGACGTCCAGGACGGCGCTTCGCTGGCGGTCGGCGGCTTCGGCCTGAGCGGCGTGCCGAACACGCTGATCCAGGCCGTGTACGAAGCCGGGGTCGGCGGCCTCGCCGTCGTCTCCAACAACTGCGGCGCCCTCGACTCGGGCCTCGCGGTCCTGCTGGCCGCGCACCGCATCGCCCGCGTCACCGGCAGCTACATCGGGGCCAACAAGGAGTTCGCCCGCCAGTACCTCGCCGGCGAGCTGGAACTCGAACTGATCCCGCAGGGCACCCTGGCCGAGCGCCTGCGCGCGGGCGGCTGCGGCATCCCCGCCTTCTACACCCCGGCGGGCGTCGGCACCCAGGTCGCCGAGGGCGGCCTGCCCTGGCGCTACGACGGGGACGGAGGCGTGGCGCTGGCCTCCCCGCCCAAGGAGGTGCGCGCCTTCGACGGCGCCGAGTACGTCCTGGAGCGCGGCATCACCACCGACTTCGCCCTCGTGCGCGCCGCCAAGGGCGACCGCCACGGCAACCTGGTCTTCAACAAGGCCTCCCGCAACTTCAACCCGCTCGCCGCGATGGCCGGCCGGATCACCGTCGCCGAGGTCGAGGAACTCGTCGAGCCCGGCGCGATCGACCCCGACCAGGTGCACCTGCCCGGCATCTTCGTCCAGCGCGTGGTCGCGCTCACCCCGGAGCAGGCCGCCGACAAGAAGATCGAATTCCGTACCGTCACCGCCAGGGAGGTGCGGGCCTGATGGCCTGGACACGCGACGAGATGGCCGCCCGGGCGGCCCGGGAACTGCGCGACGGCGAGTACGTCAACCTCGGCATCGGCCTGCCGACGCTGATCCCCAACCACCTTCCCGAAGGCGTCGAGGTCGTCCTCGAGTCGGAGAACGGCATCCTCGGCACCGGCCCCTTCCCGTACGAGGAGGAGGTCGACCCCGACCTGATCAACGCCGGCAAGGAGACCGTCACCGTGCTGCCGGGCGCGGCCTTCTTCGACTCCGCGCTGTCCTTCGGGATGATCCGCGGCGGTCACATCGACACCGCCGTGCTCGGCGCCATGCAGGTCTCCGCCCGAGGCGACCTGGCCAACTGGGCCATCCCCGGCAAGCTCGTCACCGGCATCGGCGGCGCCATGGACCTGGTGCACGGCGCCCGGCGGGTCATCGTCACCATGACGCACACCGCCAAGGACGGCAGTCCCAAGATCCTCCGGGAGTGCGCGCTGCCGCTCACCGGCAAGGCGTGCGTGGACCGGATCATCACCGACCTGGGCGTCCTGGACGTCACCGACCGGGGACTCGTCCTCGTGGAGACCGCACCCGGCGTCACCACGCAGGAGATCCTGGAGAAGACCGCGGCTCCGGTGCACGTCGCCGTCGCCGCAGAAGGGAGCGCCCGATGAGCGGGCAGCTGCGTGAGGTGTACATCGTCGACGCCGTCCGTACACCGGTCGGCAAGTACGGCGGCGCCCTGTCGGGAGTGCGCCCCGACGACCTCGCGGCGCACGTCGTGGCCTCCCTGGTGGCCCGTACGCCCGAGCTCGACCCGGCCAGGATCGACGACGTCTTCTTCGGCGACGCCAACGGCGCCGGCGAGGACAACCGCAACGTCGCCCGGATGGCCGCACTGCTCGCAGGGCTGCCCGTCACCGTCCCCGGCACCACGGTCAACCGGCTCTGCGGCTCCGGAATGGAGGCCGTGATCCAGGCCGCCCGCGCCGTGGCCGTCGGCGACGTCTCCGTCGCCGTCGCCGGCGGCGTGGAGTCGATGAGCCGCGCCCCGTGGGTGCTGCCCAAGCCGGAACGCGCCTTCCCGGCGGGCCACCAGGAGATGTACTCCACCACCCTCGGATGGCGCATGGTCAACCCGAGGATGGACCCGCGGTGGACCATCCCGCTGGGCGAGAGCGCCGAGCTGATCGCCGACCGGCACGGCATCACCAGGGAGCAGCAGGACGCCTTCGCCGTGGCCAGCCACGAGAAGGCCGCCCGCGCCTGGAAGGACGGCCTGTACGAGGCCGAGGTCGTCCCGGTCGAGGGCGTGGACCTGCCGCGCGACGAGACGATCCGCGACAACACCTCCATGGAGGCGCTCGCCCGGCTGAAGCCCGCCTTCCGCAAGGACGGCGGCACCGTCACGGCGGGCAACTCCTCGCCCCTCAACGACGGAGCGGCGGCCCTGCTCATCGTCGACGAGGAGGGCCTGAAGGCCACCGGCCGCGAGCCGCTGGCCCGCATCCGCGCCTCGGCCGTCACCGGCATCGAGCCCGACTACTTCGGCCTCGCCCCCGTCGAAGCCGTCCGCAAGGCGCTCGCCAAAGCCGGCAAGGGCTTCGGCGACCTCGGCACCGTCGAGCTGAACGAGGCCTTCGCCGCGCAGGTGCTCGGCTGCCTCGCCGGCTGGCCCGGACTCGACCCCTCCATCGTCAACCCGCGCGGCGGCGCCATCGCCGTCGGCCACCCGCTCGGCGCCTCCGGCGCCCGCATCGCCGGCGCCGTCGCCCACCAGCTCGCGGCCGCGGGCTCGGGCACCGGCCTCGCCGCCCTGTGCATCGGCGTCGGGCAGGGCCTGGCCCTGGTCCTCGAACGGTAGGAGTCCCGTATGAGCAGCCCCCTCACCCAGGGCGAGATCTCCGCCGAGATCGCCGACGAGCGCGCGGCCCACGCCAAGCGCCTCGCCGACGGCGGAGCCGCCCGGGACCACCCCGACCGGGGGTACGCCCCCTACCGCAGCAGCGTCCTGCGGCACCCCAAGCGGCCCTTGGTGGCGGCGGGCGCGGCGGCCGGCGACCCCGAGGCGGTCGAGCTCTCCGGGCCGGTCTTCGGCGTCACCGACGTCACGGCGCTCGACCACGACCTGACGCGCCAGCACCGGGCCGAGCCGCTGGGCGAGCGCATCAGGGTGACCGGGCGTGTCCTGGACCGCGCGGGCCGCCCCGTGCGCGGCCAGCTCGTGGAGATCTGGCAGGCCAACGCCTCCGGCCGCTACGCCCACCAGCGCGACGACCACCCCGCCCCGCTGGACCCCCACTTCACGGGCGTCGGCCGCACCCTGACCGGCGAGGACGGCTCCTACGAGTTCGTCACCATCAAGCCCGGCGCCTACCCCTGGCGCAACCACGTCAACGCCTGGCGCCCGGCGCACATCCACTTCTCGCTCTTCGGGCCGGCCTTCACCCAGCGCCTGGTCACCCAGATGTACTTCCCCGGCGACCCGCTCTTCGCGTACGACCCGATCCTGCAGTCCGTCACCGACGACTCGGCGCGGCGCCGGCTCGTCGCGACGTACGATCACGACCTGTCCACCCCCGAACGGTCGCTCGGCTACCGCTGGGACATCGTCCTGGACGGCCCGGCCGCCACCTGGATCGAGGAGGGCCGATGAGCACCGGGACGCCTGCTCCCGCTCCCACGCCCTCGCAGACCGTGGGCCCCTTCTTCGGCTACGCGCTGCCGTTCCCCAAGGGCGGAGACCTCGCCCCGGCCGGGCACCCGGACACCGTCACCGTCCACGGCTGGGTCTACGACGGTGCCGGGCAGCCCGTCCCCGACGCGCTCCTCGAGGTCTGGCAGCCGGCACCCGACGGCTCCCGCCACGGCGCCCCCGGTTCGCTGCGGCGCGACCCGGTCACCGGCTCCGTCGTGGGGCGCGACGGACTGGTCTTCACCGGCTTCGGGCGCATCGCCACCGACGCGGACGGGCACTACGCGATCCACACGCTGCCACCGGGCGGCGTCCCCTACCTGTCGGTGATCGTCTTCGCCCGCGGTCTGCTCCACCATCTGCACACCCGGGTCTACCTCGGGGACGCCGAGGGCGACCCGCTGCTCGGCTCCCTGGCGCCGGAGCGGCGCGCCACCCTGGTCGCCACTCCCGAGGGCGGGCGCGTCCACCGCTTCGACGTACGGCTCCAGTACGACGGGGTCCATGAGGAGACGGTCTTCCTTGCCTTCGACTGACCCCGCCGCGGACGTCGGCCTGCTCTCCCCGGTCCGGGCCGGGTCGGCCGCCGAGGAGGCGACCGGGGACGCCGCCTTCGTGCGGGGCATGCTCGACGCCGAGGCCGCGCTGACCCGGGCGCAGGCCGCGCTCGGCCTCGCACCGGGGTCCGCGGCGGCCGCGGTGACCGCCGCCGCGGCCGAACCGGGCCGGTTCGACCCGCGCCACCTGGCGCTGCGCGCACGCGCCGGGGGCAACCCCGTGATCCCGCTGGTGGCCGACCTGACCGAGGCCGTGGGCGAGCGCGACGTGAACGCCGCCCCCTATGTACATCGCGGCGCCACCAGCCAGGACGTCCTGGACACCGCCGCGATGCTCGTCGCGTCCCGCGCGCTCCGCCCCGTCCTGGACGATCTCGCCGAAGCGGCCGGGGTGCTGGAGCGGATCGCCGCGGAGCACCGCGACACCCCGATGGCGGGCCGCACCCTGACGCAGCACGCGGTCCCCACCACCTTCGGACTCAAGGCGGCCGGCTGGCGGGCCCTCGTCCTGGACGCGCACGACCGCCTGACCGCCGTCCGCGGCGGCCTGCCCGCACAACTGGGCGGCGCGGCCGGCACACTCGCCGCCTTCGGCGCCTTCGCCGAGGCGGACGGCGCCGCCCCGGGCACGAGCGCCGCCCCTGGGCGCCTCCTCGCCGCCTATGCCGCCGAGACCGGCCTGGCGGAGCCCGCGCTGCCCTGGCACACCCTGCGGACCCCCGTCGCCGACCTCGCCGGGGCACTCGCCTTCGCGGCGGGCGCACTGGGGAAGGTCGCCGCCGACGTACTGGTGCTGTCGCGCACCGAGACCGGGGAGGTCACCGAGGGCGCCGGCGGCGGTTCCTCGGCCATGCCCCACAAGGCCAACCCCGTCCGCGCCACGCTCGTCGCCGCCGCGGCCCGCCAGGTACCGGCGCTCGCCGCCGTGCTGTACGGCTCGCTGGCCGCGGAGGACGAGCGCCCGGCAGGCGCCTGGCACGCCGAATGGCAGCCGCTGCGCGAGGCCCTGCGCCTCGTCGGCGGCGCCGCCCGGGACACCGCCGGACTCGCCGCGGAACTGCGCGTCCACCCGCACCGCATGCGCGAGAACCTCGACGCGACCGGCGGGCTGGTGGTCACCGAACGTCTCGCCGCCGACCTGACCGCTCTCATGGGCCGCGGCGAGGCCAGGTCCGCCCTCGCGCGGGCCTCCAGGCGCGTCGCCGAGGAGGGGATCACCCTCGGCGACGCCCTCGCGCAGGACCCGGCGCTCGGCGGCCTCCTCCCCGAGGGCCGCCTGCGCGAACTCACCGACCCCACCCGCTACACCGGCTCCGCGGGCGCGCTCGTCGACCGCGCCCTGCGCCGCCCCGGCCCCGCGGGGACGTCCTCGTGACCGCCCCCGCCCCCTTCCGCGAGGAGCCCGCATGAGCACGCCGTACGAGGCCGTGGAACCGCGACTGCCGCACCACCGGGTGGACGGCGCCCCGGGCCTGCCGCCACTGATCCTCGGCCCGAGCCTGGGCACCTCGCTCGCCGTGTGGGACCCGCAGGTCCCGGCCCTGGCCCGCGGTCACCGCGTCATCCGCTGGGACCTGCCCGGCCACGGCGGCACCCCCGCGTCGCTGCTCCCCGAGGACGGCACGGTCGAGGACCTGGCGCGCACGGTGCTGGCCCTCGCCGACGCGCTGGGCGCCGAACGCTTCGCCTACGCCGGCGTCTCCCTCGGCGGCGCCGTGGGGACCTGGCTCGCGATCCACCACCCCGAACGGGTCACCGCGCTCGCGATCGTGTGCTCCTCCGCCGACTTCGGCGACCCGGACCGCTGGCGTGAACGCGCCGGCCTGGTCAGGGCGAAGGGCACGGGACCCGTCGCCGACACCGCCGCCGGGCGCTGGTTCACCCCGGGCTTCAGCGGCGCCCCCGCCGTCAGCGCCCTCCTGGACGACCTGCGCGCCGCCGACCCGGAGGCGTACGCCACCCTCTGCGACGCCCTCGCCGCCTTCGACGTACGCGCCGACCTGCACCGGATCACGGCGCCGACCCTCGTCGTCGCGGGCCGCGGCGATCCGGCGACCCCGGTCGCGGACGCCCGTGTCCTCGCCGACGGCATCCCCGGCGCGAGCCTCACCGAGGTGGCGCACGCCGCGCACCTGGCCGGCGTCGAGCGTCCCGCCCCCGTCCTCGCCGCGCTCCTGCAGCACTTCGCCACCGAGCCCGCCGCCGACGACGGAGCCCGCCACACCGCGGGCATGGCCGTCCGCCGTGCCGTGCTCGGGGACGCGCACGTCGACCGGGCGATCGCCCGCACCACCGCCTTCACCGCCCCCTTCCAGGACTTCATCACGCGCTACGCGTGGGGCGAGATCTGGACCAGGCCGGGCCTGAGCCGCAGGACCCGCAGCTGCATCACGCTGACCGCGCTGGTGGCCCACGGCCGGCTCGACGAGCTGGCGATGCACGTGCGCGGGGCCCGGCACAACGGCCTGACCCGGGAGGAGATCCAGGAGGTCCTGCTCCAGTCCGCCGTCTACTGCGGGGTTCCCGCGGCCAACGCCGCGTTCGCCGTCGCGAACCGCGTCCTCGAGGAAGAGGAAGAAGAGGAGTAGGAGAACACATGCAGCACCACACCACCGTCGGCATCGTCGGCGGCGGCCCCGCCGGCCTCCTGCTGGCCCGTCTGCTCCACGGCCACGGCATCGACTGTGTCGTCCTGGAGAGCCGCGAACGCGCCTACGTCGAGCGACGCCAGCGCGCCGGGATCCTGGAACAGGGCACGGTCGACGTGCTGCGCTCCTGCGGCGCGGGGGAGCGGCTGGACCGCGAGGGCCTGGTCCACGACGGCATCGAGCTGCGCTGGAACCGCGGTTCCCACCGGGTGGACCTCCCGGCGCTCACCGGGGGCCGGCGCGTGTGGGTCTACGCCCAGACCGAGGTCGTCAAGGACCTGATCGCCCTCCAGCTGGAGGACGGGGCCCCGCTGCTGTTCGGCGCCCATGTGCACGCCGTGGAAGGGGCCGACACGGACCGTCCGGTGGTCCGCTACCGCCACGAGGGCCTGGAGAAAACCCTCACCTGCGACTACGTGGTCGGTTGCGACGGCTTCCACGGCGTGACGCGCTCGGCGCTCCCGGAGCACGCCCGGCGGACGTACGAGCGGGTCTACCCGTTCTCGTGGCTGGGCATCCTCGCCGACGTCGCGCCGTCGTGCGACGAGTTGATCTACGCCCACTCGCCCCGCGGCTTCGCTCTGCACAGCATGCGTTCCCCCGAGGTCAGCCGGCTCTACCTGCAGGTGCCCAACGGCACCGACCCCGCCGAGTGGTCGGACGAGCGGATCTGGGACGAACTGGACGCCCGCTTCGCCGTCGACGGGGACTGGAAGCTGGACCGGGGCCCCGTCACCTCCAAGGCCGTGCTGCCGATGCGGAGCTTCGTGACCGAGCCGATGCGCTGGGGACGGGTCCTGCTCGCCGGCGACGCCGCGCACATCGTGCCGCCGACCGGCGCCAAGGGCCTCAACCTGGCCGCCGCCGACGTCATCGTGCTGGCCCGCGCCCTCGCCCACCTCGACGACACCGGCTCCAGCGCCCTGCTCGACGCCTACTCCGACACCTGCCTGCGGCGGGTGTGGCGCGCCGAGCACTTCTCCTGGTTCATGACCACGACCCTGCACACCGACCCGGCGCAGAGCGACTTCGACACCCGGCTGCAGATCTCCCAGCTGGACCGGATCGCCGCCTCCCCGCACGCGGCGGCCGAACTCGCCGAGAACTACGCGGGCCTGGAGATCGGCTAGCCCCGGTAGCCGACCTCTTACCGCTTGCTTACGAGCGGCACCCGGCGGTCCGCAACCGCACCGCGCGGGCTTACCGTGAGAACCATGGACGACAAGGGCACGCCGGTCGGCCGGCGCGTGGTGCTCGGGATGCTCGGGCTGGGCGCCCTCGGGGTGGCGTTCGGCAGCCGTGCGCAGGACGGCCTGGACTCGGCGCTCTCCCAGGTGGCGGGGAAGGACCCGACCGGGATCAGCGGGCTGCTCCCCGGGGGCGGCGGTTTCCGCATCTACAACGTGGCCCCCTCCGTCCCCCACCGGGACGCGACCGACTACCGCCTCACCGTCTCCGGCCTCGTCGACCGGACGGCCACCCACACCCTCGCCGACCTGCGGGCGATGCCGCAGACCCGGCTGGTGCGCGACGTGCAGTGCGTGACCGGATGGCGCGTGCCCGGTACGCCCTTCGAAGGGGTGCGGCTGTCCCACCTCCTCGACCTCGCGGGCGTGCAGGACGGTGCCGGGGCCGTCCGCTTCACCTGCTTCGACGGGGTCTACAGCGAGAGCCTCACCCTCGAACAGGCCCGCAGGGACGACGTCCTGGTGGCCCTGAGGATGCAGGACAAACCGGTCAGCACGGCCCACGGCGGCCCCGTGCGGCTCTACGTGGCGCCGATGTACTTCTACAAGTCCGCCAAGTGGCTCTCGGGCATCGAGGTCACCCGGGACGTACGGCCCGGTTACTGGGAGCACTACGGCTACGAGGTCGACGCCTGGGTCGGCCGCTCGAACGGACGGCACGATGACCCCACGTCCTGAGAGGGTGCGCCGCTTCACCCGCGGCGAGCACCGGGTGCACCGCGCGACGGCCGCCCTGATGCTGGTCTGCCTGGTCACGGCGGCGGCCCTCTACCTGCCACCGCTCGCCGAACTCGTGGGCCGCAGGCGGCTGGTGGTCACGGTTCACGAGTGGTCCGGCATCGCCCTGCCGCTGCCCGCGCTCCTGGGCCTCGCCTCCCGCGCCTTCCGGCGCGACCTGCGGCTGCTCAACCGGTTCGCCCCGTACGACCGCGGCTGGCTGCGCGACACGGTGCGCCGGGTGCCCCACGACCGGCGTACGGCGGGCAAGTTCAACGCGGGCCAGAAGCTGTACGCGTCCTTCGCCGCGGGTGCGGTGCTCGTCATGCTCGGCACCGGTCTGCTGATGATGTTCCCGCACCTGAGCGGTGTGGTGTGGCGTACCGGCGCGACCTTCGTCCACGACTGGCTGGCCCTCGCGGTGGCGGCCGTGGTGGCGGGACACCTGTGGATGGCGGCGGGGGACCCCGAGGCGCGGCTGGGGATGCGCACGGGGTTCGTCACGCCAGAGTGGGCGCGTCGCCATCATCCGCGGTGGGAGCACGCGGAGCCGGGTGAGCCGGGGCCGCCCGACACCGGCGCTTCCTAGCGGGACATGCGGTCCGCGGGGTCCGCGGGGTCCGCGGGGTCCGCGGGGTCCGCGGGGCACTGAACCAGACAGAGGTGTCGGGCTCTTGACGTGCCGTCGACGGTCACCGTCGGCGGCACGTCGTCATGTTCATGCAATTTTTGCCGTCCGACATCTACTCGCATAGACCTTCGGAGCTCCATCCTGGCTTCGCACACCAGTACCACCTGTTCGGTTCCGCATCCGGTTGCACCTCCCTGCCCGCGCGTCACAACGCGCCCGTCAGTGACTGGAGTCCCCATGCGCCGAATCACGACCGGTTTCGCCGCCACCGCGGTCGCCGCCGTCGCCACCGTCGTCTTCACCGTCCCCGCCCAGGCCGCTCCCGCCGACAAGGCCCAGGTGCTGGCCGGTTGGACCCAGACCAGCGCCTCCAGCTACAACAGCTGGTGGTCCGCCCGCGGCAACCAGGGTGCCTGGGCGGCCTACGGCTTCGACTGGTCCACCGACTACTGCAGCAGCTCCCCGGACAACCCCTTCGGCTTCCCGTTCCAGAACTCCTGCGCCCGGCACGACTTCGGCTACCGCAACTACAAGGCGATGGGCACCTTCTCCGCCAACAAGAGCCGCCTCGACAGCGCCTTCTACGAGGACCTGAAGCGCATCTGCGGCAACTACGGCGGCGCGACCGCGACCGCCTGCAACAGCACCGCCTGGACCTACTACCAGGCGGTCAAGGCCTTCGGCTGACCCGCGGATCACGGCGGCCCGGCACCGGGAGCACCGGTGCCGGGCCGCTACCGTGGGACAGGGTCAGGCGACCGTGCCGGACTTGGCGATCTCGATGCGGGCGCTGGTGGCGCCGGTGCGCGAGCCGAGGGACTCGACCTTCTTGACGACGTCCATGCCCTCGACGACCTCGCCGAAGACCACGTGCTTGCCGTCGAGCCAGTCGGTGACGATCGTGGTGATGAAGAACTGCGAGCCGTTGGTGTTCGGGCCCGCGTTGGCCATGGAGAGCTGGCCGGGCTTGGTGTGCTTGAGCTGGAAGTTCTCGTCGGCGAACTTCTCGCCGTAGATGCTCTTGCCACCGGTGCCGTTGCCGGCGGTGAAGTCGCCTCCCTGGAGCATGAAGTCGGGGATCACGCGGTGGAAGTGCGAACCCTCGAAGCCGAAGCCGTGCTCGCCGGTCGCGAGCTCACGGAAGTTCCGCGCGGTCTTGGGGACCACGTCGTCGAACAGGGTGAACACGATCCGTCCGGCGGGCTCGCCGTCGATCGTGATGTCGAAGAACACGTCGTTGCTGTTCATGCCCCCATTTTCGCATCCGTGACGCCCGGCCTCCGACGCGCCCCGCGGAAACGCGCTTGACGGGCGACCCGGCCGGACACCACCATCCGGGGCATGCCCGAATCCGTGATCTTGGAAGGCCGGCACGTCCGCCTGGAGCCGCTGAGCGCCGCCCACACGGACGGGCTGCTGCGCGCCGCCAGCGAATCCCGCGACACCTACGCCTACACCAAGGTGCCCGAGGACCGTGAGGCGATGGCGCGCTACGTCGAGGAGGCCCTCCAGGAGCAGGCGAGCGGCGCCTCGCTCCCCTTCGCCGTGCGGGACGTCAGGCGCGACGCCCTGATCGGTTCCACCCGGTTCCTCGACCTCGACTACTGGACGGCCACCCCCGCCCGGCCCGCGGGCCCCTCCGTGCCCCGCGACGGCGCGGTGCCCACCGTCGCCGAGATCGGCAGCACCTGGCTCGCCGCCTCCGCCCAGCGCACCCCCTGCAACACCGAGGCGAAGCTGCTGCTGCTCACCCACGCGTTCGACGTGTGGGGTGTGTTCCGCGTCACCTTGAAGACGGACGCGCGCAACGCGCTTTCCCGGTCGGCGATCGAACGCATCGGCGGCCGCTTCGAGGGCATTCGCCGCGCCCACATCCGTGCCGTGGACGGCACCGTCCGCGACAGCGCGTACTACTCGGTCCTCGCCGAGGAGTGGCCCGGCGTCCGCGCCGCGCTGGAGGCCCGTCTGGCCTGAGCCCGGCGGCGTACGCGAGGACGGGCCGGCCCTCGTGGGGTCCGGCCCGTCCGTGCGCGGCGGTGGGGTTACGGGATGCGCACGCCCGCCTCGGTGGAGAGACGGTCGATCTCGGCGAGCTCGTCGGCGCCGAGCGGGCCCGCGTCGAGGGCGGCGAGGTTCTGGTCGAGCTGGGCCACGCTGCTCGCGCCGATGAGCACGGACACGACCCGCGGGTCGCGCAGCACCCAGGTCAGGGCCAGCTGGGCCAGGGTCTGGCCGCGCTCGCCCGCGAGCTTGTCGAGGGCGCGCAGGAAGGTGAGCTTCCGCTCGGTCAGGGCGTCGCGCTTGAGGAAGTGGCCCAGCGCCATCCGCGAGTCGGCGGGCACGCCGTCCAGGTAGCGGTCGGTGAGCTGGCCCTGGGCGAGCGGCGAGTACGCGATGAGGGCGGTTCCGGTGTCGCCGACGGCGTCGAGGACGCCGTCCTCCGGGTCGCGCTGGAGAATGCTGTAGGCCGCCTGGTGGATCAGCAGGGGGGTGCCCAGCTCGCGCAGGATCTCGGTCGCGCGGCGGTGTGCCTCGGCGGGGTAGTTGGAGATGCCGGCGTAGAGGGCCTTGCCCTGGCGGACCGCGGAGTCCAGGGCGCCCATGGTCTCCTCCAGGGGCGTGTCCGGGTCGAAGCGGTGCGAGTAGAAGACGTCGACGTGGTCCAGGCCCATGCGGCCCAGGGACTGGTCGAGGGAGGACAGCATGTACTTGCGGCTGCCCCACTCGCCGTACGGACCGGGCCACATGTCGTACCCGGCCTTGGTCGCGATGAAGAGCTCGTCGCGGTACGGGCGGAAGTCCTGGGCGAGGAGCGTGCCGAAATTGGCCTCGGCCGAGCCCGCGGGCGGGCCGTAGTTGTTGGCCAGGTCGATGTGGACCACGCCGCGGTCGACGGCGCGGCGCAGCACCGCGCGCTGGTTCTCCAGCGGCGAGGTGTCGCCGAAGTTGTGCCACAGGCCCAGGGACACGACGGGCAGCAGGACCCCACTGCGCCCGGTCCTGCGGTAGTCCATCGAGGTGTAGCGGTCGTCGGCGGCGAGATAGGGCACGCGAGGGCTCCTGGGCGATGTAAGAAAATGTGCTGGATTGGGAGGCTACCGTCGCCGAATCGACGCTGTCACGCCCGTTTTCCGGAGTTCCGTCGTCGTCCGCCCGCTCTTCCGGCCCCTCCGGAGGGGGCGTTGTGGCGTACGCCACACCGCGGACGGTGCCGTATCCGCGCATCCGGGAATCGCCGGCCGCCCCCGGCGGTTGGCTCAGGGGGTGTTCGTGCGGGCGGCCCCTCAGAAGGGCGCGGTCGAGGGTGGATTGGACCGGAACACGTCCGCTCTTATCCGGCATTGATGCATCTAACCGGACATATGCGCCCACAGTGCATGCGTAATACCTCGTTGCGTGATGGGTGTCACGTGCCGGACACGCAGCGCAGGCCCCGGGCGACGCAGCGTCGATTTTCCCCGCCGAATTTCACCGGGCGATGTCGCGTGATTACCGAGGGGCAATTTTTCGCCTACGCAGAGCGGACACTTCTCACGTAACGTCACGCAGGTAATTGATCGACTTGCGGTATGCCGGGGGGCGTGATTCCGCTCCTTGCCCCGGAACGATTCCGTCGTTTAGCTTCCAGATCTCGCAGGACAAATGCCTGCGAGATTCTTCCGGGTGGAACGCCTAGTCCTGCCGCTGCCCGGACGCCGGATGACAAGACCGCACGGCAGGAGCGGGGGACCCAGGTAGTTTGCCGTTCCCGTTGGTCTCGGGACGGCTAGGGGTGAAGTCGCAGTGACACGCCTTCATACGGCGTGCCTCATTGCGGCCGGGCATCTCCAGCCCGAACCCGACAGCTTACCTCGCAGGCGTCGGAGAGGAATTCGGCATGCCCGGTAAGGGAAAGCACCGTCGTCCGCGGAACACCCGTATCACCCGTATCAGCGCGCTGGCCGGCACCACCGGTGCGGCCGTGGCGCTCCCGATCATCGGTGCCACCGGTGCCCACGCCGCTCCCGTGAGCGTCTGGGACAAGGTCGCGGCCTGCGAGAGCACCAACAACTGGTCCATCAACACCGGTAACGGCTTCTACGGCGGCCTGCAGTTCACCCAGAGCACCTGGGCCGGCTTCGGCGGCACGAAGTACGCCCCGCGCGCGGACCTCGCCACCAAGGCTCAGCAGATCGCGACCGCGGAGAAGGTCCTGGCGACCCAGGGCCCGCAGGCCTGGCCCGTGTGCGGTCCGAAGGCCGGTCTGACCAAGGCGATGGCCAACCCGTCGGCCACCCCGGAGAGCGTCTCCGGCACGGCCGCGAAGCCCGCCGCCAAGCCCGCCGCCCCCGCCAGGAAGGCCGAGGCGCCGAAGGCCACCACCGCGCCGAAGGCCACCACCGCGCCGAAGAGCGCCGGCGGCTCCTACGCGGTCGCCGGCGGCGACACCCTCTCCAAGATCGCCGACGCCCGGTCGGTCCAGGGCGGCTGGCAGAAGCTGTACGCCGACAACAAGTCGGTCATCGGCGGCAACCCGAACCTGATCTACCCGGGTCAGGTCCTGTCCCTCGGGGAGAAGGCCGCCGCCAAGCCCGCGCCGAAGGCCGCGAAGGCCGCCCCGGCCGCCGCCAAGGCCGCCTACACCTCCGGCTACACCGCCCCGCTCGACCGCGTCACCCTGGGCACCGCCTACCACCAGGCCGGCGCCATGTGGTCCAAGGGCTACCACACCGGTGTCGACTTCATCGCCTCGACCGGCACCAAGGTGAAGTCGATCGCCGCCGGCACCGTGGTCTCCTCGGGCTGGGGCGGCTCGTACGGCAACCAGGTCGTCGTCAAGCACGCCGACGGCCGGTACTCGCAGTACGCCCACCTGTCCTCGCTGTCGGTCTCGGCCGGCCAGACGGTCTCGGCCGGTCAGCAGCTGGGCCTGTCGGGCGCCACCGGCAACGTGACCGGTCCGCACCTGCACTTCGAGGTGCGCACCACCCCCGACTTCGGCTCCGACATGGACCCGCTGGCCTACCTGCGCGCCCACGGCGTCAACGTCTGATTGAACTGATCCACCGTCATCCGGCGGTAGCCTGTGCCCTGTTCCCCGCTTGTTGGGAACAGGGCACATGCCTTTGGTCTGTGACCGAAAACGGATCGAATATTTCCATTTCTTGTTTCCTCTCGAACGGTCGATCAGTAGCCTCTGTCGCACGTGGTCGTGTCCACGACCACGTGTCCCGATCGCCGACGACGAGTTGGAGCCGTTGATGGAGCGTCCCGCCTGGGCCCCGCAAGGCATCGATCTTTCCGTGCCGAGCGTGTCCCGCATCTACGACTACTACCTGGGCGGCTCGCACAACTTCGAGGTCGACCGGGAGGCCGGACGGCGGGCCATCGAGGCATTTCCGGGGCTGCCGAAGATCATGCAGGCCAACCGCGCTTTCATGCGCAGGGCGGTGCGCTTCTCCGTCGACCAGGGCATCACCCAGTTCCTCGACATCGGCTCCGGCATTCCCACCTTCGGCAACGTCCACGAGGTCGCCCAGGCCGCCAGTCCCGGCGCCCACGTCGTCTACGTCGACCACGACCCGGTCGCCGTCGCCCACAGCCGTGCCGTGCTGGAGGGCGTCGAGCACGCCGCCATCGTCGCCGCCGACCTGCGTTCCCCCCGCGACATCCTGGACAGCGCCGAGGTCCGCGGGCTCATCGACCTGGAGCGCCCGGTCGCGCTGCTGCTCGTCGCGGTCCTGCACTTCCTCGAGGACGCCGACGAACCGGCCAAGGCGGTGGCCGAGTTGCGGGATGCCATCGCCCCCGGCAGCCTGCTGGTCGTCACCCACGCCTCGGTCGAGGGAGGCCCGCGCAGACCCGAGGAGGGGGAGCGGGTCGAGAACGTCTACCGCAGCGCGAGCTCACCGCTGATCATGCGGTCCCGGGCCGGGGTGGAGCGCTTCTTCGACGGCTTCGACCTCGTCGAGCCCGGCCTGGTCTCCGCGCCGTTGTGGCGCCCCGACGGCTCGGACGACGAGGAACTCGACCCGGTCGTCTTCAGCGGGTTCGCGGGCGTCGGCCGCAAGGCGTGACCGTGACCAGAGAACCCGGCCCGGAGCCGGAGCCCGCCGACAGTCTGCGGCGCTTCGCGATCATCTGGAGCCGGGCGATCTACCCGGCCACCGCCACCTCCATGACGCGCGGCGAGTTCGAGGAGTACCTGCTCCCGCTCGCCGCGCGTCTCAACGCCACCCTGCGCGCGCAGCCCTTCGACCCCCGTCCGGCCGCGGAGGTCGGCGCCGCGCTCGTGGCCGCGCACTGCACCGACCCCGCCGCGCTCGCGCGCATCCTCGACGTCGTCGACGCCTACCTGCTGCTGTACTGCCCGCCCGGCCCCGCCCTCCCGTCCGAGGAGAGCCGTACCCGGTGCAACCGCCTGCAGCACTGGGTGGCCGCCGGGTACACCCGGGCCCTGCAGGAGCGCACACGGACCGAGCAGGAGGCTTTGTCCCGTGCGGCGCTGGCCGCCCGGGCCGTGACCGAACAGGCCCTCTACGAGAGCGAGGTCCGCTTCCGCGCGGTCTTCCAAGGCGCCTCCATAGGCATCGGCATCGCCGACATGGACGGCCGCGTCCTGGACGTCAACGCCGCACTCACCACCATGTTCGGCGGCCTGGAGCGGCACATCCGCAGCCGGAACGTCTACGACTGGGTGCACCCGGACGACGCCCCCGAGGTCTGGGAGATGCAGCGCCAGCTCAACCGGGGCGAACGCGACCACTACCGCATGGAGAAGGCCTACTACCGGCCGGACGGCACCGTCCTGTGGACCAATCTGACGGTCTCCCTGCTGCGTGACGCCGGCGGCGTCCCCCAGTACATGCTCGCGCTGATGGAGGACATCACCGAGGAGCGCCTGCTCAGCGAGCGGCTGCGGTACGAGGCCACCCACGACGCCCTCACCGGTCTCGCCAACCGGAACCTGTTCTTCGAGCGCCTGGAGCAGACGCTGGACGGCCCCGACGGCGTGGGCGTCGGCGTCTGCTACCTCGACCTGGACGGCTTCAAGGACGTCAACGACAGCCTCGGCCACGCCGTCGGCGACCGGCTCCTGGTCGCCGTCGCCGAACGCCTCCAGGCCTGCGTCACCTCTCCCGACCAGCTCGTGGCCCGCATCGGCGGCGACGAGTTCGCCGCCCTCGTCGTCAACCCCGCCAGCCGCGCCGACATCACCGGCCTCGCCGACCTGATCCTGGCCGCGCTGGCCGATCCGATCCGGGTGGACGGCCGCGACCTGTCCGTACGGTGCAGCATCGGCATCGTCGAGGGCCAGGCCGGTTCCCTGGGGCCCGCCGAGGCGCTGCGCAGCGCCGACATCACGATGTACCGGGCCAAGGCCGCCGGCGGCAACCGCTTCGAGGTGGCCGACCCCGACTCCGACGCGCGCGCCATCACCCGGCACGGGCTGACCAATCGGCTGCCGACGGCGCTGGAACGCGGCGAGTTCTTCATCGAATACCAGCCATTGGTGCGGCTCGACGACGGCAGTGTCCGCGGCGCCGAGGCACTGGTGCGCTGGTGCCACCCGATGCACGGGGTCCTCGGCCCCGACCAGTTCATCCCGCTCGCCGAGAGCACCGGGCTGATCGTGCCGCTCGGCCACTGGGTGCTGCAGCAGGCCGCCTGGCAGGCACGGGACTGGCAGTTCCCGCGCAGCGACGGCGATCCGCTGCGGATCAACGTCAACCTCTCCCCGGCCCAGCTCGGCCACCCCGGCCTCGTCCCGGAGACCCTCGCGGTGATCAAGGACGCCGGACTGGAGCCGACCGCCCTGTGCCTTGAGGTCACCGAGAGCGCCTTCATCGGCGCCGACGAGGAATTGATGCGCCCGCTGCGGGAGTTCGCCGAACTCGGCATGGCCATCGCCCTCGACGACTTCGGCACCGGCTACTCCAACCTGGCCTCGCTGCGCCGGCTGCCCATCACCACGCTCAAGCTCGACCGCTCCTTCACGCGCGGCATGCAGCAGCGGCCGGCCGATCCGGTGGACGTGAAGATCGTCGAGATCGTCGTCGATCTGGCGCACACCCTCGGGCTGTCGGTGACGGTGGAGGGCGTGGAGACCGGCACGCAGGCCGAGCACCTGCGCGCCCTGGGCTGCGACACCGCGCAGGGGTGGTACTACGCCCGGCCCGGGCCGCCCGACCGCCTTCACTCGCTCTCGCTGGTCGACACCACGACCTGAGAACACGAACCGAGGAACCCCAGCAGCGCCTGGTTGAACTCCTCGGGACACTCCAGGTTCGGCAGGTGGCCCGCGCCCTCGACGACCACGAGGCGCGAACCGCGGACGGCCGCGTGCATCGCCTCGGCCTCGGCGACGGGGGTGAACGCGTCGTCCCGGCCGACCACGATCAGCGTGGGCACCCCCACCGCGGTCAGCACAGGCCCGTAGTCGGGCCGCCGGGCGCGGCCGCGCAGGGCCGCCGCGGCGCCCTCGGGGGAGGCGCCGCGCATCATCCGCAGGACGTGACCGGCGACTTCGGGAAGCGCGGTCACGTTGCGGGGCGCGATCATCCGGTCCAGCACCTCGTCGGCGTAGCCGGACATCCCCTCGGCGGTCAGTCGTTCCGCCATCGTCTCGCGGGCCCGCCGGCCCTCCTCCGTGTCGGCGCCGGGGAAGGTGTCGGCGAGCACGAGCCCGGTCGCACGGCCGGGGAACAGCCGCTGGAACTCCATGACGATCTGACCGCCCATCGACAGCCCGCCGACGACCGCCTCCGGAACGCCCAGGTGGTCCAGCAGGGCGGCGACGTCGCGGGCGAAGGTCTCCAGCGGGGTGACGCCCGGGACGACCTCGCTCGCACCGTAGCCGCGCAGGTCCGGCACGATCACCCGGCGGCCGGCCGCCGCGACGGGGACCTGCGGTGCCCACATCGAGCGGTCGAAGGGGTGGCCGTGCACCAGCACCAGAGGTGTGCCCGGACCGTCCCCCTCGTCGTCGTACGCCAATGTGACTCCGTTGACCACTGCCGTCGCCAAGGGGATCTCCTCGCCTCGCATACGCCCCCTTCCGCGGGGGTGTTGAGCGCGATGCTAGGTTCCGCCCCCGACTCGGTGCAATAGGATCTTTGCTCTCGGTGCAATGCCGGGATTGCCTCACGAGGGGATCACCGATGGACGACTACCGCACGGTCGCGGACGCCCTCGCCGCCGACATCACCGCCGGACGCCTGCGTCCCGGCGACCGGCTCGCACCGCAGCGGGCGTTCGCGCGGCGGCACGGCATCGCCAACTCCACGGCGATCCGCGTCTACGCCGAACTCGCCCGCCGGGGCCTGGTCGTGGGAGAGGTGGGGCGCGGAACCTTCGTCCGTGCCGCACCGCCCGCCGACGGGCCCGCGCTCGCCGAGCCGGCACCCCAGCGGATCGACCTGGAGCTCAACCACCCCGTCGCCGAAGGCCAGTCGCAGCTGCTCGCCCCGGGGCTCGCCGCGCTGCAGCGCCCCGACGTCCTCGGCGCCGCGCTGCGCCCGCTCACCGCCGCGGGCACCCCGGCCGCACGCGAGGCCTTCGCCGAACTGCTCGCCCGCGGCGGACCGCGTCCCGACCCCGGCCGGTTGCTCTTCGCGGGCAACGGCCGCCAGGCCATCGCCGGCGCCCTCGCCGCGCTCGTCCCGCCCGGCGGCCGTCTCGCCGTGGAGGCGTTCACCTACCCCGTGGTCAAGGCGCTCGCCGCACGGCTCGGGATCACCCTCGTCCCCGTCCCCTCCGACGAGCACGGGTTGCTGCCCGCCGCCCTCGCCGAACTGCACCGCGCCGCCCCGCTGCACGCGCTCTACACCCAGCCCACCCTGCACAATCCGCTCGGCGTCACGATGCCGGACGGCCGCCGGGCCGAACTCGCGGAAACCCTCCACCGGCTGGGCCTGCACGCCGTCGAGGACGCCGTCTGGGGGTTCCTCGCCGCGGACGCCCCGCCGCCGCTCGCGGTGTACGCTCCCGACCGCGTCGTCCTCGTCGACAGCCTCTCCAAGCGGCTCGCCCCCGGGCTCACCGCCGGCGTCGCGCTCACTCCCCGGGAGCTTTCCGCCCCGGTCTCCGCGGCCCTGCGTTCGGCCGGCGCGGCCGCCTCCGGCTTCGCGCTGGCCGTCGCCTGCCGGTGGATCGGCGACGGCGCCGTGGACGCGGTGGTCGCGGCCAAGCGGCGCGACGCGGCCGCGCGCGCCCGGGTCGCCGCCGAGCGCCTCGCCGGGTTCTCGGTCACGGCCGATCCGCGCGCCTGCTTCTGCTGGTGGCGGCTGCCAGCGCCCTGGCGCGCCGACACCTTCGTCGCGGCCGCCGCCCGGCGGGGGATCGCCGTCACCCCGGCCGCCGCCTTCGCCGCGGGCCGCGGCGGGGCGCCGCACGCCGTACGGATCGGCCTCGCCTCGCCGTCGCCGCAGGTCCTGGACGAGGCGCTGGACGTCCTCGCGCGGATCGCCAGGGGCGGACCCGAGGACAATTGCGCCGACTGATCACAAGCGGCGGCGAATCCTAGCGAGTCACCCGCACATGCCTCTGGAAAATGCCCCAACTCACCTTTTCCGCGTACGGGATGAGTAACGTTCCGTGCTGTTCCGTATACCAGAAGTCGCGGCGAAGGGGTGGGCGTGCCCGGCATAGACGAGTGCCTTTCCGAGGCGCTGGCGATTCCCGGTGTGCTCGGGGCGAGTGTGGTCGACTGGAGCAGCGGTCTCCTCCTCGGGGCGGTCGGGCAGGAACCGGGACACGGTCACGAGGCGGCCGCGGCGGACACCACCGAGGCGGCGCGGGCGGTCGTGGAGAGCGGCACCTTCACCGCCAAGGAGTCCGGACGGGTGCCGGTCGAGGACATCATCATCACCGCGGCGGGGAGCTACCACCTCATCCGCTTCCTCGACACCTCCTTCGACAGCGACGTCGTCCTCTACCTGTGGCTGGACCGGTCGATGGCCAACCTGGCCGTCGCCCGGCTCGGACTGCAGTCCATCGCCGAGCGGCTGGTGCTCGTATGACCGGCGCGGAGGCGGCGCGGCCGGCGCTGGCCGTCCGCGGCCTGCCCCGGCGCACTCCGGCGCGCGGAGGCGCGCAGGCCCAGGTGCGCGCGGGGGTGGTGGGCGCGTACGCCTTCACCGCCGCGCTGGCCCGGCTCGCCGAGGCGAGGGCGAGCGGAGCGCTGTACGGATCGGCGGGCGCGGTCTACCTGCACGACGGGGCGATCGTCCACGCCGAGAGCCCCTGCGCCCCCGACCTCGGGGTACGGCTCATGGCCTGCGGGCTGCTCTCCCCGGACCAGTGGCGCGAGGCGGTCACCACCGCGAGCGCCGAGCGCGGCGTCGGCGGGCACCTCGTCGACACCGGGAGGGTGGCCCGCGGGGAACTGGAGTTGTGCCACCTGCTGGCGCTCTTCGACGCCGCCTACTTCACGCTGCTGCCCGACTCGGAACCCGACCGGTTCCAGCCGGGGGCCACCTCCCGGCTGGGCCCCATCTCCCGGGCGGTCCCCGCGCAGCGCGTGGCCAGGGAGGCGCAGCGGCGCCGCGCGCAACTGGAGCGGGCCTGGCCCTGGGACGACACCGACGCCGGCCCCGTCGTCCCGCGCTCCGAGGGCGAGGTGCGCGGCGGCCGTGCCAGGGCCCCCACGCCCGGTCAGCTGGCGGTGCTGGCGGCGGCGGACGGATCCCGTACGCCCGTGCAGATCGCCTGGCACCTGGGACGCTCCGCTTTCGCGACCCTGCTGGACGTACGCCGGCTGGCCGCGACCGGCCGGATCAGCATGCCGGTCCGCGCCCAGGCGCCCGCGGTTCCGGCGCCCCCGCGCCCGGCGGTCCCGCCGGCACCGCCCGTGCCGGTGCCGCCCGTGCCCGTGCAAGCGGCTCCGGTGGCGCCGCCCCCGGCTTACGGCGGACCGCAGCCGGCGGTCATGCCGTCCTCCGACCCCTCAGTCGCCCTGTTGCTACGACTTCGTGCCGCCCTGGAGGCCCGCCTGTGAGCGCCCTGCCGACCCGCCCGGCGCCCGCCGAACGACCGTGGAGGAAGGCTCTGCGGCAGCTCGCCGGAAGGAGACAGCTGGTGGCACTCGAAGCCGACGTACTGGCCGAACTCCGGAGCCTGCGGGCGAGGCTGCCGCACCTGACGGGCGGGCTCGTCGCCAGCGTCGACGGCCTGGTCGTCGCACACGACCTGAGCGGGCCGGAGCCGGAGGGGGTCGCCGCGCTGACGGCGGCGGCGCTGGGCGTGGCCGCCCGCATCACCGAGGCCACCGAATGCGGCGGCTTCCGGGAACTGCTCGTCAGGGGGGACCGCGGCTACATCGCCGCGTACGCCGCCGGCGGCGCGATGGCCCTCGCCCTGGTGGCGGGACCCGGCTCCAACGTGGGCCGCCTGCACTTGGAGGCCCGTCGATCCAGTCGACGGATCGAGGATCTCGTCGACCTCGCGCTCCAACGTCAGGAGCGGAAATGACCGTACGACCCAGTTCATCAGCCGACAAGCCGCCGGGCACGGGACGCGGCCGCGCCGCCACCGGACCCAGGCATTCGTCACGTCAGAGAACTCAACCCCAAGGAAGCGAGACCGCAATGGCCAACACCGAGACCGCGCTGAAGGATGTAATGACGTCGATCGAGGGCGTCCTGGGCGTCGCTCTCGTGGACTACGGCAGCGGCATGGCCCTGGGCACCCTCGGGGGCTCCAAGGACCTCGACCTGACCGTCGCGGCCGCGGGCAACACCGACGTCGTCCGCGCCAAGATGCGCACGATGGAGATGCTCAACCTCAAGGAGCACATCGAGGACATCCTGATCACGCTCAACACTCAGATTCACATGATCCGGCTGCTGACCGGGCGTTCGGGCAAGGGCCTGTTCCTCTACGTCGCGCTGGACAAGGAGCGCGCGAACCTGGCGATGGCCCGCCACCAGCTCAGGCGCATCGAAGCCGACCTGGAGGTCTGACCCGCCCCGTCCCGGAGCCCGCGGCCGACGGCGGCCCGGCACATCAGGCGCAGGCCGACGTGTGCCGGGCCTCGCCCGTGCCGGGCCTCGCCCGTGCCGAGGCCGATCAGCGGCTCGCGGAGGACGAGGGCGCGGAGGACGAGCCGCCGGAATGGCCGTGGTGCGCGCCCTCCTCGACCCTGCCGCCCAGCTTCTCGCGTACCGGCTCCAGCGCCTCGGGTTCGGCCTCCACCACCCAGCGCTCGCCGATCAGGTAGGAGCCGCCGTACGGCTCCGCCTCCTCCAGCCACGACTTCTGGCCGGCGGAGCTGGTGAAGGTGAGCATCACGTAGGCACCGCGTGCCGTCGTGCACGCCCCCTGGCGCAGGTCCTCCACGTCGGTCTGCAACTGCGGGGTGCACCCGACGGCCTCGCCGATCCGCTCCAGGGCGACCGGCCCGCCCGCCGCATCCGTGTCCTGGCCGCCGCAGCCCGTCACCGCCAGCGCGACGACCGCCACCGCGGCCACCCTCGGGACCCACGCACGGAACACGGACACCGGCATCACCTTTCCTCGCTTGCGACGCGGGTCGCTCACGTCCCGCACGCGCACCGCGCGCGCGACGACGTTAACCCGAACGGCCCATCAGTCCGTACAGCCTTGCGAAAAGCCGGCCACCGGGTGTGCGGTATGGAAAAATCCGCCGCCGCACGCCCCGGAAGGCCTGGCACCCCGTGACTCCGACGCCTCCGATCGGGCATACTCCAACGCGCCGAAGCCGCAGGTCGGACCATGCCGTGACCCGGCGGGAGACCATCGGTCGACGGTCGACGACCCGGTAGCGCCGCCACAACCCTGAGCGGACGCCGCCGCAGCGCCCGACAGGGAGGAGAGTGCCGCCATGTCCCACGACGGCCTTCAGCCGGTGGACCGACAGCTTCCCACCGAGGAGGCCCGCGACCTGCTCGCGCTCGTACGCGAGCTGGCCCAGCGGGAGATCAAGCCCCGGGCGGCCGAGGAGGAGGACGCGGGCGTCTTCCCGCGCGAGGTCTTCCGCCTCATCGGCGAGGCGGGGCTGCTCGGACTGCCCTACCCGGAGGAGTACGGCGGCGGTGGCCAGCCGTACGAGGTGTACCTGCAGGTGCTCGAGGAACTGGCCGCCGCCCGGCTCACGGTCGGCCTCGGCGTCAGCGTGCACACCCTGGCCTGCCACGCCGTCGCCCACTACGGCAGCAAGGAGCAGCGCACCGAGCACCTGCCCGCCATGCTCGGCGGCTCCCTGCTCGGCGCCTACTGCCTCTCCGAGCCCGCCGCGGGCTCCGACGCCGCCTCCCTGCGCACCCGGGCGACCCGCGAGGGAGCGGCATGGCGGATCGACGGCACCAAGGCGTGGATCACCCACGGCGGTGTCGCGGACTTCTACACGGTGCTCGCCCGCAGCGGTGCCGAGGGCGCGCGCGGCATCACCGCGTACCTGGTGCCCGGCGACGCGCCGGGCCTGACCGCGGCGGTCCCGGAGAAGAAGATGGGCATGAAGGGGTCGCCCACGGCCCAGGTCCACTTCGACGGCGTGACCGTCCCCGACAGCCGCCGCGTCGGCGACGAGGGCCAGGGCTTCACCATCGCCCTGTCGGCCCTCGACTCCGGCCGCCTCGGCATCGCCGCCTGCGCCATCGGCGTCGCCCAGGCCGCCCTCGACGAGGCGCTCGCGTACGGGATGACCCGGCAGCAGTTCGGCCGTCCCGTCGTGGACTTCCAGGGGCTGCGCTTCATGATCGCCGACATGGCCACCAGGATCGAGGCCGGCCGGGCGCTGTACCTCGCGGCGGCCCGGCTGCGTGACGCGGGCCGGCCGTTCTCCCGGCAGGCCGCCATGGCCAAGCTGTTCTGCACGGACGCCGCGATGCAGGTGACCACGGACGCGGTGCAGCTGCTCGGTGGTTACGGCTACACCGCCGACTTCCCGGTCGAGCGGTACATGCGGGAGGCCAAGGTGCTGCAGATCGTCGAGGGCACCAACCAGATCCAGCGCATGGTGATCGCCCGCAGCCTCGCCGGTCCGGAGAGCAAGGAGCGCTGAGCCCCGGCGCGACGGTGCCGCGCCGCCCGGCAGAGGCGGCGCGGCGCCGTGCGTACGCGGTGGGCGCGGTTCAGGCCGCGCGCTGGAACGGTACGCGGATCGGCCGGGAACCGGGCCCGCCGACGTGGGAGAACGGCTGAGTGCGCCAGTCCAGCCCGACGGGGAGCGTCAGCAGCGCGCCCCATTCGAGGTCCTCGGCGCGGGCGTCGTCGTCGGCCGGCGCGACCTCGGGCGTGGGACGGCCCGAGCCGGGGCAGACCGTCAGCCCGAACGGGTTCCACGGCGAGGCGCACAGCGCGTGCTGCGGCAGGACGTCCTCGTCGGCGAGGAGGGCGATCGGGCGGGCACAGTCGGGGCAGTGCACCCGGAAGATCTCATAACCCTCGTCGTCGAGGGCGTCGTCGGCGTCGTCCGCCGTCAGCAGCTCGAACGGCTCGCGACGTTCGTGCTCCTCCTCGAGCACCGCCGGCGTGCGTTCGCCGCGGCCATGTCGTGCGTGGGTGCGCATGGGTGCATCTCCCCCTCAGAAGAACGCCCACCAGCGGGGCCGGCCGGGCTCTTGGCCTCGGCCATAGCGAGCATTTCCCGCCTCGCGCCCGCGGTAATCGCCGCCACCCCGAAGAGCGTTGACATCGAGTGTGGCCTTCGTCACATCGCCGCTCCAGGGGGTGCCCCGCGCCCCCGCGGACGCCGCCGTGCGCCCGTTCCGCGCCCTTTCGGGTGTCAACCCCCGGGGGTCGCCCCGGGCTCCCGCGGGGATGCCGTGCTCTTCCTGACGACCAGTCTGACGCCAAGCTCCATACGGGTGTTGCTCTTGTCGCCGACCTCCTCGGGCTGCGAGAGCCGGAGCAGCATCCGGGCGGCCTCCTCGGCCATCTCGACCAGCGGCTGGTTGACGGTGGTCAGCGACGGGCTCGCCCACTGGGCGAGCGGGATGTCGTCGTAGCCCACCACGGACAGGTCGCGGGGCACCTGCAGCCCCTTGACCCGGGCCGCCTCCAGGACGCCCAGTGCCTGCAGGTCGCTGCCCGCGAAGATGGCGGTCGGCGGGTCGGGCTGCTCCAGCAGGGCGAGGGCGCCGTCGTGACCGCCCTGGACGTGGAAGTCCCCGTAGCGGATCAGGTCGTTGTCGACGGTGAGTCCCGCCATGCCCATGGCCGAGCGGAAGCCGTCGAGGCGGGCCAGGGAGCACAGCATGTCGTCGGGTCCGGTGATGATCCCGATGCGGCGGTGGCCGAGGTCGATGAGGTGGCGGGTGGCCGCGACGCCGCCGGCCCAGTTCGCAGAGCCCACGGACGGGACGTCGGGCTCGGGGTCGCCGGCCGGGTCGATGATCACGAAGTTGATGGCCCGTGAGCGCAGCTTGCGCTTTATGTCGTCGGGCAGCGAGGAGAAGACCAGGACGACGCCGAGCGGGCGGCGGCGGAGCACGCCCTCGATCCACTCGGGGCCGGGGGCGTGCCGGGTGCCGCTCTCGGTGAGCACCACGCTCATGTTGCGGCTCTTGGCGACGTTCTCCACGCCCCGGATGAGCTCCATCGCCCAGACGCTCTCGAGTTCGTGGAAGACGATCTCGATCAGCCGCGACTCGGGCTGGGTGGGGGAGGGGCGCTGGTAGCCGTTCGCCTCCAGCAGGCGTTCGACCTTGCTCCGGGTCGGCGCGGCCACGTCGGGACGTCCATTGAGCACCTTCGAAACTGTCGAAAGTGACACGCCCGCTTTCGAAGCCACATCGGCCAGAGTGATCCTGCCCTCGGTCTCATCATCACGCATGCCGCACAGGATAGAGCACCGCCGTTCGGTAACGGTTTGGTCGCGTCAATTCCCCGCTGTTGACCCCGACGAGGGGGGCGCCTACGGTCCCTCATCAAACGAATTTCGGCAAAGTGGCCGAAACTTTCGAGAGGTCGAACATGAAGAAGCGTGCGTGGTTCCCCCGTGCCGTCGCCGGCGGCGCGACACTGGCACTGGGTCTGACCCTGACCGCCTGCGGCGGTGACGGCGCCTCGGCGGGGGGTGATTCCGGGACGATCCACGTCCTCGTGTACGGCGACTCCGCGAACAAGGTGGAGAGGGCGATCGTCGCCGAGTTCAACAAGACCTCGAAGGTCAAGGCCGTCCTCGACACGATCCCCGGTGCGGACTACCAGCAGAAGCTGCAGACCGTCATCAACACCAAGCAGGCCCCCGACGTCTTCTTCAACTGGGGAGGCGGCAGCATCCAGCCGTTCGTGAAGGCCGGTCTGCTGCTCCCGCTCGACGACTTCATCAAGAAGGACCCGGGCCTGAAGGACAAATTCCTGCCCTCGGTCTTCAACACCGCGGTCGTCGACGGCAAGTCCTACGGCGTTCCGATGCGCGGCACCCAGCCGGTGCTGATGTTCAACAACAAGAAGGTGCTCGCCGACGCCGGCGTCCAGCCGCCGAAGACCTGGGACGAGCTCCTGGACGCCGTCCGAAAGCTCAAGGCCAAGGGCGTCACCCCGATCGCGCTCGGCGGCGGTGACCGGTGGCCGACCCTGATGTGGTTCGAGTACCTCTACGACCGCATCGCCGGCCCGGAGCTGTTCACCAAGGCGCTCGGCGGCGACAAGAGCGCCTGGGAGAGCGAGGACAGCAAGAAGGCGCTGGGCATGCTCAAGGAGCTGATCGACGCCGGTGCCTTCGGCACCAACTACGACTCGGTGAAGTTCACCGACGGCGGCTCGCCCCAGCTGCTGGCCTCCGGCAAGGCCGGCTTCGAGCTCATGGGCTCCTGGGAGTACTCCACGCAGCAGGACGCCAGCCCGGACTTCGCCAAGAACGACCTGGGCTACACCAACTTCCCGTCCGTCTCCGGCGGCAAGGGTGACGCCGCGAACGTCGTCGGCAACACCAACAACTTCTACTCGGTGCTGAAGAAGACCGAGCACCCCGAAGCGGTGGCGGAGTTCCTCAAGCTCATGTACTCCGACGACTTCGTCAAGCAGCAGCTGGCCATCGGCAACCTGCCGACCACCACGAACACCACCCAGTTCCTCGACACGACGGACCACCCCGAGTACCTGAAGTACCAGTTCGACCTGGTCGAGAAGGCCCCGTCGTTCCAGCTGTCGTGGGACCAGGCCTACCCGCCGTCGGCCGGCACGCCGATACAGCAGGCCGTGCAGCAGTTCTTCAACGGCCAGATCGACGCGGACGGCTTCATCAAGGCCATGCAGGCCCTGCCCACCTCCTGAGAGCGACGTCCCCCGCATGGTCTCCCTCACCGCCACCGTGACGGGCAAGCGGCAGACGCGTCGTCCGGCCGGCCGTTCCATCGGCCGGCCGGGCCTCGCCTGGGCGCTCCCCGCCACGATCTTCTTCGCCCTCTTCGCCATCGTGCCGCTGGTACTGGTGGCGGTCCTCTCCTTCACCAGCTGGAGCGGTCTGGGCTCGCCCGAGTACGCGGGCTTCGACAACTGGGTCAAGGTCTTCCAGGACCCGGTGATGATCAAGAGCCTCTGGCTGAGCGTGCTTCTCACCGTGCTCGGCGTCGTCGTCCAGACCCCGCTGAGCATCCTGCTCGGCGTCTGGGCGGCCGGTCCGGAGCGGAACCGCGCCGTGCTGTCCGCGATCTTCTTCGTGCCGCTGCTGCTCTCCGCCACCGCCGTGTCGGTGCTGTGGCGCGCACTGCTCGACCCCAACTTCGGTGTCCCCTCGCAGGCGCGCTGGCTGTTCGGCGACGGCAACCTCTTCGGCACGCAGACCGCCGCGATCGGCGTACTCGTCTTCGTCAGCACCTGGCAGTTCACCCCGTTCCACGCGCTGATCTACCAGGGCGCGGCGCGGGCCGTCCCGCAGGTGCTCTACCAGGCCGCCGAGATCGACGGCGCGGGCACCGTACGGCAGTTCTTCCACGTCACGCTGCCGCAGCTGCGCAACTCGATCATCACCTCGATGATCCTGATGATCGTCGGTGGTCTCACCACCTTCGACACGGTGCTGATCCTCACCCAGGGCGGCCCCGGCACCGACACCACGATCAGCGCCTACTACATGTACGACAAGGCGTTCAAGGGCTTCGACTTCGGCGCCGGCGCAGCGGTCGCGCTGATGCTCGTCGTCGTCGCCACGGTGATCTCGCTGGTCGTCGTCCGCGTCTCCGGCTACGACAAGATGACCGGCACCAAGGAGGGGCTCTGATGAGGCGACGCCCCAACTACCTCGCGGGACTGGGCGCCCTGCTGTGGCTGGGCCTGGTCGGCACGCCGCTGTACGTCATGCTCGGCGCCACCGTGCAATCGCGCGCCGACTACAGCGCGGGCGGCCCGCTGTCCTTCCCCCGTTCCTTCACCCTGGACAACTACGTCCAGGACTTCAGCAACGGCTTCGGGCAGTACTTCCTGAACACGGTCGTCGTCACCGTCAGCGTCGTGGCCATCGTGCTGCTGCTCGTGCCGCCGCTGGCGTTCACCATCGTCCGCAACCGGGGCCGCGGTGTGTCCCAGGTGTTCCGGCTCTTCCTGCTGGGCCTGGCCATCCCCGCGCAGGCCGTGATCGTCCCGATGTTCTACGTGATCAGCAAGGCCGGGCTCTACGACAACCTCATCGGCGTCATCCTGCCGACCGCGGCGTTCTGCCTGCCGGTCTGCACCCTGATCCTGACCGGCACGATGCGTGACATCACCAGCGAGCTGTTCGAGGCGATGGCCATGGACGGCGCCTCCGTCCGGCGGACCTTCTTCCAGCTCGTCCTGCCGCTGTCCGGAAGCGGACTGTCGACGATCGTCGTCTTCTCCGCCCTGCAGGCCTGGAACGGCTTCCTCTTCCCCCTGGTGCTCACCCAGTCCGAGGAGACCAAGGTGCTCACTCTGGGGCTCTACAACTTCCGGACCCAGTACGGCATCAACATCCCCGGCCTGCTGGCCGCCGTGGTGCTGTCCACGATTCCCGTCCTGCTCGTCTACCTGTTCGCCCGCCGTGCCCTCGTGCAGGGCCTCATGGGCGTCGGAGGAAAGTGAACGACAACGTGACCGCCGACTCCCGCGTCGAGGCGCTCATCCGCGAGATGACCCTGGACGAGAAGATCGCCCAGCTCTACGGCGTCTGGGTCGGCGCCTCCGGCGAAGGTGCCGAAGTCGCCCCCCACCAGCACGACATGGAGGAGCCGCCCAGCCTCGACGAGCTCCTGCCGGACGGCCTCGGACAGCTCACCCGGCCCTTCGGCACCGTCCCCGTCGACCCCGCCCTGGGCGCCCTGTCCCTGATGCGCACCCAGCAACGGGTCGCCGCGGCCAACCGGTTCGGCATCCCGGCCATGGCCCACGAGGAATGCCTCGCGGGCTTCGCGGCCTGGGGTGCGACCACCTACCCCGTCCCGCTGTCCTGGGGCGCCTCCTTCGACCCCGAGCTGGTCCGGGTGATGGCCGCGGCCATCGGCCGCGACATGCGCTCGGTCGGCGTCCACCAGGGCCTGGCCCCGGTCCTCGACGTCGTGCGCGACGCGCGCTGGGGCCGGGTCGAGGAGACCATCGGCGAGGACCCGTACCTCGTGGGGACCATCGCCACCGCCTACATCCAGGGCCTGGAGTCCGCGGGCATCGTGGCCACCCTGAAGCACTTCGCCGGCTACTCCGCCTCCCGCGCCGGGCGCAACCTGGCGCCGGTCAGCATGGGTCCGCGGGAGCGCGCCGACGTCGTCCTGCCGCCCTTCGAGATGGCGGTCCGGGAGAGCGGCGTCCGGTCCGTGATGCACGCGTACACCGACACCGACGGCGTGCCCTCGGCCGCCGACGAGGAGCTGCTGACCGGCCTGCTCCGCGACACCTGGGGCTTCGACGGGACGGTGGTCGCCGACTACTTCGGGATCGCGTTCCTCAAGACCCTGCACGGCGTCGCCGCCGACTGGGCGGACGCCGCGGGCACCGCGCTCCACGCGGGTGTGGACGTGGAACTCCCCACCGTCAAGACCTTCGGGCAGCCGCTGCGGGACGCCGTCGCCGCGGGGCTGGTCGACGAGAAGCTCGTGGACCGCGCGCTGCGCCGCGTCCTGACCCAGAAGGCGCAGCTCGGCCTGCTCGACCCGGGGTGGAGCCCCGTGCCGTCCGCGCTCGCCGGGGCCGACCTCTCCGACCCGCAGGGCCTGCGGGGCACGGTCGACCTGAACTCCGCCGCCCACCGGGACCTGTCGCGGCGCCTGGCCGAGCGGTCCGCCGTCCTGCTGAGCAACGACGGCACCCTGCCCCTGGGGCGGCCCGCCCGCATCGCGCTCGTCGGTCCCCAGGCGGAGACCCCGACCGCCGTGCTGGGCTGCTACTCCTTCCCCGTGCACGTCGGCGCGCAGCACCCGGACACCCCGCTCGGCATCGACCTGCCGACGCTGCGCCAGGCCCTGGTGGCGGAGTTCCCCGGCTCGGAGATCGTGACGGTGGCGGGCTGCGGCGTCGATGACAGCGATGTCTCCGGCATCGCGGCGGCCGTACGCGCGGCCCGCGACGCCGACGTGGTCGTCGCGGCGCTCGGCGACCGCGCCGGGCTCTTCGGCCGCGGCACCAGCGGTGAGGGCTGCGACGCGGAGTCGCTCACCCTGCCCGGCGTGCAGCAGCGGCTGCTCGACGCGCTCCTCGACACGGGGACGCCCGTCGTGCTCACGTTGCTGGCCGGCCGCCCCTACGCCCTCGGACGGGCCGTGGAGGAGGCCGCGGCCGTCGTCCAGACCTTCTTCCCGGGGCAGGAGGGCACCCCGGCCCTGGCGGGAGTGCTGAGCGGGCGGATCAACCCGTCCGGGAGGCTGCCGGTGAGCGTGCCCCGGCACCCGGGCGTCCAGCCCTCCACCTACCTCGCCGCGCCGCTCGCGCGGGCCAGCGAGGTCTCCAACATCGACCCGGCCGCGGCCTTCGGCTTCGGCCACGGGCTGACGTACACGGCCTTCGAGTGGTCCGCGCCGGAGGTACACGGCGCCGACGGCCGGGCCGTCACCGGCACCGACGGCGAGGTCGAGCTGTCCTTCACCGTCCGCAACACCGGTGGCCGCGCGGGCAGCGAGGTCGTCCAGGTCTACCTGCACGACCCGATCGCCTCCGTCGTCCAGCCGGTGCAGCGGCTCGTCGGCTACCTCCGGGTGCCGCTGGAGGCGGGCGAGGCGCGGCGCATCGGCGTCACGGTCCCCGCCGACGTCGCCGCCTTCACCGGCCGGGACGGCCGCCGCGTCGTGGAACCGGGCGAGCTGGAGGTGCGGCTGGCGGCCTCCAGCACCGACGTCCGGTTCACCGTGCGGGCCGAACTGACCGGTCCGGCACGGCAGGTGGACCACACCCGGCGGCTGCACGCGCTGGTCACCGGCGCGCCGGAGGAGTCCAGGTGAGCCTGCCCGAAGGGACGGGGGAGGCGGCGGGGACCGTCGCCAACCCCGTCCTGCCGGGCTGCCATCCCGACCCGAGCGTCTGCCGGGTCGGGACCGACTTCTACCTGGTGACCTCGACGTTCGAGTACTTCCCTGGAATCCCGGTGTTCCACAGCCGCGACCTGGTCCACTGGCGGCCGATCGGGCACGTCCTGGACCGGCCCTCGCAGGTGGACCTCGGTACCGTCGCCTCCTCCGAGGGGATCTTCGCCGCGACGATCCGGCACCACCGGGGCCGCTTCTACGTCGTGACCACCCTGGTCGGCGGCAGCGGACGGGGCGGCACCTTCGTCGTCACCGCCACCGACCCCGCCGGGCCGTGGAGCGACCCGGTGTGGCTGGACGACGCGCCCGGCATCGACCCCTCCCTGTTCTTCGACGACGACGGCCGCGCCTGGTGCACCGGCACGCGGCTCGCGGAACCGGGGGAGTGGGAGGGGCAGACCGACGTCTGGCTGCGGGAGTTCGACACCGCGGAGCTGACCCTCACCGGCCCCGAACACCTGCTGTGGCGCGGGGCGCTGCACGGCGCGGTGTGGGCCGAGGGGCCCCACCTGTACAAGGTGGACGGCCGCTACTACCTGCTGGCCGCGGAGGGTGGCACAGAGCACCGGCACGCCGTCAGCGTCGCTCGGGCCGACCACGTCGCCGGCCCGTACACCGGCAACCCGGCCAACCCGGTCTTCACCCACCGCCACCTGGGCCGCGACTTCCCCGTCGTCGGCGTCGGCCACGCCGATCTGGTGCGGACGGCGGAGGGTGAGTGGTGGGCGGTGCTGCTCGGCAGCCGCCCGTACGGCGGGTACCACCCCAACCTCGGACGGGAGACCTTCCTCGTCCCGGTGCGCTGGGAGGACGGCTGGCCGCTCTTCGCACCCGGCGTCGGCACCGCGATCGGCCCGTTCCGCCCGCCCGCGGTCGCCGCTCCCGCGGACGGGTCTCAACCGGAGCCGGTGCGCGACGACTTCGACGGCCCCCTGCTGGACCCGCGGTGGAACCAGGTGCGCACCGCGGAACCCTTCTGGTCGCTCACCGCACGCCCCGGCGCGCTCCGGCTGCCGCTCGGGCCCGCGACACTCGCCGAGGCCGGCACCCCCTGCTTCCTCGGCCGGCGTCAGCAGCACCAGGACGTCAGCGTCCGCGCGCTCGTGGACGTGGAGCCCCGGACGCCGCGGGAGTGGGCGGGGCTCGCCGTCCGCCAGTCCGAGGCCGACCATCTGGTGTTCGCGGTGGCCGGCGACGGCCGCGGCGGCCGCCGCGTGCTCGCCGCGGTCCGCACCGGCGGGGAGGAACGCCTGGTCGCGGAGGCGCCGTTGCCTTCCGGTCCCGTGGTGCTGCGGATCCACGCCGAGGGCCAGCGCTACGGGCTGCGCTGGGCCCCGGCCGGCGCGGGACCGGACGCGGAGACCGAACTGACCGCCGTGGACGGCGGCTTCCTCAGCTCGCCCCGCGCCGGCGGCTTCCTCGGGGTCTGGCTCGGCCCGTACGCCACCGCCCACGGCGCCCCCTCCGCCACCGTCGCCGACGTCGACTGGTTCGACTACCGGCCGCTCGCCCCCTGACCTGGAGCCGACGTTGTTCACCGACCTCCCCGAGGCCGAACTGCGGGACCACCGCAGCACCCAGACCGTGCCCGCCGACTTCGACGACTTCTGGCGGACGACGCTCGCCGAGTCGCGCGCCGCCGGGACGGCCGCGGTCACCGTCACCCCCGCGCCCGGACCCCGGCTGAGCACGGTGGCCGTCTTCGACGTCACCTTCCCCGGCTTCGGCGGCGAGCCCGTACGGGCCTGGCTGCGGCTGCCGCACGGCGCCGAGGGACCGCTGCCCGCGGTCGTCCAGTACGTCGGCTACGGCGGCGGCAGGGGCCACGCCCTGGACAACCTGCTGTGGGCGTCCGCGGGCTTCGCCCACTTCCAGATGGACACCCGGGGCCAGGGCTCGGGCTGGAGCCGCGGCGACACCCCCGACTCCGGCACCACGGGCCCGCAGGCCCCCGGCATGATGACCCGCGGCATCGACGACCCCCGCACCTACTACTACCGCCGCCTGTTCACGGACGCCGTCCGCGCCGTGGACGCGGTCCGTACGCTGCCCTCGGTCGACGCCGGCCGGATCGCGGTCCTCGGCGCGAGCCAGGGCGGCGGCACCGCGCTCGCCGTGACGGCCCTCGCCCCCGAGGTACACGCCGTGGTGGCGCACGTCCCGTTCCTGTGCGACTTCCCGCGGGCCGCGGTCATCACGGACGCCGACCCGTACCGCGAGATCGGCCGCTACCTCGCCGTCCACCGCGGCAACGCCGAGCGGGTCATGCGCACCCTGTCCTACTTCGACGGCGTCAACTTCGCCGCCCGCGCCAAGGTGCCGGCCCGCTTCTCCGCCGCCCTGATGGACGAGATCACGCCGCCTTCGACGGTCTTCGCGGCGTACAACGCGTACGCGGGGCCCAAGGAGATGGCCGTGTGGCCCTGGAACGGCCACGAGGGCGGCGCGATCGACGACGACGCGGAGGCACTGGCCTTCCTGCGCGCGCGGCTCTGACACCCCGCCCCGGCAAACCTGTTGCCGGGTACCGGACCCCCGGCTACGGTCGCCCCCATGTCCCTGGGCATGTACCGCCACATCCTCATCCGGCCCGTCCTGACCTGGGGGGCCGTGGCCGTGGGGGCGCGGATGCCGGTGGCCATGGCGCCGCTCGCGCTGGTGTTCCTGGTGCGGGAGCGGACCGGTGGCTACACGTTCGGCGCGCTGCTCGCCGCCGCCTATGTGATCGGGGAGATCGCCGGGGCGCCACTGCTCGGCATGCGGCTCGAAGCCGAGCGGGCGCGGCCGCAGTTGGCGCTGGGGCTCGCGGCGGGAGCGGTGGGCTTCGCCGGTCTCGGGGTCCTGCCCGGCGCCCACCCCGCCGTACTGGCCGGGTTCGCGTTCCTGGCGGGGGCGGCTCCCGCCGCCGCCCCCGGTGGCATGCGGCAACTGCTCACCTCGATCGTGCCGGAGCGGGCCGTGACGCAGGCGCTCAGCGCCGAGTCGGTGCTGACCTTCGCGATCTGGGCGGTGAGCCCGGCCGCGGTGACGGGGCTCGCGCTGGGCGTGGCCCCGTACACCCCGCTGCTGCTCGCCGCCGTCCTCATGGCGGCCTCGGTGGCCGGTCTGTGGGCGCTGCCCGCCGGATGGCGGACCGACCGCCGGGACCGCGGCGGTGAGTCGATGCTCCGGATCACGATCCGCGCCTGGCCGGTCTACGTCACGGGCGCCGCGTCCTTGTCGCTGCTCGCCCTCGCCGAGCTGATCCTGCCGGCGCTCCTGGAGCACCGGGGGATGGCACTCGGTCTCGCCGGGCCGCTGCTCGCCGGGTTCGCTGCCGGGTCGGGGGTCGGGTCCTTCCTGTACGGGCTGCGCGCCGCCTGGCCGGGGCGGTTGCCGGTGCAGTCGCTGGTGCTCCTGCTCGCGGTGTCGGCGTGCGTGGCACTCGTCGCCGTACTTCCGTCGGCGCCCTGGATGGGCGCGATCCTGCTGGTCGCCGGTGTCCTGCAGGCGGGGGCGATGCTGACCCGGAACCTGCAACTGCGGCAGGTCCTGCCCGCCAGCGCGCTCGCCGCCGGCTACTCGGTGATGTACGCCGCCGTGGGCGCGGGCTACGCCGCGGCGGGCAGCCTCTCCGGTGCGTTGCTCGAGGTGACCGGGCCGGACGTCGCGATCCTGGCCGGGGTCGGCCTGACCCTTCTGCTCACCGTCGTCGCGGCGGCCGGGGAGCGTTCTACGCGCCGGCGTACCACCCGGGCCGGCCCGGGCCTCGGTATCGCGGCGGAGGGCGTACCGGTGAGCGATCACGGTGACGCCCGGCCCAGCCCGTAGTCGGCCGCGGACGGAGGGGGCGTGCCGGCGGGCATCGCGTCCACAACCTCCCCCGACAAAACGGCTAGGCCACGGCTAGGCCACGGCTAGGCCACGGCTAGGCCACGGCTAGGCCTTTGGTTCCGGCAGCGGCTCGCCGGTCTCCAGCAGCGTCTTCAGGCCCGACACCAGGGCGGGCCAGCCCTGGGAGACCATGCCCAGCACCGCGCTGCCCGGGTCGTGGGCCTCGTGGACGACGGTCAGCCTGACCGTCTCCCCGAGCGGTTCGATCTCGAACGTCACCTGGGAGCGGCGGTCCGCGGCCAGCCGGGCGCGCACCTCCTCGTCCACCCCGGCGTTGGCGGCCCACTCCGGGGTGAAGGTGTGCCAGGTGTACGAGAGCCGGCGGGGCGGCTCGGACTCCAGCACGACCTGGGCGGGATCGGCGGTACGGGCGCCGGCCTCCTCCCAGACCATCGCCGAGCCGGCCGCCCACTCCGTCTCGAAGGCGACGCCCCAGTAGCGGCGCGTGAACGCCGGGTCGGTCAGGGCCTGCCAGAGGCGCTCGGGTGTGGTGCGGATGTACGTCGTGTAGACGAATGCGGACTCGCTCATGGGTGCCTGCTCCAATGCTCTCTGCAGGTCGGCGAGCGCCTGCGCGCGCCCGCGGTCGTACCGGTCGATCCATCGCTCGGCGACGGCGTTGATCGGAGCGGCGTTGAGGTAGTGCAGCTTCTCCCGGCCCCGCCGGACCGTGGTGACCAACTGGGCCTTCTCCAGCACGGACAGGTGCTTGCTGACCGACTGCCGGGCCATGTCCAGCTCGGCGCACAGCTCGCGCAGGGTCTGGCCGTTGCGCGCGTTGAGGCTGTCCAGCAGCCGTCTGCGGCCGGCGTCGGCCAGTGCCCTGAAGACCTCGTCCATCCCGATTCCCCGTCGCGCCGAACATGCAGCCGTGTGGCTGCCTGTCGACCATAGGCAGCCACACGGCTGCATGTCAATCCGGTCGGCCGGGGAGGGGCGCGGGGCGGGTTCCGGCGCCGCTATCCGGCCCGCAGATCCCGTACGCGGCGGATCTTGCCGACGGAGCGCTCGACGGTGTCGGGTTCGACGACCGTCACCTCGACGCTCACGCCCACGCCGTCCTTGACGCCGGCGGCGACGGAGCGCGCCGCCTCCTCGCGCAGTGCGGCCCCGGCGTCCGGGCGCGCCTCGACGACGACCTCCATGTGGTCCATCCGGCCGCGCTTGGTGAGCCGGATCTGGAAGTGCGGGGCCACGCCGGGTGTGCGCAGCACGATCTCCTCGATCTGGCTGGGGAAGACGTTCACCCCGCGCAGGATGATCATGTCGTCGGAGCGGCCGGTGATCTTCTGGATGCGGCGGAAGGCGGGGCGGGCGGTGCCGGGCAGCAGCCGGGTCAGGTCGCGCGTGCGGTAACGGATGATGGGCAGCGCCTCCTTGGTGAGGGAGGTGAAGACGAGCTCGCCCTCCTCGCCCTCCGGCAGAGGTTCGCCCGTGATCGGGTCGACGACCTCGGGGTAGAAGTGGTCCTCCCACACGTGCAGGCCGTCCTTGGTCTCCACGCACTCCTGGGCGACGCCCGGGCCGATCACCTCGGACAGGCCGTAGATGTCGACCGCGTGGATGTCCATGCGCTCCTCGATCTCCCGGCGCATCTCCTCCGTCCACGGCTCCGCGCCGAAGATGCCGACCCGCAGCGAGGTGCCGCGCGGGTCGACGCCCTGGCGCTCGAACTCGTCCAGCAGGGTGAGCATGTAGGACGGGGTGACCATGATGATCTCGGGCCTGAAGTCCTGGATGATCTGCACCTGGCGGGCCGTCATGCCGCCCGAGGCGGGGATCACCGTGCACCCGGCGCGCTCGGCGCCGTAGTGCGCGCCCAGACCGCCGGTGAACAGGCCGTATCCGTAGGAGATGTGCACCTTGTGGCCGGGACGGCCGCCGGCGGCGCGTATGGAGCGGGCCACCACGTCGGACCACATGGACAGGTCGTTCTCGGTGTATCCCACCACGGTGGGCAGGCCGGTCGTGCCGCTGGAGGCGTGGACGCGGCGCACCTGGTCCATGGGGACGGCGAACATGCCGAAGGGGTAGTTGTCGCGCAGGTCGGCCTTGGTGGTGAAGGGGAAGCGGGCCAGGTCGTCCAGGCTCGCGCAGTCCTCGGGGCGCAGCCCGGCCTCGTCGAACTTCTTCCGGTACGCCTCGACGTTGTCGTACGCGTGGCGCAGCGTCGCCCGGAGCCGGGTCGACTGCAGCTCCCGCAGCTGCGCGGGGCTCAGCTTCTCGGCGGGGTCCAGCAGGCCCTGGGGGAGCGGCTCGCCCAGGCGCGTCCCCGCGGTCGCCCGGTTCGCCGGCTCGCTGCTCATCCGTTCTCCTTCGTGCGTCCGATGCTGCGGCTGCGCCCGCGGAACTCGGCGACCACCTGGTCGCCCCGCAGAATGCTCACGTCGTAGATGCCGCTGCGGCCGAAGCGGGTGCGCTCCTGCGCGGTGGCCACCAGTTCGTCCCCCTCGTGGACGGGGGCGACGAAGCTGATGTCGGCGCCGGCGGCGACCGTCACCGGGCCGTGGCTGTTGCAGGCGCAGGCGAAGGCGGTGTCGGCGAAGAGGAAGAGGTAGCCGCCGTGGGCGATTCCGTGCCCGTTGACCATGGCGGGCGTGACGGTCATGCGCAGCACGGCCGTTCCGTCGCCGGTCTCCAGCAGCTCGATGCCGAGGCTCTGCGACGCCTTGTCCGCCGCGAACATGCTCTCCGCCGGGCCCTGCGTCGTGTCCATGGCACCCCTCACGATCGTCACCACCCTTGTGAACCGACCGAACATTCGGTTAGCGTGCGGCACGCTCAAGGTAATCCAGCATCCGAACTGCCTGTCAAGAGGTGGAACGCATGTCCCAGCACCTCCCCGCGCGACCCGCTGACGAGGTCTTCCTGATCGACGGCGCGCGCACCCCGCAGGGCCGCTACGGCGGCGCACTCGCGTCCGTGCGCCCCGACGACCTGGCCGCCCTGGTGGTCGGCGAGGCCGTAGGCCGTGCCGGGATCCCGGCCGAGTCCGTGGACGAGGTGATCCTCGGCGCCGCCAACCAGGCCGGCGAGGACAACCGCGACGTCGCCCGGATGGCCGCGCTGCTGGCCGGTCTGCCGCACACCGTGCCCGGCTACACCGTCAACCGGCTCTGCGCCTCCGGTCTCACCGCCGTCGCCTCGGCGGCGCAGGCGATCCGCTCCGGCGAGGCGGACCTGGTCGTCGCCGGCGGTGTGGAGTCGATGACCCGCGCCCCGTGGGTGATGGCCAAGCCCGGCACCCCGTGGGCCAAGCCCGGCGAGGTGCACGACACCTCCCTGGGCTGGCGCTTCACCAACCCGCGCTTCACCCCCAAGGACACCCTGTCCATGGGGGAGACCGCGGAGGAGGTCGCCGCCCTGGACGGGATCACCCGCGCCGACTCGGACGCCTTCGCGCTGCGCAGCCACCAGCGGGCCGTCGCGGCCCAGGAGGCCGGTCGCTTCGACCGCGAGATCGTGCCGGTCGCCGTCAAGGGCGGCGAGGTCACCCGAGACGAGGGGCCGCGCCCCTCGACCACGCTGGAGAAGTTCGGGTCGCTGCGCACCATCTTCCGCGAGGACGGCATCGTGACCGCCGGCTCCTCCTCGCCGCTCTCGGACGGCGCCGCCGCCCTCGTGGTCGCCGGCCGCGCCGCGGTCGAGCGGTACGGGCTCACCCCCCGCGCCCGGATCGTCACCACCGCCACCGCCGGTGTCGAGCCCCACCTCATGGGCCTCGGACCCGTCCCGGCGACGGAGAAGGCCCTCGCGCGCGCCGGATGGCAGACCGGTGACCTGGACGCCGTCGAGCTCAACGAGGCCTTCGCCGCCCAGGCGCTCGCGGTCGTCCGCCGCCTCAAGCTGGACGAGGAGCGGGTCAACGCCGACGGCGGCGCGATCGCGCTCGGCCACCCGCTGGGCTGCTCCGGAGCCCGCATCCTGCTCACCCTTCTCGGCCGTCTGGAGCGCGAGGGCGGCCGCCGCGGCCTGGCCACCCTCTGCGTGGGGGTCGGCCAGGGCGTGGCGATGCTGGTGGAGCGGGTGTGAGAGCGGAGGCTTCGGCGGAGGGCGGGCCGCCGTCGTCCACAGGGCTTGCCGGGTGCGGCAAAGTTCGTCAGACTGTAACCGAACGAATGGTCGGTAGGGGAAGTTGGTATCGATGACCACACCGAACGCCACCGTGCCGGCGGAGGGCGCGCAGACGCTGCTCCAGGAGCACTTCGACGCCACGATCGCGCGGGACCAGCGCATCGAGCCGCGGGACTGGATGCCCGAGGGCTACCGCAGGACGCTGGTCCGGCAGATCGCGCAGCACGCGCACTCGGAGATCATCGGCATGCAGCCCGAGGGCGAGTGGATCACCCGCGCCCCCTCACTGCGCCGCAAGGCCATCCTGTTCGCGAAGGTCCAGGACGAGGCCGGCCACGGGCTCTACCTCTACTCGGCGGCCGAGACCCTGGGCGTCGACCGCGCGGACCTCACGCAGCGCCTGATCGAAGGCCGCCAGAAGTACTCCTCGATCTTCAACTACCCGACCCTCAGCTTCGCCGACGTCGGCGTCATCGGCTGGTTCGTCGACGGCGCCGCCATCTGCAACCAGGTGCCGCTGTGCCGCTCCTCCTACGGGCCGTACGCCCGCGCCATGGTGCGCATCTGCAAGGAGGAGTCCTTCCACCAGCGCCAGGGCTACGAGCTGCTGATGACGATGATGCGCGGCACCGAGGCCCAGCGGGAGATGGTGCAGGACGCGGTGGACCGCTGGTGGTGGCCGTCACTGATGATGTTCGGCCCGCCCGACGGGGATTCGCCCAACTCGGCCGCCTCCATGGCCTGGAAGATCAAGCGCCACAGCAACGACGAGCTGCGCCAGCGGTTCGTCGACATGACCGTCCCGCAGGCCGACAGGCTCGGCGTGACCCTGCCCGACCCGGAGCTGCGCTGGAACGCGGAGCGCGGCCGGCACGACTTCGGCACCCCCGACTGGTCCGAGCTGCAGCGCGTCATCAGCGGCGACGGACCGTGCAACAGCGAGCGGATGGAACGCCGCCGCTCCGCACACGAGGAAGGCGCCTGGGTGCGCGAGGCCGCGACCGCCCACGCCGCCAAGCGGGCGGCCCGGGCAGAGGAAGGAGCCGTGGCATGAGCACCACCGGCGACAGCACGACCCGGGCCGAGTGGCCCCTGTACGAGGTGTTCGTCCGCGGCAAGCGCGGCCTGAACCACGTCCACGTCGGCTCCCTGCACGCCGCCGACGACCGCATGGCGCTGACCCACGCCCGCGACCTGTACACCCGGCGCAACGAGGGCGTGAGCATCTGGGTGGTGCGGTCGGAGCACATCACCGCGTCCACGAGGGACGAGAAGGACCCCTTCTTCACGCCCAGTGCCGACAAGGTCTACCGGCACCCCACCTTCTACGACATCCCCGAAGACGTCCCCCACATCTAGGAGCAGGGCATGAGCGACGAGCACGTCTACCTGTCCCTGGCCGAGGGGCACGACGACAGCGACGCCCGCTGGGCGTTCGGCACCGGCTTCGAGGACCCGCTGCACGGCGTCGACACCGCCGTGCCCGAGGGCGTGGACGCCGCGGAGCTGGCCGCCCGCTGCCTGGCGCTCGGCGACGACGCCCTGGTCGCCGCCCAGCGCCTGGCCGAGTGGTGCACCCGCGCCCCGGAGCTGGAGGAGGAGGTGGCCCTCGCCAACATCGGGCTCGACCTGCTCGGCCAGGCCCGTCTGCTCTACTCCCGCGCCGGTCAGGTGGACGGCACCGGCCGCGACGAGGACGCCTACGCCTACTTCCGGGACGCCGCCCAGTTCCGCAACGTGCGCCTGGCCGAACTTCCCTGCGGGGACTTCGCGTTCTCCATGGCCCGGCTGCTGGTCACGTCCTGCTGGCGGCTCGCCGTCTTCGAGCCCCTCGCCCGCACCGCGCAGGATCCGGTGCTCGCCGCCGTCGCCGCCAAGGGCGTGAACGAGCTGACCTACCACCGGCAGTACGCCGCGGAGTGGGTGGTACGGCTCGGCGACGGCACCGAGGAGTCGCACCGCCGCATGCGGGCCGGTCTTGAGCAGGCCGCCCCCTACCTGGAGGAGCTCTTCACGGCCGCCGCGACGTGCGGCGCCGACCCGGCCGGTGTGCGGGACGAGGTGACCGCGGCGCTGCGCCAGGTCACCGAGGCCGCCGGGCTGCCCGCGGTCGAGGCCGAGCCCCTGCCCGGCCACGGCCGTGAGGGCGACCGCACCGAACACCTCGCCCCGTTGCTCGCGGAGTTGCAGGGCATCGCCCGGGCGCACCCCGGAGCGGTCTGGTGAGCGCCGTGACCGTGCTCCCCGACGCGCACCGGGCGGCCCGCGTGGCCGCCGAGGTGCCGGACCCAGAGTTGCCCATGCTGACCCTGGCCGACCTCGGCGTGCTGCGCGACGTGGAGGTCGCCCCGGACGGCACCGTCGTCGCCGCCCTCACCCCCACGTACTCGGGCTGCCCCGCCATGGCGGAGATGCGCGCCGATGTGGCCGCCCGGCTGCGCGCCGCCGGCTTCCCCCGGGTCGAGATCCGCACCGTCCTGGACCCGCCGTGGACGACCGACTGGATCACCCCCGAGGGCCGCCGCAAGCTCGCCGAGCACGGCATCGCACCACCCGGCCCCGCGCCCCGGCGCGCCGCCGGGCCGGTGCCGCTGGTGCTCACCACCACCCGGTGCTCGGTCGCCTGCCCCCGCTGCGGTTCGGCGGACACCGAGGAGACCTCGCGCTTCGCCGCCACCTCCTGCAAGGCCCTGTGGCGCTGCCGTGCCTGCCTGGAGCCGTTCGAGTACGTCAAGGAGATCTGATGGCCCCGACCACCCCCGCCCCGCAGGCGCCGGCCCCGCGTGTCCGCCGCCGCCCGGCGTTCCACGGCCTGCGGGTCGCCGCGGTCGAGACGCTCTGCGAGGACGCGGCCGCCGTCAGTTTCGACATACCGCGCGAACTGGCCGAGGAGTTCGCCTTCGCGCCCGGGCAGTCCCTCACGCTGCGCCGCGAGGTCGACGGCCGCGACGAGCGACGCTCGTACTCCATCTGCTCACCCTCCGGTGCCACCCCCCGCATCGGGGTGCGCGTGGTGCCCGGCGGGCTGTTCTCGGCCTGGCTGGTGCACGAGGTGCGCCCGGGCGACATCGTCGAGGTCATGGGGCCCACCGGCGCCTTCACCCCCGACCTCACCGCGCCCGGGCACCATGTGCTCATCGCGGCGGGCTCCGGGATCACCCCGATGCTCTCCATCGCCGAGTCCGTCCTCGCCGCCGACCTCGGCTCCGAGGTCACGCTCTTCTACGGCAACCGGCGCACGGACACGGTCATGTTCGCCGACGAACTCGCCGAGCTGAAGGACCTGTACCCCGCCCGGTTCCAGCTCGCCCACGTGCTCTCACGGGAACCGCGCGAGGCCGACGTGCTCTCCGGCCGGCTGGACGCCGGACGGCTCGCCGCGCTCGTCGAGGGCCTCGTCGACGTCCCGAACGCCGACCACTGGTGGCTGTGCGGTCCGCACGGCATGGTCGTCGACGCCCAGCAGGTCCTCGCCGGGCTCGGCGTGCCGGACGACCGGGTGCACCAGGAGCTGTTCTACGCCGACGACGAACCCGTCATCCCGCTCCGCCACGAGGACGCCGTGACCGAGGGCCCGGTCAGCCAGGTCACCGTCGTCCTCGACGGCCGCACCACCACGGCCGCGCTTCCGCGTGACCGCAGCGTTCTCGACGGCGCCCAGCGCACCCGCCCCGATCTGCCCTTCGCCTGCAAAGGCGGCGTCTGCGGCACCTGCCGGGCACTCGTCACCGACGGCAAGGCGGAGATGCGCCGCAACTTCGCCCTCGAGGCGTCCGAGGTCGACGCGGGCTATGTGCTGACCTGCCAGAGCTATCCGGTCTCCGAGAAGCTGGCGGTCGACTACGACAGCTGACGCCTCGACGAGGCTTCGGCGTCGCCTCGACGACGTCTCGCTGACGGCTCGTCACTGCCTGCGACTCCCGGGAACCGGTTGGTAGGGTCGGCCCCGGGGGTGGGAGGTGGCGACGTGCTGAGTGAGGTCGGCGAGGTATGCGACGCCGGACCGTTCGTGCACCCCGCGCTGTTCTACCGGGACGCGGAGGAGTACACGGCCGACACGGTGCCTTTCCTGCTGGAGGGGATGGACGCGGGGGAACCGGTCGCCGTCGCGGTGCCCCCGCCCCGCCTCGCCCAGCTGCGCGCCGCGTTGGGCCCGCGCGGCACCGAGGTGCGGTGGATCGACATGGAGCGGGCCGGGCGCAATCCCGGCCGCATCATCCCCGGTGTGCTGCGGGCCTTCGCCGACAGCCGCCCGGCGGGCCGGGTGCGCATCATCGGGGAGCCCGTCTGGCCCGGGCGGAGCGCCCTCGAGTACCCGGCGTGCGCCCAGCACGAAGCACTGATCAACATGGCGTTCGCCGGACGTACCGTCACGATCCTGTGCCCCTACGACGCCGCCCGGCTGGACTCCGCGGTGCTGGCGGAGGCCCGCGCCACCCATCCCGTGGTGCTCGACGGTGGCCGTGAGCACCGCAGCGCCCACTACGCCCCGCGCCGGGTGATCGCCGCGCACAACCGGCTGCCGCAACGCCCCTCCGGCGCGCTCGCCTTCGGCTTCGCGGAGCCGCAACTCGCCGAGGCCCGGCACACCGCGACGGCCGAGGCGCGCCGCCTGGGGCTGGAGGGCGACCGGCTCGCCGAGTTCTCCGTCGCCGTCGGCGAACTGATCACGAACAGCGTGCTGCACGGCGGTGGTTCGGGCGCGGTCCACGTCTGGGGGGAGGACGGCCACGTGGTGTGCGAGGTGCACGACCGCGGACGGCTGACCGACCCGCTCGCCGGGCGCCGCCCGGCGTCCCGGGACCTGCCCCATGGCAGGGGCCTGCTGATGGTCAACCGCATCGCCGACCTGGTGCGCCAGCGCGCCACCGGCGACGGCACGACGATCCGCTTCTACCTGCGCTTCTGACCGGCCGCGACCGGCAGGCGTCGCCACGACCGGCCGGGCCCGCCACCGCACGCCCGTGGGACCGGAGGGCGCGCTGCGCCCCGACGGTCCCACGGGCACCCCACAAACGGTGTGCGGACGAGCCGGCGTCAGTGGTCGAGGGTGTCCTTGCCCTTCTCCACTACTTGCTTGGCATCGCCCTTGGCCTGGTCGGCCTTGCCCTTCAGCCGCAAGCTCTCATCGCCGGTCAGCTTGCCCGTGGCCTCCTCGGCTTTGCCCTTCATCTTCTGACCGGTGTTCTTGACCTTCTTCTCGGCACCCATGGGGTTCTCCTTCCGGGGGTCGATCGGCGCTCCCTTCCGCCTGCCCGTAAGGTCCCTGATGAAACCATTTGCTCGGATTCTGCAGATGACGGCCCAGCAGGGCGCCCCCGAACACCACGAAACCCACCCCGATCAGCCAGCACTGCACGATCAGCACCGTGCCGACGGCCCCGTACGAGACGGCGTTGGTCACGATCAGCGGGGCGAACACGAACGAGGAGAACACCCGCAGCCCGATGAGGCCCGCCATGGTCGCGATCGCCCCGGGCACCAGCGCCGCCCACGGCACCTGTCCGGCCAGCAGGAAGTACTGGCCCCACCAGAAGAAGAGGAAGCCCAGCGCGACGCCCGTGCCGCCGCGGAGCACCGTGTCCGGCCACCCCCCGCCCAGCACGGCGCCGCTCTGCGCCTCCGCGAACAGGTAGGCCGTCAGCGCCGCCAGCCACACGGCCCGCCGCCACACGTGGTGCCACGGGGTGGGCGGCACCTGCCAGATCCGGGTGTACCCGACCTCGACGCACGCCGCGAAGGAGAGCCCGAACAGCGCCAGCGCCAGCAGGCTCAGACCGCTCGTACTGCTGATCACCTTGCGCGGGGCGGCGAACAGCTCCTTCACGGCCTGTGCGGGTTCGGCCGACAGCCCCATGCCGTCCACGACCCACTGCGCGAAGCCGTATCCGTGGAAGGGCACCGCCGCGGCGACCACGATCAGCAGCGGGACCAGCGTCACCAGGCCGAGCGCCGCGAATCCCATCGAGCGCTGCAGAAGCTCCAGCTCGCCGCCCTCGTGCCACATGCGGCCCGCCCGTGAGTCCCGCCAGGACCGGTAAGGATGCCGGAGCCAACGGGCCGCCCCACCTGCCATCGCGGCTGCCTCAGCGCACGGTGGCGCCGGCCGCCGCGCGGCGTGCCGTCCCCACGGTCCCCAGGGGTGCTGAGCCCATCGCTCGACCTCCTTGCTCAGGCCTGCTCGGCGGGCTGGACGCCGCTGCGACGCGCTGCCCGAGCCTCCTGAGGTGCCCTTTCCCCGTACGATCCGGACGAACCGGACGGCAGGGAGAGCCCCGGTGCGGTGCGCAGCGAGGTGCGCCCGGCGCGCCACGCGCCCAGCAGGTGCTCCTCCAGGCGCCCGTCCAGCAGTGCCGTGGCGCGGATCCCCAGCACGACGTCGGCGGTGAGACCCGGTTCACGTGCCAGCAGGTCCCCGATCACGTCGCGGCGCATCACCTGCTCGTGCACCGCGTCGGCCTCTATGTGCTCGTCGTAGAAGTGCCGGCAGGCGGCGCCGCCGCCGAGCCGGTCGATGGCCTCCACCGTCCGGCGGGCGGACGGCGCGGTGGTGATCTCGGCGGCGGCGAAGTGTCCCACGAGGGCCCCGCGCAGTTCCCGGTGCAGGCCCAGCCAGGACATCAGGTTCACGGTGGCGAGGGTGACGGCCGGCACGGCGTCCACGTAGTGCCCGTAGGAGGAGTCCAGCCCGGCGTCCCGGAGCAGGTCCGCGTACAGCTGCGCGTGGACGCGCTCCCCGCGCCCGCTCCCGAACTCGTCGTACTCGACGGCCACGAGCGCTGCCTTGGCCTGGCCGGTGAGCCTCGGGATGACCCACGCCTGGGGGTCGGCCTCCTTCAGCTGGTAGACCGACCGGTGCACGAAGTACTCCCGCAGCTGCTCCCAGGTGGCCTCGTCACGGAGGAAGTGCGACACGCCGCGGGCCTCACGAGGCTCGACCAGCAGCCCCTCCAGTTCAGCCTCCAGGGCCGCTCGGCCCGCGGCGCCGTCCGGCGTGGCGGGCAGGCCGGCGCGGATCGCCGTCCCGAAGGCTCCCTCCATGGCACCGCGCAGCGCCAGCAGGCCCGGATCCCACTCCCAGCCCGGGTGCACCCCGGCGAAGCCCCGGTAGTGGAGCTCGTAGCAGACGTGCAGGGCGAGCTGCAGGTCCTCGCCGAACGGATCGGCGTCCTCGACCGCGCAGGCGGGCGGCGGCAGGGCGGTTCCCGGCGGGCCCCCGGTCAGGGCGCCCAGCACGGTCCGGGAGAGGGGGCCGCGCGCCGCGGGCGGCGCGGGCTCGGCGGTCACGGGAGCGGTCGAGAGGTCGCGCACGGCGTCCATCGGGTCCTCCGTCGGTCTGGTGCGGTGAGGCCCTCGGCGTGCGGGCGTCCCCGGGGCCGGCCGGTGGCCGCCCGCCGCCGCGCTGCGGGCACGCCGGCCCGGGCGGAGGTCATCCGCCCGGGGCGACGCGGCCGCGCCAGGCGCCCGTCTCGCTGCCCCGCTCCTCGATGAAGTGCTTGAACCGCCGTAGGTCGCCCCGCGCCCGCCGGTCGACGACGCCGAGGGCGTCGGCCGCCTTCTCCGCGAGCCCGGAGGTCTCCACCTCCATGGCGAGGTTGACCCGGGTGTGCGAGGCGTCCAGCTCCAGGAAGGTCACGACACCGCGCTGCCGTACGTCCCCGGTGACGGTGCGCCACGCGACCCGCTCGTCCGGAAGCTGGTCGACGATCTCCGTGTCGAACTCCCGACGCGCACCGGCGACATTCATCACCCAGTGGTTGTGCCGGTCGTCGACCTGGGTCACCTGTTCCACGCCCTCCATGAAGTTCGGGAACTCCTCGAACTGCGTCCACTGGTTGTACGCGGTGTGCAGCGGGACGCCGACGTCGACGGATTCGCTGATCGTGCCCATGGGTGCTCTCCTTCCGAGGAATCCTCTGGGTCGGCTTCCCGGTGCGGATGCGCCTAATCGTCCCGATACGGTGCGTCCCCCCGCCGCCCACCCGGCGCGGGATTCCCCCGGGGAGTGATTGTGCGATGCTCGCAGAGTGAGCCACGACGGCGTCGCCTCCGCGTCCGGTGGCCGGCCCGACGAGCGGTCCGCGGCCGACCAGCTGGCCCGTACCGTCGCCCGGCTCCGCGCCGAACTCGACGAGGAGCGGCTCGCCGCACCCGCCCGGTCCGCGGCCGAACGGGCCAGGGGAGTCCTGATGGGACGGCTCGGGGTGGGCCCCGGCGCCGCCCAGGAGGAACTGGAGCGGCGCGCGAACCGGGCCGGACGCACCGTGCTGGAGGAGGCATGGGCGCTCCTCGGCGACATCCACACCCCCCGCGTCCCGCTCACCCCGCCGCAGCAGCCGGAACCGGCCGCCGACTCCGGCGTCCCCCCGCCCGGCGAACTGCCCTCCGTCTTCACCTCGTCCAGGTACACTTCCCGGCACCGCCGCCCGACTCCGCGCCCGCTGGGGATCGACGGCGTCCGCACCGCCGCGGGCACCTCGGAGGAACTGACCTGGCTGCTCGTCGGGCGACTCGGGGAGAGCGCGGACGTCGACGCCGTCCTGCTCTACACCAGCGCACCCGCGGGCGGGCTCGACCTCGTCGCCCACTCGGGCATCGACGCGGGCACCGCATCCGCCTGGGGACACGTGCCGCCGCTGGCGGAGCTGGCACCCGTGGAGGCGGTCCGCCTGGGCCGCCCGGTGTGGCTCCGCGGCCTCGACAAGGACGGCGCCGACCGCGCCCTCGTGGGCGACCGCCCCGGCACATGGGCCTCCCGGGCCTGGCTGCCGCTGCGCCGCGGCGAGGACGTGGTGGGCGTGGCGGGATTCCTCCGCGAACGCCCCGGCGACTTCGACGCCGCCGACCGCGCCGTGCTGACCGCCGCCGCGCGGGCCTGCGAGACGTGCCTGTCACCCGTCCCCGCCGTGACCTGGCCGGCGACCGTCCAGGCCGTCCTCGACACCCTGTTCGAGGCCGCCGTCCTCCTCGTCCCCGTACGGGGCGCGGAGGGCGAGGTGACCGACTTCCGCATCGAGGCGGCCGCCCCGGCCTCGGTGGACGTGGCCGGGCGTACGGGGCGCGAACTGGTCGGGCGGCGCGTCCTGGAGTGCTACCCGACGGTGGCCGGCACCCCGCTCTGGCACGGATACCTGGAGACCCTCTCGACCGGTGAGCCGTTCGAGAGCGACCTCTTCGAGTACCACGAGGTGGCCGCGGGCATACCGCGGACCTCCACCTACTCCGTGGCGGCGGCGCGCCTGGGCGATGCCCTCGTCGTGTCCTGGCTGCGGCACGACACGGCCGACCGGGAGGTCGAACGGCTGCGCCGCCTGCAGCACCTGGGCAACCTAGGCTGGGCCGACTGGGACCTGGTCGCGGACGACCTGAGCTGGTCGCCGCAGGTGTACACGGTCTTCGACCGGGACCCGGCACTCGGGCCGATGCCGCTCGACGAGCTGCCGCAGCACCTCTTCCCCGAGGACGTCCCCGCCGTGGGCGCCGCGGTGCACGCGCTGCTCGAACGGGGCGAACCGGTCGACGCGCCCTTCCGTATCCGCACCGCCCACGGCACCCGCCACCTGCGCATGGTCGCCGAGGCCGTCACCGACGCCGAGGGCACGCCCGTGGTGGTGCACGGCTTCTTCCAGGACCTGACCGACCTGCGCCACGGCGAGATCGCCCTCGACGAGGCCCACCGCGCGTTCAGCACGCAGCAGCGGACGTTGAACGCCGAGCACATCCTGGCGCGGCGGCTGCAGCGCGCGCTGCTGCCCGTCCCCGAGGAACCCTTCCAGCTGGGCGGCGTCAGCTGCGACGTCTCGTACCTGCCGGCCGAGAGCACGATCCAGATCGGCGGCGACTGGTTCACCGCGGTCGCGCTCCCCGACGGCTCCGTGATGCTCGCGGTCGGCGACGTCGCCGGCCACGGCGTCGAGGCCGTGGCCACGATGGCCGGGCTCCGCTACGGCGCCGAGGCCATGGCCCTGAGCGGCACGCCCCCGCACCGCCTGCTGGAGCGCCTCAACCAGGTGCTCATGAACACCGGTTCCGCGACCGCCACCATGGTCCTCGCCCAGTACCGGCCCGCCGAGGGCGTCCTCACCTGGGCGCAGGCCGGGCACCTCCCCGTGCTCCACCTCCACGGCGGACGCGCCGCGTACCTGGAGCGCCCGGAGGGGCGCATCCTCGGCGCCGGCCGCGACAGCGTCTACGGCCTGTGCGAGACCCCGCTGCGCCCCGGGGACCGGCTCTTCCTCTTCACCGACGGTCTCATCGAGCGCCGCGGCCAGGATCTCGACACCGGCCTCGCCGACCTCGCCCGCGTCGCCGAGCGCGTCGCCACGGAGGACTGCACCACGGTCGCCGCCGTCCTCACGCACGCCCTCGGCCCCGCCAACCCGCGGGACGACACCTGCCTCCTCTGCGTCCGCATCTGCCCCTGACCCCCGAGGCCCGGCACCCGGGGCCCCGGCCCCGACCGGTGCCGGGGCGGCCGGATACCGCCGGCGACCGCGGACCCTGTAGGTTCTTGCGCTGTGGAGGAGCTGGACCGGCAGATCGTGGAACTTCTCGTGGCCGACGGGCGCATGAGCTACACCGACCTGGGCAAGGCCACCGGCCTGTCCACGTCCGCGGTGCACCAGCGCGTCCGGCGCCTGGAACAGCGCGGGGTGATCCGCGGGTACGCGGCGATCGTGGACCCGGAGTCGGTGGGCCTGTCGCTGACGGCGTTCATCTCGGTGAAGCCCTTCGACCCGAGCGCCCCCGACGACATCGCCGACCGGCTCGCCGAGGTCCCCGAGATCGAGGCCTGCCACAGCGTCGCGGGCGAGGAGAACTACATCCTCAAGGTCCGGGTGGCGACCCCGATCGAGCTGGAGCACCTGCTCGCGAGGATCCGCACACTGGCCGGGGTCTCCACCCGCACCACGGTCGTCCTCTCCACGCCGTACGAGGCGCGACCACCACGCGTCTGAGGGGACCCTCGGCCCCCGACCCACCGCACCATCCCGTCCCCGCCCCCACCGGCACCCGGGCGGGCCCACCATCACATCGCGAGGCGAAACCCAGTGCCGCACACCACGAACGAGCCGACCACCACCGTGCTGCTGCGCGGCGGCAACGTCTACAGCCCCGCCGACCCCTTCGCGACGGCCATGGTCGTCGACGGCGGCACGGTCGCCTGGGTCGGCTCCGAGGGCGCCGCGGATTCCTACGCGGCGGGCGCGGACGAGGTGATCGACCTCGACGGGGCGCTGGTCACCCCCGCCTTCACCGACGCCCATGTGCACACCACCGCCACCGGCCTGGCGCTGACCGGCCTCGACCTGGCCCCGTCCCGGGACCTGGCCGACGCCCTCGCCCGGGTCGCCGCGTTCGCGCACGCCCACCCCGCCCACCGCGTGCTGCTCGGTCACGGCTGGGACGAGAGCCGCTGGCCCGAGCAGCGTCCGCCGACCCGCGCGGAGCTCGACGCGGCGACCGGCGGCCGCCCCCTGTACCTGACGCGCGCCGACGTCCACTCGGCCGTCGTCACCAGCGCCCTGCTCGCGCTGGTCCCCGGCGCCGAGGCCATGGCCGGCCACCACCCCGACGGGCCCCTGACCCGCGACGCCCACCACGCGGTCCGGCGCGCCGCCTACGCCGCCGTCACGCCCGAGCAGCGCGCCGCGGCCCAGCGTGCCGCGCTCGCACACGCCGCCTCGCTCGGCATCGGCGCCGTCCACGAGTGCGCAGGGCCGGACATCTCCTCCGAGGACGACCTCACCGCGCTGCTGCGGCTCGCCGCCGCCGAGCCCGGGCCGCACGTGTTCGGCTACTGGGCCGAGGCCGTGACGCGCGCCGGGGACCTCGCGCGGATCCGCGACCTGGGCGCCGTCGGCGCCGGCGGCGACCTCTTCGTGGACGGCTCCATCGGCTCCCGTACGGCCTGCCTGCACGCCCCCTACACCGACGCGCCCGCCGCCGGCGGCACCGCCTACCTGGACGCGGACGCGATCGCCGAACACGTGGCGGTGTGCACCGAGGCCGGGGTGCAGGCGGGGTTCCACGCGATCGGCGACGCCGCCGTGGCGGCCGTCGCGCGGGGGGTGCGCGAGGCCGCCGCCCGGGTGGGCCTGGACCGGGTGCGCGCGCTGCGCCACCGCGTGGAGCACGCCGAGATGATGTCCGAGGAGACCATCGCCGCCTTCGCCGAGCTGGGCCTGGTCGCCTCCGTACAGCCCGCCTTCGACGCCGCGTGGGGCGGTGAGGACGGCATGTACGCCCAGCGCCTCGGCGCCGAGCGGGCCCGCACCCTCAACCCGTTCGCGGCGATGACCCGGGCCGGTGTGCCCCTGGCCCTCGGCTCCGACAGCCCGGTCACCCCGCTCGACCCCTGGGGCACGCTGCGCGCCGCGGCGTTCCACCGGACCCTGGAGCACCGCATCTCCGTCCGCGGCGCGTTCAACGCCCACACCCGCGGCGGCTGGCGTGCCGTGGGCCGCGACGACGCGGGCGTCCTCGTGCCCGGCGCACCCGCGGACTACGTGGTGTGGCAGGCCGGTGACCTCGTGGTCCAGGCCCCCGACGAGCGGGTCGCCAACTGGTCGACCGACCCGCGCTCCGGCACCCCCGGCCTGCCCGACCTCACCCCCGGGCTCCCGCTGCCGACGGCGATGCGCACCGTGGTCGGCGGCCGTACGGTCTTCGCACGGCCGAACGAGTGACGGGTCAACGGCCGATGCCCCGAACGGTTCTCCGTCGGGATGGCATGGAACTTTCCCCGGCCTTGCGTTGACCTGCTGATTCGGTCAATCCACGCAGGTCAAGCCGCTGTTGACAGGCGGCGGTCGGGGGCGAGTAGGTTCGGCCGGGTCCACCACCGGACGTCCGACCGGATCTCCGTGCGCCGACGGCCGCAGCTGGGCCACCGGGCGTCGCGCCGTACGGCGCGCGCCACCGGAGCCAGGTCCAGCACTCGCGGCACGGAACGCGGTCCGCCTCGCCGAGAGGCTCCGCCCGGTCGGCAGGTGTGACCCGGGAGGGGCCCGGACGCCCAGTAGACAACGGCCTTGTCGCCGATCCGCAGCCAGCGGGTCCCAGGTCGGCCCGAAGGGCGTTCCGGGCCCCGAGCAGATCACGCCCCTCCCCGCCCGCCGTCGCTGCCCCGCCGGCCCTGAACCGCCCGGCCTGTGTGGCGGGGGTGCCGCCGCAAGGGCGCCGGCCGCCCGCAGGGGCTGATCGACGGCGTCCGGCGCCGGCCGGGACGCCGCCAGGGGCGGTCCGTGCCCGCGTTCGGCGCAGTGCCCCGCGCCGGCGGTTCCGTGCCGAGCGCCCGCGCGGGAGGCTTTGCCCGCCCGGGGTCCGCGGACAGGGCCGTTGGAGGTACGGTCACTCTCACACAGTGACCACCTGCAGGAAGGCCGCGTACCTTGCGACCGCGCTCCGACGCCGCACCGGCCCCCGCCGCGCCGCCGGCGACGTCCGTAGAACCGCTGCCGCCGCCCGCCCCGGCACCCGGGCGCACGGCCCGCATGGCCCACGCCGTGCGGGCGAACGCGCGGCGGTCGGCGCTCGCCGCACTGTGCGGCCTGGCCCTGGCGGCCGCGTTCCCGCCGTACGGGGTGTGGCCGCTGTCGGTCGTGGCCGTGGCGGGTCTCGCGCTGCTGACCCGGGGCCGCAGCGCCCGTCAGGGCGCGTGGCTGGGCTTCGCCTTCGGACTGCCGTTCTTCGTATGGCTCCTGATGTGGCTGCGGGTGATCGGCTGGGACGCGGTCGTGGGCCTGTCCGTCATCGAGGCCGCCTTCGTCGCCGTGCTGGGCGCCGGCCTGGCGGTCACCTCACGGCTGCGTGCCTGGCCGCTGTGGGGCGCCTGCCTGTGGGTGGCGGAGGAACTCGCCAGGGACCGGCTGCCGTTCGGCGGCTTCCCCTGGGGCAGGCTGGCCTTCGCGAACACCGGCACCCCCTTCACCCCGCTCGCCGCGCTCGGCGGCGCGCCGCTGGTGACCTTCGCCGTCGCACTGTGCGGCTCGCTGCTGGCCGCGGCCGCCGTCGCCGTGTGGCGGCTGCGCAAGGGCCCGGTCGTCTTCGGCAGGCGGCGCTTCGTGCCCGCCACGTCGGCCTCGGTGCTTGCCGCCGCCGCCTTCGCCGCGGGGTACGCGGTGCCGGTGCCCACCGCGGCCGACGACACCGTCCGGGTGGCCATCGTGCAGGGCAACGTCCAGCAGCCGGGGATGCACTTCCTCGGCCGGCCGCTGAAGATCCTCACCAACCACGTCGAGGCGACCCTGAAGCTCGCCGAGGACGTCAAGGCGGGCCGCGTGCCCAAGCCCGATCTGGTGATCTGGCCCGAGAACTCCTCCGACATGGACCCGTTCGCCGAGCCCCAGGCCTACGCCCTGATCACCGAGGCGGTCCGGGCCGTCGGCGTCCCCGTCCTCGTCGGCGCCCTGGTCGACGGGCCGGACGCGGACCACGTCCAGAACGAGGGCATCGTCTGGGACCCGGAGAGCGGCCCCGGCGACCACTACACCAAGCAGCACCCGGTGCCCTTCGGCGAGTACGTGCCCTTCCGCGAGCAGCTCACCAAGGTCATCAAGCGGCTCGACCAGGTCCCGCGCGACTTCTATCCCGGCAAGGGCAGCGGGGTCCTGCAGATCGGCCCGGCGAAGCTCGGCGACGTCATCTGCTTCGAGGTGGCGTACGACGGGATCGTCCACGACACCGTCACCGCGGGCGCCCGCGCCCTGGTCATCCAGACCAACAACGCCACCTACGGCCGCACCGGCCAGCCCGAGCAGCAGCTGGCGATGTCTCGGCTGCGCGCGGTCGAGCACGGCCGCGCCGTGGTGACGGCGGCGACCAGCGGCATCACCGCCGTGGTCGCCCCCGACGGGCGGATCGAGCAGCAGACCGAGGAGTTCACGCGGGCCGTGCTCAGCGCGCAGCTGCCCCTCCGCGACGATCTGACCGTCGCCGACCGCGTCGGCTCCGCTCCCGAATGGACCCTCGCTATGGTGGGCCTCCTGTCCTGGGCCGCGGCGATCGTGCTGGGCAGGCGAGGACGTACCGAGACGGAGGAGCAGCAGTGAGCGATGGCGGTGGGGTCACCCGTGGCGCAGCCCAGGGGAGGGCTTTCGGGCCGCTCGGCTCGGTTCTCGTGATCATCCCGACGTACAACGAGGCCGACAACGTCAAGCCGATCGTCGCCCGGGTCCGCGCGGCCGTGCCCGAGGCGCACGTCCTCGTCGCGGACGACAACAGCCCCGACGGCACCGGCAAGCTCGCCGACGAACTGGCCGCGGCCGACGACCACGTCCACGTGCTGCACCGCAAGGGCAAGGAGGGGCTGGGCGCCGCCTACCTGGCGGGCTTCCGCTGGGGCATCGAGCACGACTACGGCGTGCTCGTGGAGATGGACGCCGACGGCTCGCACCAGCCCGAGGAGTTGCCGCGTCTGCTGACCGCGCTCAAGGGCGCCGACGTGGTGCTGGGCTCCCGGTGGATCCCGGGCGGGCGCGTGGTCAACTGGCCCAAGTCCCGGGAGTTCCTGTCGCGCGGCGGCAGCACGTACTCGCGGCTGCTGCTCGACGTGCCGCTGCGCGACGTCACCGGAGGCTACCGGGCGTTCCGCAAGGAGACGCTGCTGGGCCTGGGGATGGAGGAGGTGGCCTCCCAGGGCTACTGCTTCCAGGTCGACCTCGCCTGGCGCGCGGTGAAGTCCGGCTTCCACGTCGTCGAGGTCCCGATCACCTTTGTGGAGCGGGAGCGCGGCGACAGCAAGATGAGCCGGGAGATCGTCGCCGAGGCTCTGTGGCGGGTCACCGCCTGGGGCGTCGGCTCCCGTGTGAGGCGGCTGGCGTCCGGACGGCGCCGCGGCTGACCGGCCCTCCGGGCTCCGGCGGGGAACAGGCACAATGGTGCGTATGACGATCAGTTCCCCGCCGCCGGCCGGTCCGCGGCAACCGGGTGGCGACGCGCGTCCGCGACGGCGTTCGCGCGCCGGCAGGTGGATACCGCTGGGTGTGGCCGCCTACGCGCTGCTGGAGATCTGGCTCCTCATCCTCGTGGCCGGGGCCGCCGGCGGACTCACCGTCCTCCTGCTGCTCGTGGTGGGCTTCGTCGGCGGGGCGCTGGCCGTGCGGCATGCCGGGCGCAGCGCCTGGCGGGCGCTGAACGAGGCCATGCGCTCCGGCGGACCCGAGCGGGACGAGCGGGACCGCGAGGGGCGGGATGCGGCGGGGGCCGGGAACGGCCGCAGCGGCGCGGCGCCGATCATGATCGGTGGCCTGCTGCTGATGGTGCCCGGGTTGGTCTCGGACCTGGCGGGGCTGCTCTTCCTCTTCCCGCCGACCCGTTCGCTGCTGACGCGTGCGGGCGCGCGCGCCCTGGACCGCCGGGCCGCCGCGGCCCGTGAGCGGGAAGCGGGCTCGGGCTCGCTGGGCGACCTCTTCGCCCAGGCGCGTGCCGCCGAGGAGCAGATGCGCATCCACCGTCCCGACGGCAAGGTCATCCAGGGCGAGGTCGTCGACCGCGGCCCGGAGCGGAACGACGAAAACCCCGGGCCGCGGCACTGAAGCCACGCTCGCCCGGGGCGCACGTCTGCCGGGCCCGCCCCTCACGGGCCCATTCCTTCTGTCAGGCGGTCTTGCGGTGGTCCCGCGGATGCACCGCGATGTTCATGGCGCCGGAGCGCAGGACGGCCAGCCGCTCGGCCAGCACCTCCTCCAGCTCCTCGAGCGTGCGCCGCTCCATGAGCATGTCCCAGTGCGTACGCGCGGGCTTGCTCGCCTTCTCCTCCGGGCCCTCTCCATCGACCAGGAGCGCGATCTGGCCGCAGGCGCGGCACTCCCACTCCGGCGGAATCTCGGCTTCCACCGAGAACGGCATCTCGAATCGATGTCCGTTCCGGCATGCGTACTCAACGGTCTGGCGCGGTGCCAGATCGATGCCGCGGTCGGTCTCGTAGCTCGTCGCCCCGAGTCGCGTGCCGCGGAGAGCTCGCTCACTCATGAATCGTGCCTCCCGGGCTGTGTCGCCCACAGGACAGGTGTCGCTGTCGTCGTCATCCGGTCAACGTCCGGTCGGCGGTGAAGATTCCCGTTGCCGGGAGGTGCGTCGCCCGTCGTGCCGCCCCTTTTTGTACCCATCGACGCCCGTTTTGTCACATCTAGCGAGAGATGTCACCCTGCGTTCTGGTATCTTTAGCGCGCAGTAACGGTCCGTCCGACGGCCAACGGCGTACACTACCGCGCCGCACCCATCCGTACTAAATCGTCTCGGGGACCGGATTGCCCGCGGCCTCCACGGCCCGCCGCATCGGTACCCTCGCCAGCAGCACGAACCCGATGACGAAGAACGCCACCAGGGACACGATCGCGTCCCGGTAGCTCCCGGTCAGCTGGTACGTCAGACCGAACAGCAGCGGGCCCAGCCAGCTGGTGCCCCGGTCGCTGATCTCGTACACCGAGTAGTACTCGGCCTCCTTGCCGCGCGGGATGAGGTGTGAGAAGAGCGAGCGCGACAGCGCCTGGCTGCCGCCCAGGACCATCCCGATGGCCGCCGCCAGACAGTAGAACGCCACCGGCTCGCCGGCCGGCAGGAAGAAGCCGGCCCCGATCGTCAGCGTCCACGCCACCAGCGAGCCCAGCACGGTGCGGCGCGCGCCGTACCGCGCCGCGAGCCGGCCCAGCAGCAGGGCGCCGAAGACGGCCAGCACCTGTACCAGGAGGATCGCGCCGATCAGTGCCGTCTCGTCCAGCTCCAGCTCCTCGGAGCCGTAGAGCGAGGCCTGTGAGATCACGGTCTGGATGCCGTCGTTGTAGACGAGGTAGGCCAGCAGGAACGCCAGGGTGAGCGGGTGGCGGCGCATGTCCCGCAAGGTGGAGGCGAGTTGGCGCCAGCCCTGGCGCAGTGAACCCGCGCCCTCGGCGGCCTGGCCGCCGGACCGCCCGGCCGGCGCGGTGTCGCGCAGCCGCAGCAGCGGGACGAGCGTGAAGACCGCCCACCACAGGCCCGCCGAGGCGAGGCAGATCCGCACCGCCATGCCCTTGGAGAGGCCGACCGCGTCGTGCCCGAGGAACAGCGCCAGATTGGCGACCAGCATCAACGCGCCGGCCGCGTAACCGAACGCCCAGCCACGCGAGGAGACCGCGTCCCGCTCGTGCGGTTCGGCGATCTCCGGCAGGAAGGCGTTGTAGAGGACCATGGCCGAGGCGAACGCCACGTTGGCGACGATCAGGAGTCCGCCGCCGAGGAGGTAGCGGTCCCCGGTCACGAAGAACATCGCCGTCGTCGCCGCCGCGCCGATGTACGCGAACGCCCCGAGCAGCGCCTTCTTGCGGCCCGTCCGGTCGGCGACCGCCCCGGCGAGCGGCATCACCAGGACCGACAGCAGCACGGAGGCGGAGACCGCGTACGCGAAGTACGCACCGGCGCGGACCGGTATCCCGAGCGGGTGGACGTAGCCGTCCGGGTCCGCGGCCGCCTCCGCGACGTCGGTGAGGTACGGCCCCAGGAAGACCGTGATCACACTGGTGGAGAAGACCGAGTTGGCCCAGTCGTAGAAGTACCAGCCGCGCTGTGCGCGCTGCCGCTCGTGCGCCGGGGCGGCGTCACCGTCGTGCACCGCCGTGTCCTGCGCCTCACCCGTGGTCACCCGTGGTTCCTGCCGATCCGTGTCGTGCGCCGTGCCGATGTGATCGGTCATGATGCCATCCACGGCCGGGGTGGGGGAGGGGGATCATCCGCCGGATTCCCGCGTTCACTTGGCGGACGCCTCCCGTCCGCCCGCGCCGTGCACGGGACTGCCCCCGGGCGCCGCGCGGGCGCCCGGGGGCAGTGCGGTCAGCCTGTGCCACGGAGGCCCGCGACGATCAGGCGCGACCGCCGTTCACGCGCCGACGGCGCAGCATGTAGACACCGCCACCGGCACCGGCGAGCAGGAGCGAGGCGCCGAGCAGGGTCTCCGGGGTGTTCATGCCGATGGAACCGCCGAAGCCGGTGTCGGGGCCGCCGCCGTTGCCGCCGCCGCCACCACCGCCGCCGCCGTTGCCGCCGCCCCCGCCGCCGTTGCCGCCGCCGTAACCGCCGCCGCCGTGGCCTCCCTTGCAGCCCTTGTTGCCGCGACCGTAGCCGCCGTTGTCGTCGCCGCCGCGGCCGCCGCCGTTGCCGCCCCACGAGTCGTCCATGTTGCGGCCGTCGTCGGACCCGCCGCCGAAGCTCTGCGCGGTCAGGTCGTTGCCGTTGTTGTCGTCACCTCCGTTGCTGTCGCTGTCGTTGTTTCCGCCGCCGTTGTTGTCGCGACCGCCGCCGTTGCCGCCGCCGTTGCCGCCGTTGCCGCCGTTGCCGCCGCCGTTGCCGCCGTTGCCGCCGTTGCCGCCGCCGTCGCCGCCGTTGCCGCCGCGACCGCCGCCGTTGTCGCCGCCCCCGTTGCCACCGCCGCCGTTGCCGCCGCCGTAACCGCCGCCACCGCCGCCGTGGCCGGAGTCGTCGTCGCCGCCCCACCACGACTCGCACCGGTCGTCGCCGCCGTAGCCGCCGTGACCGCGCCCGTAGCCGCCGCCGCCACCACCGTGGCCGCCGCCGTAACCGCCCTTTCCTCCGTGTTCGCCCCCGCGACCGCCGCCGTCACGGCCGCCCTCGCCGTCACGGCCGCCCTCGCCGTCACGGCCGCCCTCACCGTTGCCGTCGACGCTGACGGTCACGGTCGAGGTGACCTGGCCGTCGGTGCCGTCCGGCTCGTTGCAGGTCAGCTGGACCTGGTAGGTACCCGAGGGCGTGGCCTTGTCCACAAGGAGACGGAGGCTTGTGGTCGTGGCGGAGCCCACCGGCTCCACGCTCGGGAGGGTGGTCACGTAGGTCGGCGGCGTGATGCAGCCGCCGAGCGTGAAGGTGACGACTTCGCCCGGGGCGACACGGCCGTTGTTGGAGACGGAGACGATCGGGTCTGCGACCGCCACACTTGCCGGCAGGACGACGGCCGTGACCGTCATCGCCGCCGCTGCGAGAATGCGTGAACCACGCATGGGGGGAACCTCCTTGCGGACGGGGCAGGCGGGATCGGAGATCACCGCGACACGTACTGCGACCGCGTCCTTGAGATCCATGGCACGAGGGCGGGGATCTTCACGCACCTCGGAATCGGCACACGCCGTCCCCCGGACGGGGCATCAAGATTCCGGCCGGAACAGCGTTGTCGCAGGTGGGAGCTGTACCCAAGACCGTGTCAGAAAAATGTGAAGAGCTCGTCAAACGGGTGACCCGGAAATCCCACGGGCCCGCAGCGACGGATGCGCCGTCAGGCGACGCGCCATCAGGCGACGACACGTCAAATGCGCGGTAAGCGCGGCCGAAGAATGCGACCGCCAGCCGGACCGCCCCTACGGGGCGACCGAGTGGCGCGTGCGCGCCGCAACAGCAGCTCGCGGAGGGTGCTCTCACGCCCGATCACCGCCACCGTCCGGACGCGTCGTTCACGGCACCCCGGAACCGGCGGCCCTCCCGGGCGCCGGAAGGTCCCCGGCGGGGCCTCGGCCATGCGCACGGCAGCCCGCTCGACGGGCGGCGCCCGGCAGTCGTGGTGCGCGCGCGGTACACGACGACCGTGGGCGCGGCCAGCGCGTGCGGGGCTTCGGGGCCGACGGCACACGGGTGTTGAGCGCCCATCAGGACGCGGTCGGCATCATCGGCGCTGCTTCCGGTGGCGCAGCGCCGGTTGCCCCCGCTGCCGCAGCGACGCCACCCGATCGAGTGGGACGCACATTGCCCGGTTCGCGCTGATCCATCCGCGTTTGACGCATACTTCGGTTTACCATCATTTATGACGGACTGTCACTCATGACTGACCGGTCGGAGCCGAAGGACTGCGATGCTGCGAAACTCCGGGGATCACACCACCCCCGTGCCCTGGTACGGACAGCCCGACGCCTGGTACGGGCAGCCCGACCCCTGGTTCGGCCAGCCGTTCGTGCCCGAGCCCACCGCTGACGCGCCAGGCGCGCCCGGCCGGCCGGACCGCGCGCCGCAGCCCCCGGCCCGGGCCCGGCCCGCGGACCCGGCCGCCGCGCAGGCGGGGCAGCCGCCCAGGAAGAAGAAGCGGAAGCCGAAGGGCGAACCGGCCGCGAAGGCTCCGCGCCTGTCGAAGGGCGCGGCGAAGCCGCCCGTACCGGCCGGCGGGAAGCCTCCGGCGCCGGCCGTCGGAAAACCGCCCGCACCGGCCGGTGCGAAGCCGCCGGTCTCCGCCGCCGCGAAGCCCCCGGCCCGCTCCGGGCCGGCTGCGCCGCCCCGCCGCCGGCCGATGCGCCGTCCCGCCCGTCCGGCCGGTGGCTCCGCCGCGCGCCCCGGGGGCGGCCGTCCCCGGCAACTGAAGCTCACCCGGCGCGGCCGCGGCGCGGTCGGGGTGCTCGTGTGCACGGTCCTCGTCGCCGGAGTGGTGCTGACCTTCCAGGGCTTCACCGGCATGGACGGGCCGCCCCAGCCCTCCGCCGCCTCCGCGGCCCTTTCCGACGCGGCCGCGATCAAGGCCCCGCCGCCGCTCCCCCCGGCCCAGCCGACGCGCATCCGCATCCCCGGTGTGAGCATCGACGCGCCGATCATGAACGTGGGGCTGGACAGCCGCGGCGTGATCGCGGCGCCGCCGCTCGAGAAGGCGGGGGAGGCCGCCTGGTTCAAGGACTCGGTCAGCCCGGGGGCCCGGGGCTCCTCCGTGATCGTGGGGCACGTCGACAACGAGAGCGGCCCCGCGGTCTTCTACAGTCTCGGGGCGCTGAAGAAGGGCTCGACCATCGACGTCGTCCGGGACGACGGCACCACGGCGATCTTCACCATCTACGGCATCGAGGTGTTCACCAAGGCCGAGTTCCCCGCCAAGCGCATCTACAAGGACACCAAGGACCCCGAGCTGCGCGTGATCACCTGCGGCGGCACCTACACCAAGGGCTCGGGCTACTCGGGCAACGTCGTGGTCTTCGCCCGCATGTCCAAGACGAAGCAGGTCAAGATCTGACGGGCGCCGGCGGCCGGTCGGTACCCGGCCGTCAGGCCCAGACCCCGCGTTCGGTGAACACCGCGCGCAGGGCCTCCAGCCGGTCGGTCATGATCCCGTCCACGCCGAGGTCCAGCAGGGTGCGCATCCGGGCCTCGTCGTTGATCGTCCACACGTGCACCTGCAGGCCCAGCCGGTGCGCCGCCGCGATGAACGCGGGGTCTACGACCCGGACGCCGTACGCCCGCTCGGGCACCTGGACGCACACCGCTCCTCGCCGCCGCGCCGCGGCGAGGAGCAGCCGTTCGGCGGCACGGCCGCCGCGGGAGAGCAGGCGCAGGTCCGCCACGCCCCTGGTGCCCAGGGAACTGGCGAGCCGCGATCCACCCAGTGCCCGGGCGCGGACCAGCCGGGCCTCGGAGAACGAGCCCACGCACACCCGGTCCCACGCGCCGGCCCGGCGCACCGCCTCCACCAGGGGCTCGACCGCGGCGTCCGACTTGGTGTCCACGTTCCAGCGGGCGTCCGGGAACTCCTCCAGCAGTTCCTCGAACAGCGGCACCGGCTCCCTCCCGGCCACGCGGGCCCGGCCCACCTCGCTCAACGGCAGGTCCGCGATCCGCCCGCCGGCGTCGGTGACCCGGTCCAGGGACGCGTCGTGGAAGGCCACCAGTACGCCGTCCGAGGTCAGGTGGACGTCGGTCTCCAGGTAGCGGTAGCCGAGGTCGACGGCCCGCCGGAAGGCCCAGGCGGTGTTCTCCAGGCCGTCCGCGGTGCCGCCGCGGTGGGCGAAGGCGATCGGGGCGGGGCTGTCGAGGTACGGATGGCGTATGTCGCTCACTCCGGCAGTATGGCGCGCCCCTCCGCGGTGTCCGCCACCGACTGCCCTCCGCGTGCGACGACCACGGAGTCGTCCTGCGGCCCGGACCGCGGCAGCTCGAACAGGCGCAGGAAGAACTGGGCCAGCGGCCCGATCGAGACCGCGTAGACGACAGTCCCCACGCCGACGCTGCCGCCGAGGGCGAAGCCGACCGCCAGCACGGTGACCTCGATCGCCGTGCGCACCAGGCGGATGGAGCGGCCCGTGCGACGGTGCAGGCCCGTCATCAGGCCGTCGCGGGGGCCCGGGCCGTACCGGGCGGTGATGTAGAGGCCGGTCGCCACGCCGTTGAGCAGCACGCCCGCCACCAGCAGCGGGATCCGCACGCCGAGACCGCCCGGCTGGGGCAGCAGGGCCAGCGTCGCGTCCATCGACAGGCCGACGACGAAGACGTTGGAGACCGTGCCCAGCCCGGGCCGCTGGCGCAGCGGCCACCACAGCAGCAGGACGAGCGCGCCCACCCCCACCGAGACCAGGCCGATGCTGACGCCGGTGTGCCGTGAGATGCCCTGGTGGAGGACGTCCCACGGGTCGAGGCCCAGCGCGGCGCGCACCTGGAGGGCCGCGCTCGCCCCGTAGAGGGCCAGTCCCGCGTACAGGTGCAACAGGCGGCGTGCTGTTCTGGATTGGCCCTCCACGAGGCCCCCCTCTGGCCGTGACGACGAGATGCGCGACACTATGTGGCATGGTCCTGGGATAAATCCATGGCCAATGTGTGGAAGGTGGACCGGTAACCATGTCGCAGTGGACCGCAACGGTAGGGGTCACTCATCTCGCGCGCCTGCTCGAGCCCCGTCCGGCGCAGCGCGCCGCCGGACGCCGCGTCCCCGCCTACCGTGGGCTCGCCGACGGCATCAGGGTCCTGGTCCTGGAGGGACGCGTGCCCGTGGCGGCACGGCTCCCCGCGGAACGCGAACTGGCGCTGGCCCTCGCCGTCAGCCGCACCACCGTCGCCGCCGCCTACGAGGCGCTGCGCGCCGAGGGCTTCGCCCGGTCGCGGCGCGGCGCCGGCACGTGGACCGCCGTGCCGGACGGCCACGCCCTGCCCACCCGCGGTCTGGAGCCGCTGCCGCCGGACGCCGCCGGCACCGTCATCGACCTCGGCTGCGCGGCGCTGCCCGCGCCCGAGCCGTGGCTGACCCGCGCGGTCCAGGGCGCCCTGGGCGACCTGCCGTCCTACTCGGCCACCCACGGCGACTTCCCCGCCGGGCTGCCCGTGCTGCGCGAGTCCATCGCGGCGCGCTACACCGCGCGCGGCATCCCCACCCTCCCCGAGCAGATCATGGTGACCACCGGCGCCATGGGCGCCATCGCGGCCGCCGTGCGGCGGCTCGGCACCCCCGGGGAGCGGGTGGCCGTCGAGTCGCCGAGCTACGCCAACGTCCTGGAGCTGCTGCGGGAGAACGGCGCCCGGCTCGTCCCCGTCGCCATGCGCGAGGGCCTCGGCGGCTGGGACCTCGACGCCTGGAAGCGCGTCCTGCGCGACGCGGCGCCCCGCATGGCCTACGTCATGCCCGACTTCCACAACCCCACCGGCACCCTCGTCCCGGACGACCAGCGCCGCGCCCTCGTCGAGGCCGCCCGCGCCGCCGGCACCGTACTCGTCGCCGACGAGACGATGGCCGAGCTCCCCCTCGACGGGGACGAGTCCGCGCCGCGCCCGATGGCCGCCTTCGACCGCGGCGGCAGCGTCATCACCGTCGGCTCCGCGAGCAAGGCGATCTGGGCCGGGCTGCGCATCGGCTGGGTCCGCGCCGCCCCCGACGTCGTACGCCGCCTCGTCAGCGCCCGTGCCTACCTCGACCTCGGCTCGCCCGTCGTGGACCAGCTCGCCGTGGCCTGGCTGCTGCGCACCGGAGCGTGGGACGACGCGGTCGCCGCCCGGCGGGAAAGGGCCCGAGCCCACCGCGACGACCTGGTCGCGGCGCTGCGCGAGCGGCTGCCCGACTGGGAGTTCGCCGTCCCGTCCGGCGGCATGACGATGTGGGTGCGGACCGGCGACGTCTCCGGCTCACGCCTCGCCGTCGCGGGCGAGCGCCTCGGCGTCCGCGTCCCCTCCGGTCCGCGGTTCGGTGTCGACGGCGCGTTCGAGGGCTACATCCGGCTGCCCTTCACCGTCGGCGGTCCCGTCGCGCGTGACGCCGTCGAGCGCCTGGCGGCGGCCGCGCAGACCGTCCGCGACGGCGGCGGTTCCGAGGGCGAGGGCGCGGGGCTCTTCGTGGCCTGACCTGGCGGCGCCCGGGACAGTACACGGGACGGCCCGCCAGGCGGGCCGTCCCGGGCGCGGGGGGCGCCGTCCGGCTCAGCGGCTGTCGGGGAGTTCCGTGAGGCGGAGCCGGAGCTCGACCTCCTGGTCGCCGGAGACCGATCCCTGCTCCTCGAGGCGGAAGGAGTCGCCGAGCACCTTCTTGACCTCGCGTACGTGACGGGGGCCGCCGGAGAGGTCGGCGGTGAGGGAGCCGTCGAGGTGGACGGGGCCGAGTTCGTGGCCGTGGCTGCGGGTGTCGACGGAGGCGGCCCACACGGTCGGGTGGGAGGACCCGGGACGGGGCTCCACGGCCTCGGTCAGCGACTCGCCGGGACGCGTCGGGAAGGCGGCCTCCAACGCGCCGAGCACGGCTCCGGCGTCCTGCCGCTCGCAGCCGGTGAGGAGGACGTCGACGTGGGAATTGGTGTGATGACTGCTCATCAGCGCTTCTCCTCTCGCGGGAGGCCCGGCACGGTACGTCCGGCACCGCACGCCGCGCCCCTCTTCAGCGTAGGACGGCGACCGGGTACCCGCAGCGGGCGCCCCGCGCGCCGCCGCGTAGGGCGAGGGTGGGGTCACGTTCCGTCGCCGCCCGCGTGGGCGGCGCCTGCGGCGGTCCGGGTTGCGGTCCCCGTGAGGGAACGGGGACCGCCACCGGCGCGGGCGGCTAGAAGGTCAGCTTCCAGCTGTTGATGTAGCCGGTGTCCTGGGAGGCCACGTCCTGCACGCGCAGCTTCCACGTGCCATTGGCGACCTCGCTCGACGCGTTGACCGTGTACGTGGCGATGACGTTGTCCGCGGAGTCGCTGCCGCTGGAGTTCTTCAGCCGGTAGCTGCTCCCGTCCGGGGCGACGAGATCCACGACGAGGTCGCCGCGCCAGGTGTGCCGGATGTCCACGCCGACAGCGAGGGCCGAGGGGGCGTTGCCGCCGATCCCGCTGACGGTGATCGAGGACGTCACGGCCGCGCCGTTGTCGGGGACGCTGACGTCCGCGGTGTTCTCGAAGACCGTGCCGGGCGGGGGAGCGGTGGCGGTGCCCAGGGTCCAGATCGCGTTGGCGATCGCGTCGCTGTTGTTGTCGAGCGCGGTGTCGTTGATGTTCGACGTCGTGTCGCAGGACGAGTGGTAGCAGCGGTCGAAGGCCTGTCCGGCCGTGCCGCCCCACTTCTGCGCCTGCGCCGAGGTCTTGGTGTAGTCCGCGCCGGAGAACAGCCCGCCGACCGGGATGCCCGCGCTCTTGAAGGGCGCGTGGTCGGAGCGGCCGTCGCCCTCGGTCTCGATCTCGGTCGCGATGCCCTTGGCGGCGTACCAGTCCTTGAAGACCTTCTCGAGGGCGGAGTCGTCGTCGTAGACGAAGTAGCCCGGGTTCGGCGAGCCGATCATGTCGAAGTTCAGGTAGCCGTCGATCTTGGCGCGCTCGGTGGAGGCCAGGCCGTTGACGTACGCCCGGGAGCCGACCATGCCGAGTTCCTCGGCGCCCCACCAGCCGAACCGCAGGTGCTTCGTGGGCTGCAGGTTCTCGCGCGCGACGGCCAGGGCGGTCTCCAGGACCGCGGCGGAGCCGGAGCCGTTGTCGTTGATGCCCGGCCCCGCGGTGACCGAGTCGAGGTGCGCCCCGGCCATGATCACGTGGTTGGTGTCGCCGCCGGGCCAGTCGGCGACCAGGTTCCAGCCGGTGGCGCCGCTCGAGGTGAACTGCTGCAGCACGGTGGTGTAGCCGGCGGCGTCGAGCTTGGCCTTCACGTAGTCGATCGAGGCCCGGTAGCCGGCTCTGCCGTGGGCCCGGTTGCCGCCGTTGGCGGTGGCGATCGACTGCAACTGGCTCAGGTGCGCCTTGACGTTCGCCACCGGGATGTCGGGGGCGGCGGCGAGGGCGGTGGGCCGCGCGGAGGCGGGTGTCGCGGAGGCGGTGAGCAGGGCCGCCGCGAGCGCGGTGGCGGCGCCGGCGGCGACGATCTTGAATGCGGGCACAGGTCACTCCGGTGTGTGGGGGATGGAGTTGCGCGGGACTGTGCGGGCGGTACGTCGGCACTTTTGACGTGTGCATGCCTGCGCGCATCCTGTGGCTCGCGGTGCCTCCCGTCAAGAGCGCATACCGGACACCGCGTTCCGGGAACCGGGCGCGCTAGGGTCGTGACATGGCTGACGACGAGGGCCCTGTGCGGGTCGACGCCTGGATCTGGTCCGTACGGCTCACGAAGACGCGCTCCATGGCCGCCACCGCGTGCCGTGCCGGGCACGTACGGGTCAACGGCGAGCGCGTCAAGCCCGCGCACGCGGTCCGCCCCGGTGACGAGGTGCGCCTGCGCGGCGTGGGGCACGAGCGGATCGTCGTCGTCACACGTCTGGTGCGGAAGCGGGTCGGCGCCCCCGTCGCGGCGGAGTGCTTCGTCGACAACAGCCCTCCGCCGCCCACCCCCGAGCAGATGCCGGCGCCCGTCCTCCGCGACCGCGGCGCGGGCCGGCCGACCAAGCGCGAGCGGCGGGACATGGAACGGCTGCGCGGTACGCGCTGAGGCGTGCGCGTGCTCGGCCGGGCCGTGACCCCGGCGTCCGCTTCGGCGAGCGGCGCCGCGCCGTGGGAAGGCACAACTCCGCACGGTGACAGGCCGGTGCGGGGAGCGGGCGGTGCCACGGCTCCCGACCGTGGTCCGGGTGCCGCAGGCCGCGGCATGAGCCCCTGCCGCCGGGGCAGGGGCTCACGGGGTGGTGACCCGCGGACGAACCGCGTTCGCGCCGTCACTCGTTGTGGAGCACCTGGGCGATCGTCAGGCGGGCCGCGCGGCGGGCGGGGAGATAGGCGCCGAGGACCGCGATGGCGATGCCCGTGACGGCGAGGGCGGTCAGGGCCGCCGGGTGCCAGACGTCCGTCATGTACGGGGGGAGGGTGGTGTCGACGGCGTCCGCCATGCGCGGGACGACCTGCCCGTAGGCCCAGATGCCGAGCGGGACGCCGAGCACGGAGCCGAGGGCGCCGAGTGCCGTCATCGAGGTCGTCATCATCACCGTGACCTGGCGCGGGGTCATGCCGATGGACTTCAGCATGCCCAGGTCGCGCCGCCGGTCGCGGGTGTTGAGGACGACCGTGTTGAAGACGCCGAGGGACGCCACGACGGCCAGCATCGTGGTGAGCGCCGAGGCGGAGCCGACGACGGTCTGGGTGATGGTGTTCGGGCCCGTGATCGCCGGGTCGACGCCCGGGTCGGCGGCCGCGGCCGCGCGGGCGTACGCGGACGGGTCGGTGCCGTCGCGGAGCTTGACGTGGTAGGCGATGGGCCTCTCCTCGGGGGCGAGTGCCGTGAACGTCGTCCAGTCGGTTGCGAGCAGTTCGCCGTTGGTCTCCATGAACGCGCCGACGACGGTCGTCTCCTGGCTCCGCCCGCCCTTCTGCAACCGCACCTCGTCGCCGACCCGCAGCCCCGACTGCCGGAGCCAGGCCGTCCCAGCGACGACCTCGCCGGCCCGCCGCATCCAGCGGCCCTCGGTGAGCACGCTGTCCAGTTCGGGTCCGTCGCCACGGCGGCCCTCGAGCATCGCCTTCCGGGCGGAACCGGCGACCGTCACCTCCACGTCCCCCCGGGCCGTGATCCCGGCGGCGCCGGGCAACGAGGCGAGCAGGGAGTGGAGTTCCGGGTCGGAGTGCTCGGGCCCGACGAGCTTGCCGTGCCGCACGGCGCTCGCGTACACCGTGACCTGGTAGGCGTCCCGGCCCGCGTTGCCGAACCGGGTCATCGTCGTGGCCAGACCGGAGGCGAACGTCACGGTGGTCACGCCCAGGACCACCGCCGCCACCGTCAGGGCGCTGCGGCCGGGCCGGGCGAACGGCAGCCCCACGCCGAGGCTCACCGAGCGCGGCAGCCGGCTGCCGGCCAGGCGCCGCTGCACGCCCAGGGCGCGGCCGGTCCGCGGGGCGGTGCCCGCGCTGATCGCCCGCGCCGCGGAGAGCCGGCGCGCGCGCAGCGAGGGGGCGAGCGCGGCGAGGACGCAGACGGCGGGCATGCCGAGCAGGGCGAGCACGTTCACCCACGGCGCGATGCCGACGCTGTCATGGAAGACGCCCGCGTCGGGCCCGGTGAACGTGAACCGTAGGAACGGCGCCGCCAGCAGGTTCCCGGCGACGACGCCGGCGGCGCAGCCGAGGACCGCGGGCGCGGTCACCATCGCCAGGTACACCGCGAGCACCTGCCCCGGGGTGAACCCCAGGGCCTTGAGGATGCCGATGTGCCGGAAGCCGGAGATCACGGCACCGCTGACCACATTGGCGACGATCAGCACGGACACGACGATGCCGAGGATGCCGAAGGCCGACAGGTACGGCGCGTACGCCCGCGCCGCCGCGCCGATCCGGTGCTTGAGCGTGAGGTACGACTCGGAGCCGGCGAGGGCGCCCTGCGGGAGCCGCGCGGTCACCGCGCCCATCCGCTCGCGGAGCCGGGTGTCCGACGACGCGTCGGAGAAGCGGAGGAGCAGCTGCGTGGTGGCCGGGTGCAGCGCGTCGATCTGGGAGGGTGCGACCCAGGCGTCCGCGGTACGGCTCAGGTCGAAGGCGAAGCCGACGATGGTGAGCGTGGGGCCGGAAGGGACAGGGATCCGTTTGCCCAGGTCGTCGGCGGTCCAGTCCGACTGCCGGTTGAGGACTACCTCGCCGGGCGCGGTCGCCCAGCGGCCCGCCCAGAGGTCGAGCCGGTCCACCTCGCCGCCCGGCTCCGCCCGGCCGACGACCGTGACCTCGCCGAAGACCCCGTACTGCGCGGTGTCCCGCGGCAGCGCGACCGTGGCACGGGGGAACGGCCCTTCGACGGCCTCGACGCCGGGATCCCGCGCTGCCCGCGCCAGTTGCGCGTCCGAGGCCACGGACCGGTCGAACGCGGCGACGACATGGGGCCCGCGCTGCTCGCCGAAGGCCTTGTCGAACGGCGCGGAGGCCGCGTCGACCAGTCCGAGCGCGACGACGATCGCCCCTGTCGAGGTCAGCGTCACCAGAGCGATGACGAGGGTCTGTAGCCTGCGCCGCCGTACGGCCGCCCGCGCGGCCCGCCACACCGCCCTCATGCGGACGGCTCCAGGGTGTGCTGCCCGGTCACCCGGCCGTCGGCGAGGGTGATCAGGCGGCCGGCGCAGCGGCGCGCCAGGTGCTCGTCGTGCGTCACCAGGACGAGCGTCTGGCCGATCTGGTTGAGGTCGAGGAGCAGGTCCATCACCTGCTCGCCCGCGCGGCTGTCCAGGGCGCCGGTCGGTTCGTCGGCGAGCAGCAGGGCGGGCCGGTTCATCAACGCGCGTGCCACGGCGACCCGTTGGCGTTCGCCGCCGCTCAGCACGGCCGGGTGGGCCTTGGCGCGGTCCGCGATGCCGAGTTCCTCGAGGAGTTCCATGGCGCGGCGCCGGGCGGGACGGGCCGGGGTGCCGGTGAGCTGGGCGGCGAGCGCGACGTTGTCCAGCGCTGACAGGTCGTCGACGAGGTTGAAGAACTGGAAGATCATGCCGATGCGGCGTCGCCGGTACAGGGCGAGGCCCTTCTCGCTCAACCGCCCCACGTCCTCGCCGTGGACCAGCACGGTGCCGCCCGTGGGGCGGTCGAGACCGGCGATCATGTTGAGCAGGGTGGACTTGCCGCACCCCGAGGGACCCATCACCGCGACCGCCTCGCCGGCGCGGATCTCCAGCGTCACGCCGTCCAGTGCCGTCGTCTCGCCGTATTCCCTGCGTACGCCGTCGAGTCGTACGACCGTCTTCCCGCTGCTGTCCTCAGTGACCATGCACAGGACGCTAGGCGCCCGGCGCGGCCCGGACATCCCTCCCCGGATGGCATCTTGGCGGGGATCTCATCCCGGGGACGCAGAACCCTGCATCCAGGGGCTGATGCGCCCGTGTTGATCGTCTGCGAAGGTGGACCCGTGGCGATCGGGGAGCCGGACGTGCTGGTGGCGGCGCTGGGGGTGGCGTGCGCGGTCGCCGTCTGCCTGGCGGTGGCCCTGGTGCGCACGCGGCGCCGCTGGCAGTCGGCCCTGGGGGAGCGCGGCTGGCTGCTGGAGCGGGAGCGGGAGAGCGCCGCGCGCACCGCGGTGGCGGCCGAACGGGAGCGCATCGCGCGGGAGTTGCACGACATCGTCAGTCACAACGTCAGCCTGATGGTGGTGCAGGCCGGGGCCGCCCGCGAGGTGCTGGGCACCATGCCGGACGAGGCCGCGGCGGCGCTCCGGTCGGTCGAGGACGCGGGGCGCGGCGCCATGACGGACCTGCGGCACATGCTGGGACTGCTGGCGCCGTCCGCGGGCGGCGGGGACGACGAGGGCGGGGAGCGCGATCCGGACGGGGCCGGCGAGGGCGGCGCCGTGGCGCTGGCCCCGCAGCCCGGCCTCGACCGGCTGGGGATGCTGGTCGACCGGGTCTCCTTCGCCGGGCTGCCCGTCGAGGTGCGCGTCGCCGGGGAGCCGCGCCCGCTGCCGCAGGGCGTCGACGTGACGGCTTACCGCATCATCCAGGAGGCGCTGACCAACGCGCTCCGGCACGGTGACGGAGGGAGGGCGGAGGTGACGGTGCGGTACGCGGAGCGCGCGCTGCGCGTCGAGGTGCTCAACACCGGCCCCAGCGTGCTGAACGCAACCGGAACCGGAGCAGGGCCCGGAACCGGAACCGGAACAGGGCCCGGAACCGGAGCAGGGCCCGGGGCCACCGCCGCTCCGCGCCGCCGGGAAGGCACCGGGCGCGGGCTGCTGGGCCTGCGTGAACGGGTCGCGGTGTACGGGGGAGACCTGGACGCCCGGCGCCGTCTCGGCGGCGGTTACCGGGTCAGGGCGCGCATCCCGCTGGACCGGCCGTGACGGCGGCGGAGGGGGCGTCCCCGCGTGTGCTCGTCGCCGACGACCAGAGGCTCATCCGGACCGGCTTCCGGCTCATCCTCACGGCGCGCGGCATCACGGTGGTCGGCGAGGCGGCGGACGGCGCGGAGGCGGTCGCCGAGGCCCGCAGGCTGCGGCCGGACGTCGTGCTCATGGACATCCGCATGCCCACCATGGACGGCCTGGAGGCCACCGGCCGCATCCTGGAGCAGATCCCGGAGTGCCGGGTGCTCATCCTCACCACTTTCGACCTCGACCGCTACGTCTACACGGCGCTGTCGGCCGGGGCGAGCGGCTTCCTGCTCAAGGACGTCACGCCCGAGCACCTGGCGGCGGCCGTGCGGCTCGTCGACACCGGGGACGCCCTGCTGGCGCCGTCGATCACGCGCAGGCTGGTGGAGCGCTTCGCCTCCGGGGCGGGGGCCGCGCAGGACGGTCCTTCGGCCCACGCCGGCCTCGCCGCCCTGACGCCGCGCGAACGGGAGGTCCTCACGCTGCTCGGCCGAGGCCTGTCCAACCTCGAACTGGCCGCGGAGCTGACGCTGAGCGAGGCGACGGTGAAGTCGCACGTCGCCCGCATCTTCGCCAAGCTGGCGTTGCGCGACCGGGCCCAGGCGGTGGTCCTGGCCTACGAGACCGGCCTGGTACGGCCGGGCGGCCCCGGCGCCGCATCCTCCCCCGGGCGTTGACCGGCCGTCCTCCCCTCCTTCGCCCGCCTCAGACGCGGTCGGCCGCGGGGACGGGGTCCGGGGCGGCGAGGCGCCGCCGGTGGGGCAGCAGGAAGGCCGTCCCCAGGATGAGGACGCCGGCGGCGGCGACGGCCGTACGGGGACCGGTGACGGCGGCGAGCAGGCCCCAACTCGCCGTCAGCGCCGCGATGGTGGCGCTGCTGGTGACGGACCACGCCGACAGGACGCGGGCGACCTGGTCGGCGGGGCTGTGCTCGAGCCGGTAGGTGGCGAGGACGGGGTTGAACACCCCCACGCACGTGACCAGGCCGAACTCGACCAGGATGACGAGCACCAGTCCCCACGGGCCGGGCCGGACGAAGGCCAGGCCGACGAGCCAGCAGGCCCTGAGGGCCCCGCTGGCGACCATCACGCGGCGCTGCCCGTACCGGGGGACCAGCCGCCGTGAGAGCCGGGAGCCGACCAGGCCGCCGAGGCAGGGCACCCCGAAGGCGAGCCCGTACTGCCAGGGGGCGAATCCCAGGTCGCGCAGGAGGAGGACGGCCAGCAGCGGTGCGGTCGCCATGATCAGGCCGTTGACCAGGGTGGTGTTGAAGAACAGCAGGCGCAGGGTGGGGTGGCCCAGGATGCGCCGCCAGCCGTCGAGCAGGTCGCCGGGGCGGAAGGGCAGCGCCGTCTTCGGCGCCGGTGGCGCGTCCTCACCGCCCATCGCCCGGATGCCGAACGCCGACAGCAGGAAGCTGGCCGCGTTCACCACGGTGGTCACCAGGGGCCCGAACGCCCCCACGGCGAGACCGCCCGACGGCGGGCCGAGCGCCGTCGCCGTCCACATCGTCGACTCGAAACGGCCGTTGGCGCTCAGCAGGTGTTCCGGGCGCACCAGCGCCTTCAGGCAGGCTCCGCTCGCCGCGGTGAACACGACGTTGGATGCGGCGACGACGATCGACACCAGGACCAGTTGCAGAAAGGTCAGCACCCCGGCCAGATGGGCCACCGGGAGCGAGAGCAGGACCGCGAACCTGAGCAGGTCGGCGCCGATCATCACGGGCCGTTTGCGGCGCCGGTCCACCCAGGAGCCGAGCGGGATCGCGATCAGCGCCGCACCGGCCAGGCCTGCCGCGGACAGCAGGGACACCTGCGCCGGGCTGCTGTCCAGCAGGCGGATGGCGATGAGCGGGAAGGCGTCGAGCGCGAACCACGTGCCCGCCATGCTCGTGGCGTACGCCGTCCACAGCCATCCGAATTCGCGCCCCAGCGACGGCCCGCGCTCCACGACGTCCTCCCCGCTTCCGTTCCTCGCCCCCGGCTGTCCTGTAGTGCGGTTCGGGGCTCAGGGCAGGGGCGCCACGTAGACCCAGGCGCCGTCGTGGCGGACGAAGCGGCTGTTCTCCTCCATCACCTCGTGCTCACCGCGCACGCCGTAGTGCGCGCGGAAGGCGACGGTGCCCTCGCTGTGGAAGGCGCTGCCGTCGGTCGTGGCGAGGATCTCCAGCCGTTCCCAGCGCACGTGGTGGTCGAGGTCCAGCTCCGCGGGCCGGGTCTCCGGGTGCCAGGTGCGCAGCACGTACGCCGCGTCGCGCACCGCGTAGGCGCTGTAGCGGGAGCGCATCAGGGCCTCGGCGGTGGGGGCGGCGGCATGGCCCGAGTGGTACCGGCCGCAGCAGTCGCCGTACGCGGCGGCCAGCCCGCAGGGGCAGGACGCGCCGGGGGAGTGCGGCACTGGGCGGGTGTGGGGGCGCGGGGCGGAACGGCGGCCGGGGCGGGACTTGGGCATGCCGCCCATTGTGCACCGCCGCCGCGAGCCCGCCCGCAGGCCCCGTGACCACCGGCGATTCCGCCCGGGTAGCCTGCGGGACGGCAAAGATCTCCGCCCGCCCGACCCCGAGGAGCCCCCGTGCCGCAGCCGAGGATCGCCCTGGTGACGACCGCGCACCTCCCGGAGGGCACCGTCGACCGCGACCTGCCCCTGCTGCGGGACGCCGTCTCCGCCGCGGGCGCCGAGGCCGCGGTCGTGCACTGGGACGATCCGGACGTCGAATGGGCCGGATTCGACCTGGCGCTCATACGCTCGACCTGGGACTACACCTGGCGCACCGGGGAGTTCCTGGCCTGGGCGGACCGCTGCGGTGCCGCGACCACCCTGCTCAACCCGCCCGCGGTCGTGCGCTGGAACTGCGACAAGCGCTACCTGGGCGAGCTGGCCTCCCTCGGCGTTCCCGCGGTCGCCACCCGCTACCTGCCGCCGGGTGGCGGCACCGGCGGGCTGCCCGCGGACCACGAGTTCGTGGTCAAGCCCGCGGCGGGCGCGGGTGCCCGCTATGCCGCGCGATATCGCCCCGGGCAGCACGAGCAGGCGCGGGCGCACGTGGCGAGGATGCACGACGAGGGCATCACCGCCATGGTCCAGCCCTACATGCCGCGGATCGACACCACCGGCGAGCGCGCCCTGGTCTTCCTCGGCGGCCGCTTCCTGCACGCCATCGCCAAGAACGCCGTGCTCTCCCCGGACACGCGCTACGACCAGCGCAAGGTCGCCCACCCCGGCGTGCGCCCATGGACTCCGACGGAGGCCGAACTGGCCGCCGCGGAGCGGGCGCTGGCCGCCGTTCCGGGCAGGCCGGAGCTGCTCTACGCCCGGGTGGACCTGGTCGACGCCGAGGACGGCACGCCGCGCGTGATGGAGCTGGAGCTCATCGAGCCCAACCTGTTCCTCAAGGACCACCCGGACTCGCTGCCCGAGGTCGCCGGAGCGATCGTGCGCGCCGCGGGCCGAGCCGCAGGTCCCGCGGCGGGCTGAGCCTCAGCGGGTCACGGGCAGCCCGGCCCGCTCGCCGGCCGCCGCCAGGACCTCGCGCAGCATGGCGGGGGTGAGCCGCCCGGTGAAGGTGTTCTGCTGGCTGACGTGGTAGCAGCCGTACAGGTGCAGCGGCGGCTCCCCCTCCGTGGGGGCCGCCAGTTCCACGTGCGCGCCGTGCCCGAAGCGCGGAAGCGGGCGAGGCAGCCGGTACCCCGCGCCGCCGAGCACGGGCAGCAGCGCCTGCCAGCCGAACGCGCCGAGGACGACGATCGCGCGCAGCGTGGGCCGCAGCATCTCCAGTTCGCGCACCAGCCACGGGCGGCAGGTCAGCCGCTCCCGCGGAGTGGGCTTGTTGTCGGGCGGCGCGCAGTGGACGGGCGCGGTCACCCGCACCCCGTACAGCTCCAGGCCGTCGCCGCGTTCCGTGGAGGTGGGCTGGGAGGCGAGGCCGACGGCGTGCAGGGCCTCGAACAGCACGTCGCCGGAGCGGTCGCCGGTGAACATCCGGCCGGTGCGGTTGCCGCCGTGCGCCGCGGGGGCCAGACCGACCAGGGCCAGCGCGGCGTCCGGCGGGCCGAAGCCCGGCACCGGACGGGCCCAGTACTCCCACCCCGCGTAGGCGCGGCGCCGGACCCGGGCGGTCTCCTCGCGCCAGTCGACCAGCCGCGGGCAGGCCCGGCACCCGGTCAGCCGCTCGTCGAGCACGGCCAGGTCCTGCGCCCGGGGGGCGGCGAGGGCGGGGAAGTCCGCCGATTCCTGCTGCACCTGCGTGCCGTCCCTTCGCGGCCGGTACGGCGCTCGTACGGCCCGCCCCCACGCTACCCAGCCCCCGGCCCCGCCGCAGGAGGCGGCGGGGCCGGGGCACGCGGCGGTGCGTACGCGGGGTTGAGGCGCGGGCGGGCTCCGGCTCGGCCGCCGGACCCGGCGCCTCGACCTCGTCCGCCGTGTCGGCGGGGCGCAGCCCCTCGCCCTCGACGTCGACGTTCGGCAGGATCCGGTCCAGCCGGCCTGGCAGCCACCAGGCCCGCCGGCCCAGCAGTGCCAGCACCGCGGGGACGATGGCCATCCGCACGACGAAGGCGTCGAAGAAGACGGCCGTCGCGCTGCGTCACGCCGTGGGCGGGAACTTCCGCGGGGATCCTCAGAAGGCGTAGCGAACACGGAGCCACGGCGCGTGCTCCGCGGCGAGCGCCAGCAGCCGGCGTACGGACGCCGCCTTCTCCGCCGCGCGGTAGCGCACGTTGAGGTCCCCGTTCTGCGAACGCTTGGGCTCCTGCAGCCCCGGGCGCCACAGCAGTTCCTCGGCCCGGGGGTGCCAGCCCAGGTTGACCTCGTGCAGCCCGGCGTTGTGGGTGAGCATGATCACCTCGGCCGCTGCCTGGGACTTCACCGCCGCCGGAAGGACGTCGTCCAGGTGCCGGAACAGCTCCGCCCACGCGCCCTGCCACCCGGGGCGCACCACGACCGGCGACAGGTTGAAGTGCACCTCGTACCCGGCCTCGAGGAAGTCGCCCGCGGCGGCGATCCGTTCGGCCACCGGGCTGGTCCTGACGTCCAGCAGTCGGGAGTCCTCGGGCGGCATCAGCGAGAAGCGGATCCTCGTACGCCCGCGGGGGTCGAACCCCAGCAGGTCGGGGTTGACGAACTTGGTCGCGAAGGACGCCTTCGCCGTGGGCCACCGCCGGAAGGCAGCCACGAGGTCGGCGGTGTTGTCGCAGATCAGGGCGTCCACCGAGCAGTCGCCGTTCTCACCGACGTCGTACACCCACGCCCGCGGGTCGCACTGGTTCGCCTCGGGCTTGCGGCCCTGCTCGGCGACGTGCCGGGCGATGCGGCCGACGATCCGGTCGATGTTGGTGAAGGTGGTGACCGGGTTGGCGTAGCCCTTGCGGCGCGGAACGTAGCAGTAGGCGCAGGCCATGGCGCAGCCGTTGGAGGCGCCGGGCGCGATCCAGTCGGCGGAACGGCCGTTGGGGCGGACGGCCAGCGTCTTCTTCACCCCGAGGACCAGGGTCCGCGTCTTCACCCGCACCCAGCGTGCCGCGTTGCCCTCGTTGCCGTGCAGGCCCGGGATCCGCCAGTGCGACGGCACCTCGACGACCTCGGCGTCCGGGAATCGGGCGAGGATCTCGCGCCCCCGCGGGGAGGCGGCCGCTTCCGGCTCGGCGTACACGGTGCCGACGTCCAGCAGGCGTGCGGCTGCGGGGGAGTCGCGGAACGACGCGCCGCCCGCCGCCGGCTTCCGCGGGGGCATGACATCGTCGAGCGGGAACAGCCCGTCGGGTTCCTGTGCCACTGTCGCGAGCCTACCCGCACCGGCGGGGCAGCCGGCTCAGACGGCGCGCAGCGTCGCGGTCACCTCCCGGCCCGGCTGCAGGGTCAGGCCCGGGCGCGGGGGGATCTCGCCGGGATCGACGTCGACGTGGAAGCGCCGGGACAGGGTGGCCAGCACCAGCACCGCCTCCACCATCGCGAAGCGCGCGCCCAGGCAGGCCCGCGCGCCGCCGCCGAAGGGGAACCAGGCGTGGTCCGGCAGAGCGGCGGCCTCCTCGCCCTCCCACCGCTCGGGCCGGAACTCCCCGGGCGCGGGGAACCAGCGCGGGTCGCGGTGCGCGCTCCACTGGCTGGACCACAGCACCGTCCCCTCGGGGACCGGCCGCCCGTCGAGCACGGAGTCCTCCTTGGCGATGACGGTCATCAGCCACACGGGAGGGTAGAGCCGCAACGTCTCCTTGACGACCTGCTCGGTCCAGCGCAGGTCCTTGAGGTCGTCGAAGCGCGGGTCGCGGTCGCCCAGCACCCGGGAGAGCTCGTCGGTGAGCCGGTCGCGTGCGGCGGGGTTCCGCGCGAGCAGGTACCAGGCCCAGGTGAGGGTGGTGCCGGTGGTCTCGTGGCCGCCGATGTAGAGGGTGACCGCCTCGTCCCGGACCTCCCGGTCGGTGAGCGGGCGGCCCTCCTCGTCGACGGCCGCGAGCAGCCGGCTCAGCAGGTCGTCGCGCTCCTCGCCGCCGCGCCGCCGGGCGTCGGTGACCCGGGCCACCTCCGCGTCGATGACCCGGACCGCCGCCTTGAGTCTTCTTCGGCCCGGCGTCGGAACCCACGGCGGCAGGAACAGCGTGACGCCCCGGAACTCGTCGCCGATGGCGCGCTGGGCGACGTCCATCGCCCGGCCGATCACGTCCTCCCGTCCCGCCGTGTCGGCGCCGAACAGGGTCCGCACCGCGATCCGCTGGGTGAGGGCCAGCATCTCCCGCCGCACGTCGACGCGCCTGCCCGCGCACCAGCGTTCCGCGGTGGCCGCCGCGCTCTCCGCCATCGTGGCCGCGTACGACCGGACCTGACGGGGGCGGACGGCGGGCTGCACCAGCGCCCGCTTGCGGCGCCATGCGGGACCCTCGCTGGTGACCACGCCGTCCCCGAGCACCAGCTTGAACGCCCAGCCGAGTTCGGGATGGCGGAAGACGGTCTCCACGCCGGTCAGCAGTTCGCCGATGTGCTCCGGCCGGGACAGGAACAGCGCACGCTGCGGGCCGAGCCGCCAGCGCACGAGGTCGCCGTGCCCGCGCAGCGTGACGAAGAAGGCGAGCGGGTCGCGGGCGAAGGCCGGCAGACTGCCGATCAGCGGCAGACCTCGCGGGCCGGGAACGGGCAGGACGTCCGCAGCGGCGTCCTCGGGCTGTGCTGTGGTCTCCGCGGGCATGTCGTCCTGTCCTGGGCTCGACGGCGGGGCACGGGCAGAGCGGTCCGCACCCCAGCAAACCGGCGCGGCGCCCCGTGCGCCAGAGGGCCTCTGAGGCGGTCCGAGTCCGGCCGGAGTCCGCGCCGGGCAGGGGAGGCGACCCGCAGAGCGACCACCGGCCTGGTAGGCGGGTACAGCGGCGGGGCGGCGAGATGCCGACGGGAACGAGGGCATGGGGAGGGGCGCGGTCGCGCTCGGCGGTTCAGCCCGGGGAGGCGTCACGGGGCGTCGGAGTACGGCATGGCGCGGCCGGCCGGATGACGGGGCGAGGCGGGTGTGCGTCATCGCGTGCCTGCCGGGGGTGGCGACAGGCCGGAGTTGAGCGAGCCGCCGGGCGGCCGTGCCGAGCGGGCCCCGGCGGCTGGGCCGGGGGCGGGTGGAGCCCGGCGGGTTCGTGCTCGACGGGTCGAGGACCCCCGCTGCGCGGCATCGATGGCCCGCTGGGCACCAGGCGCCACCGGCCGGTCAGAGGCACGGGGAAGGACGCGGACCTCCGGTGTTCGGGCGGTCACGGGACGGCGGTCACGGGACGGCGGGGCCGGTGATCGCGTGGCCGTGGCGGTCGTAAGGCCAGGCGTTGGCGGTGCAGCCGTGGAGGCCCTTGATCTGCTGCATCATCGCCGGGGCAAGTCGCCCGTGGCCGGGGCAGCCACGATGGCCGCGGCCGAGGCGGTGGCCGACCTCGTGGTTGATGATCAGGGCCCGGTACTCGGCCGGGCGGCCCTTGTAGTAGGGGCTCAGCAGCACCCAGCGCTTGAGGTTGACCACGACGTCCTTGCCGCCGCTGCAGTTCACCTCGCCGCCGGTGTCCAGGCCGTACTCGGCGCACAGCGCGTCCGTGGTGTCCGGGGTGGCCAGGCGCACGAGGAAGTCGTACGGCGGTGAGTCGACGCGGCGGAAGGCGGCGCCGGCCGTCGTCCAGCCGCGCTTGTCGGCGAGTATGCGGTCGACCTCCGCGGCCACCGAGGCGGCGGAGAAGCCGGTGCCGTCCTCGACCTCCACTCCGTACCGCAGCGGGGTGCCGTGACCGAGGGTCCGCGAGGTTCCGGGGGCGCTGGTGAACCTGCCGTCGCCGTGCTCGGGCACCTGCGACCGGGCCGGTTTCGGCTTCGCCGTCCGGGTGGGGGCGGGCGACGGCACGGCGGAGGCGGCCGGTCCGTGCTGGGCGGCCGCGGGAGCAGTCCGCTCGCCCGCGTTCCGCCCGGCCGTCACGGCGTACAGCCCCACGGCGCAGACCGCGAGGACCAGCAGGACCGCCAGGCGCGACACCGCCGCGCGCCGCCGGGGTCCCGTCGCCGCAGGCCGGTTCGTCCGGGAGCGTGTCATGTCCCACACTCCGTACGGCCGCGCTTGAACGGGCGCCGGGCGCCGAGCCCGCACGACCCATGCCGCGGTCGTTCGGCCGTCGCGTCCGCGAGTGCCTCCTCGTCCACCACGACCGGATCCCGCACCTTCACCAACCCCACACTCCGTCGTACCGGGACCCCCGCAGGTCACGGGCGGGTCCGGCCCTCCAGTATGCGGAGTCGAGGTGAACGGCAGACGGGCCCTCAGTCCTGCCGCGACGCCGCCAGTCGGGCCGTGGCGCTGTCGAGCAGCATGTCGAGCGCGGTGGGGTAGGCGCTGCGGTTCATGCGGGCGACGAGCAGGCCGGCGGTGGCCGCGATGTGCGGATGGGTACGCGCCGGCAGCCGCGCGTACGTCTCCCGCCACACGTCCCGGTCGGCGGCGCGGGCGGCCTCTGGGAGGGCCAGCGTCGCCGCGTCCAGCGCGGCGAAGGCCAGGGCCTGGTCGATGAAGGCCTGGTAGATCGCGACCGCGGCGGGGTCGGGGAACCCGGCGGTGCGCAGGATGCCCAGGACCGCCTCGTCGGCCGCCGTCTCGTGGGCGCGCCCGGAGACCCGGCTCGCGGTGAGCACCGCCGCCTGCGGGTGGGCGAGGTAGGCGGTGTGGATGCGCAGCCCCAGGCCGCGCAGGTCGCTGCGCCAGGCGCCGGTGGACTCCCAGCCCTCCATCGCCCGGCCCATCAGGTCGTCCGCGATGGCCAGGGTGAGGTCGTCCACGCCGCGGAAGTAGCGGTACAGCGTGCTCGGGTCGGCGCCCAGCGCGGTGCCGAGCCGCCGTACGGTCAGCCCGGCCGAGCCGTGCTCGTGCAGCATGCGCAGCGCGGTGTCGACGATCAGCCGGTGCGAGAGCACCGCCCCGTTCCTGGTGGGGCGGCGGCGCCGGCGTGCCGCCTCCTGGACGACCCTCTTGGGCACGGGCCCCTCCCTTCGCGCAGCGCCGAGCTTATGCCAACACCATTGACCATACGTCGCGGGGCGGCGTTTCATCCCTGGGCAGAGGCGCCTCCGCCTCGGAACGGAGACCTGACAGCCATGCGTGTACTGCTTGTGGGAGCCGGCGGGGTGGGTACCGCCATCACCCGGATCGCCGCCCGTCGCTCGTTCTTCGAGGCCATCGTCGTCGCCGACCGGGACCTCGCCCGCGCCGAGGCCGCCGTGGCGGCCGTGGACGACGGGACCGGCCGGTTCTCCGCCGCCGCCGTCGACGCCTCCGACGAGGCCGCGGTGACCGCGTTGCTCACCGAGCGGCGCTGCGACGTCCTGCTCAACGCCACCGACCCGCGCTTCGTGATGCCCCTGTTCGGCGCCGCCCTCGCCGCCGGCGCCGACTACCTCGACATGGCGATGTCGCTGTCCCGACCGCACCCGGAGCACCCCTACGAGGAGTGCGGGGTCAAGCTCGGCGACGCCCAGTTCGAGCGGGCCGCCGAGTGGGAGAAGGCCGGACGGCTGGCCCTGGTCGGGATGGGTGTGGAGCCGGGCCTGTCGGACGTCTTCGCCCGCTACGCCGCCGACGAGCTGTTCGACACGATCGAGGAGATCGGGGTGCGCGACGGCGCGAACCTCACCGTCGACGGCTACGACTTCGCGCCGTCGTTCAGCATCTGGACCACCATCGAGGAGTGCCTCAACCCGCCGGTGGTGTACGAGGCCGCACGCGGCTGGTTCACGACCGAGCCCTTCAGCGAGCCCGAGGTCTTCGACTTCCCGGAGGGCATCGGGCCCGTCGGTTGTGTGAACGTCGAGCACGAGGAGGTGCTCCTGATGCCGCGCTGGGTCGACGCCGGACGTGTGACCTTCAAGTACGGCCTGGGGGAGGAGTTCATCGGCACCCTCAGGACCCTCCACCAGCTCGGCCTGGACCGCACCGGACCCGTCACCGTGCAGAGCGACCGGGGGCCGGTCCGGGTCAGCCCGCGGGACGTCGTGGCCGCCTGCCTGCCCGACCCGGCGACGCTGGGGGAGCGCATGCACGGCAAGACCTGCGCCGGAACGTGGGTCAAGGGGACGAAGGACGGCCGGGCGCGCGAGGTGTACCTGTACCACGTCGTCGACAACCAGTGGTCGATGCGCGAGTACGGCTCGCAGGCCGTCGTCTGGCAGACGGCCGTCAACCCCGTCGTGGCCCTGGAGCTGATGGCCGCGGGCATCTGGGCGGGCAGCGGAGTCCTCGGTCCCGAGGCCCTGGCCCCGCGTCCCTTCCTCGACCTGCTGACCTCCTACGGCTCCCCGTGGGGCGTGCGGGAGTCCTGACAGCCGGCCAGCCAGTCGGCGATGGCCGCGGTGATGGGCTGCCCCGTCGCCAGCTCGACGAAGCCGAACTGGCCGCCCTGGTTGCACTCCAGGAACCACCAGGTCCCGTCGGTGTCCTCGGCGAAGTCGAAGGCCCCGTAGGCGAGTCCGGCCGCGGCCATGTACTCCCGCACCGAGCGCGCGATGCGCACCGGTGGCTCCACGGGCTCCCAGTCGGCGTCCTCGGGGCTGTCGAACCGGCCGTCGACCTGGTCGGGACCGGACTTCTTGCGGGCCGCGAACAACCCCGTCCCCACACAGGTCAGGCGGATGTCGGCGGCCTTGGGTATGTACTGCTGCAGCAGCGTCGGCCCCGCCGCGACCGCGGAGAAGTCGGCGTCCGGGGCGACCAGCGTGGTCGGCAGCGCCATCGGCGGATCGCCCGGGTGCGTGCCGGAGACCGCCTTGACGACCAGCCGCGGATGCTGCTCGGCGAACTCCCGTGCCGCCTGCGGGAAGGTGGTGATGAGCGTGGCGGGCACCGCGAACCCCGAGTGGTGCGCGGTGAACAACTGCCATGGCTTGTAACGGGCCTGCGCCGCGGCGGCCGGGTGGTTCATCCACCGGGCCCGCACGCAGCGCAGCGCCCCGTACAGTGCCGCGCCGGCCTCGGCGGTCAGCCACTCGGACTGCTCCGCCGCGCCGGCGCCGGGTGTGCCGGGTCTTCGGATCCAGATGGAGCGCACGCTGTCCATGCTCACCATGCGCTCCTGGACCGACAGGTACCCGCGTACGTCACCGCGTACGTACTCGGCGGACATGGAGACCTCGCCGGGCAGGTCCGCAGGGTCCAGGCGGACCACCGGCGTCCCGCGGTCGTGCAGCGCCGCCACCACCAGGTCGGCGGTCACGTCCTCGGGGGAGGTGAGGATCAGGACGGTCATGGGGGTTCGGGGTGCTCAGTCGTCGAAGTGCGTCTTGGAGCCGGCGGTGGAGACGGTGGCTGCCGTGGCGAGCAGCAGCGCGCGGTCGGTGATGACGGGGCGTCCGTCGGGGAGCACGTTCAGCTGCAGGGCGGAATCGTAGGTGTACGGCGCTACGAATGTTTCGGGTGTGGCCGGCCGGGCATGAATCAGCGCGAACGGTCGCATGGCTTCTCCTCACTCTCCTGCGCGTCGGGCAGCAACCAGCTCCTGTGCCCAACTGCGGCCCTACGTATGAGACTCACGTGGTGCCCCGAACCGTTCCCTGTAACTGGTGTGACGCAGGTAACTATACGTACCTGAAGTGCATTGAGTTCACTACGCAGAGTGACGAAGTGACTCTCTTTCGTAGGTATCGCCAAGGGGCACCTGTGTACGGGTACCCGCTGCACGCCCGAGGTTGCGCACCGTCACGGAGCCCATCGCCCGCGCTCCTCCTCCAACGCCAGTACCTCGGGCAGGTTTCCCAGCCGCTCCAGACCCCGAACCGCCCTCGCCGTACGGTGGTTGGCCGCGAGCAGATCCCGGTGCCGGTGCACGAACGACCAGTAGCCGGTGGTGTACGGGCAGGCGCGCTCGCCCGTCCGTTCGGCGGGGCGGTAGGCGCAGCCGTCGCACAGGTCGCTCATGCGGTGGATGTAGGCGCCGGCCGAGGTGTACGGCTTGGTCGTCATCAGCCCGCCGTCGGCGTACTGGGACATCCCGACCACGTTCGGCGCCATCACCCAGTCGTGGCCGTCGACGAAGCAGCGATGAAACCAGTCGGTCAACTCCTCCGGATCCCAGCCGTGTTGGAGCGCGTGACTGCCCAGCACCATCAGCCGGGGGATGTGGTGGGTCCACCCCGTGTCGCGGACCTGGGCCAGCACCGTCGACAGGCAGCGCGCGCGCACCGCGTCCGCGTCCAGTTCCAGGAACCAGCGCGGCAGCCGCGTGTGGTGGCGCAGTTCGTTGCGGTGCCGGTAGTCCGCGCCGAAGTGCCAGTACACCTGCTGCACGTACTCGCGCCATCCGGCGATCTGCCGGACGAAGCCTTCCACGCTGTTCAGCGGCGCGTCGCCGGAGCGCAACGCGCGCTCTGCCCGCTCGACGCACTCGGCGGGGTGCAACAGCCCGAGGTTCAGGGGGGCGGAGAGCAGGCTGTGGCTCATCACCGGGTCCCCGGCGAGCATGGCGTCCTCGTACCGCCCGAACTCCGGCAGCCGGTGCGCGACGAAGGAGCGAAGTGCCGACAGTGCCTCGCGCCGGGTGACGGGGAACAGCCGCGGGCCGTCGCGGCCGACGAAGCGGACCCGGCCCTCGCGTTCCCAGCGGTCCAGGTCGCGCCGGACCTCGTCGTCGATCTCGTCCTCCTGCGGCCGCCAGGGCGGCGGTACCCCGAGGTCGTCCCGGCCCCGCGGTGGGGGTTCTCGGTTGTCGTGGTCCAGGTTCCAGCGGCCGCCGGCCGGCTCGCCGCCGTCCATCAGCAGGTCGTGGGAGCGGCGCACCCAGCGGTAGAAGTCCTCCAGCCGCAGGCGTGCTCCGCCGCGGTCCTCGATCCATCCGGCGAACTCCTCGCGCGACACCAGGAATCCGCGGTCCGGCAGGACCTCGACCCGGTCCAGCGATTCCACCAGCCGCAGCGCGGCCCGCGAGCTCGGCCGGCACACCGTCACCCGCGCGTCACCGGCTGCCTCGCGCAGCCCCTCGCGATAGGTGCCTGCCCGCACGTAGCGCACACGGTCGCCGAGTTCCGCCGCCCGGTGCCGCATCGCGGACAGCAGGAGGTGGGCCTTGGCCCGGTGCGAGCGGCGCCGGGCGAACGCCGAGCGCGCCTCGATCATCACCACGGGCGCGCCGGGGTCGAGGAAGTGCGGCCCCAGCTGGTCGCCGAAGAGCCAGTGCGGACGTGGCGCCATGCGGGCGTACCTCCCGTGCGACGTGGGGCGGACATCCGGGATGTACCGGATGTCCCGGGCGGGGACATCCTTCATCACGGCGGCCCCCGCCGCCCGCAACGGCGCCCGTGGCGGGCCGCCGATGTCGTCGTGGCGGAGTACCGGGATGCCGGTGCGCCGGAGTGCGGCGCCCCGGGCCGGGTCAGCCGCCCTGCGCCCCGCCGGGCCGGGTGACGTCGCGCTGCCAGCGGACCTCGCCGTCCACGACGACGGAGGTGGGGGCGAGGCCGGCGGCCGCGGCGACGGAACGGGACGCCAGGTGACCGGGGTGGACGTGGGCGACGACGCGGTCCACGGGGAGCGCCGCGAGCCGGGCGACGAGGGCGGCGGCGGCCTCGGTGGCGATGCCGCGGCCCTGCCAGGGGGTGCCGGTCACCCAGGCGACCTCCGCGACCGTGCCGTCCGGCGTTTCCCACGCCACCGTCGCCTGCACGGTGCCCGTGAGGCGGTCCTCCGCGCGCAGCCGGACCACCCAGTTCCACCAGGACACGGCGGGGTCGCCGGAGCCGGCGACCAGGCGGGTGTAGCGGGCGCGCAGACCCGGCGCGTCGTACGGGGTGCCGCCGGTGAACTCGTGCAGCCCGGGGTCGCGGAGCACGTCGGCCATCTCCCGCGCGTGACCGACCCGCAGCGGTTCGAGGACCAGCCGCGGCGTGGTGATCGTCCCGGGCCCGCCGGGCCGCGCGGGCGGCGTCACGCCGGGATCCCGAAGAGGCGGGCGGCGTTGCCGTACAGGACGGCCCCCGTCCACGCCTCGCCCAGTTCCAGCCGCGTCAGCGCCTGCAGGGCGTGCGGGTACGCGTACGGGATGTTGGGGAAGTCGCTGCCGAACAGGACGCGGTCACCGAGGCCGTCCAGCCGCTTGCGCTCCGGCGGCGGGAAGGGCGCGTCGGCCTCGCTGAAGTCCGTGAACGCCATCGTCGTGTCCAGGTGCACGCCCTCGTACCGCTCGGCGAGGTCCAGGAACGCCCCGTACTCCGGCATGCCCATGTGCGCGACGACCAGCCGCAGCCGGGGGTGCCGGGCCAGCAGCCGGGCGATCGGGCCGGGACCGGTGTGGCGGCCGGGGACGGGCCCCGACCCGCAGTGCGTGACCACGGGGACGCCGCCGTCCGCGAGCAGTCCCCAGACGGGGTCGAGCAGCGGGTCGTTGGGGTCGAAGGCCCCGACCTGCACGTGGCACTTGAAGACCCGGGCGCCCGCCTCCAGCGCCTGCCGGACGTAGCCCGGCGCCTCCGGCTCCGGGAAGAAGGTCGCCGTGTGCAGGCAGTCGGGCGTCCGGGCGGCGAAGCCGGCCGACCAGGAGTTCAGCCAGGCGGCCATCGCGGGCTTGTGCGGGTAGAGCATCGAGGTGAAGGCGCGCACTCCGAACGCCCGCAGCGTGGCGACCCGCTCGTCCTCGTCGGTGCGGTACGCGATCGGCCACGGCCGGCCCGTGAGCGGACCGGCGGAGTCGAAGTACGCCCAGACCTTGGCCAGCACGCGGTCCGGCATGAAGTGGGTGTGCACGTCCACGATTCCCGGCAGGCCCAGGCCCTGCCAGAGCTGCCTCACCCGTACGGTCTCGTCCGCCGGCGCCATGTCCGTCACCTGTGCCACTGTGCCTCCTCCATGGCGGTGATCCTCACACGAACCGCGGCCCGCCGGGGCTGCGGCCCTTGTCATCGGCATCGCGCATCCATAGCATCGCCAGTGTTACAGCAATACTGTCATGCTCGCCGCGAAGCCGGAGGCCCCGATGACCGAGGCGCGAACGCGACCGGGCGAACGAGCGGGCGATCGACCGGCACAACGACGGGCAGAACGACCGGGGGGATCGGCGTCCGCCGGCGGGCCGCTCGCCGGTGTGCGCGTGGTGGAGCTGGCCGGCATCGGCCCGGCCCCCTTCGCCGCCATGCTGCTCGGCGACCTCGGTGCCGACGTCGTCCGCGTCGACCGGCCGGGCGGCTCCCGGCTCGGCGTCGACCCGGCCCACGACGTCACCAACCGCAACAAGCGCTCCGTCGTCGCCGACCTCAAGAGCGAGGAGGGCGTCCGGCTGGTCCTGGACCTCGCCGCCCGCGCCGACGTCCTGCTGGAGGGCAACCGCCCCGGCGTCGCGGAGCGCCTCGGCGTCGGTCCCGCCGCCTGCCACGCCCGCAACCCCCGCCTCGTCTACGGCCGCATGACGGGCTGGGGCCAGGACGGGCCGCTCGCCCCGCGCGCCGGGCACGACATCGGGTACATCGCCGTCGCCGGGGCGCTGGGGATGATCGGCCCCGGGGACGGACCGCCCGCGATCCCGGCCAACCTGCTCGGCGACTACGCCGGCGGCTCCCTCTACCTGGTCACCGGGGTGCTCGCGGCTCTGCACCACGCCCGCGCCACCGGCACCGGCCAGGTCGTCGACGCGGCCGTCGTCGACGGCGTGGCCCACCTCGGCGCGATGATCCGCGGCATGGTCGCCGCCGGCGGCTGGCAGGACCGGCGCGGCGCCAACCTGCTGGACGGCGGCTGCCCCTACTACGCCGTCTACGAGACCGCCGACGGCGGCTGGATGGCCGTCGGCGCCCTGGAACCGGCCTTCTACGCGGAGTTCGTCCGGCTGCTCGGCCTCCCCGAGGACGCGCCCGACCGGGGCGACCTCGGACGCTGGGACGAACTGCGCACGCTCATCGCGGCCCGCTTCGCGTCCCGTACCCGCCGGGAGTGGACAGAGGTCTTCGAGGGCAGCGACGCCTGCACGGCTCCGGTGCTGTCGCTGGCCGAGGCCGCGGCCCATCCCCACCTGGCCGCCCGAGGCACCTTCGCCGGCACCGGCGGCATCACCCAGCCCGCTCCCGCCCCGCGCTTCTCCGCGACCCCAGGCGCCCTGCGGCGGCCGCCCGCCCTGCCCGGCGCGCACACCGCGGAGGTCGCCCGCGACTGGGACCTTCCGGTCTGCGTCCCCGGGGCCGCGACGCCCGCCCCCCTCGTCGAACGGGCCGGGGACCGGCTCCCGTAGCCGGGGCCACCGGCGGAAGGCGGGCACCAGCATGCGGCGCGACCTCTTCACGCCCGGGCAGGCGGCGTTCCGGGAGACCGCCGGCCGTCACCGGCGGACGTGTCCGGACCGGCTACGGCGGCACGACGGGCATCATGAAGGAGACCATCGGCCGTTCGCCGCCCGGCTGATCCGACCCGGCACGACACCGACACCCTCATCGAAAGGCATCCGACGTTGAGCACCGACGCCTACGTCTACGAGGCCATCCGCACCCCGCGCGGGCGCGGCAAGGCCAACGGCTCCCTGCACGGCACCAAGCCCATCGACCTGGTCACCGGTCTCATCGACGAACTGCGCCGCCGCCTGCCGGGCCTCGACCCGGCCGCGATCGACGACATCGTGCTCGGTGTCGTCACCCCGATCGGCGACCAGGGCTCCGACATCGCCAAGACCGCCGCCATCGCCGCCGGGCTTCCCGAGACCGTGGCCGGCGTCCAGGAGAACCGCTTCTGCGCCTCCGGACTGGAGGCCGTCAACATGGCCGCCGCCAAGGTCCGTTCCGGCTGGGAGGACCTGGTGCTCGCGGGCGGCGTGGAGTCGATGTCCCGCGTCGCCATGGGCTCCGACGGCGGCGCCTGGGCCATGGACCCGATGACCAGCTACACCACCGGCTTCGTGCCCCAGGGCGTCGGAGCCGACCTCATCGCCACCATCGAGGGCTTCAGCCGCCACGACGTGGACTCCTACGCCGCCGAGTCGCAGGCCCGCGCCGTCGAGGCCTGGAAGGAGGGCCGCTTCGACCGCTCCGTCGTCCCCGTCGTCGACCGCAACGGCCTGGTCGTCCTCGACCGCGACGAGCACATCCGGCCCGGCACCACCGCGGATAGCCTGGCCGGGCTCAAGCCGTCCTTCGCCGCGATCGGCGAGGCGGGCGGCTTCGACGCCGTCGCGCTGCAGAAGTACCACTGGGTCGAGAGGATCGACCACGTCCACCACGCGGGCAACTCCTCCGGCATCGTGGACGGCGCCGCACTGGTGGCCATCGGCAACCGTGAGACCGGCGAGCGCTTCGGCCTGACCCCGCGCGCCCGCATCGTCTCCGCCGCCGTCTCCGGTTCGGACCCCACCATCATGCTCACGGGCCCCGCGCCCGCCTGCCGCAAGGCGCTCGCCAAGGCCGGGCTGACCGTCGACGACATCGACCTCGTCGAGATCAACGAGGCCTTCGCCGCGGTCGTCCTGCGCTTCATGCGCGAGATGGGCCTCAGCCACGACAAGGTCAACGTCAACGGCGGCGCCATCGCGCTCGGCCACCCCCTCGGGGCCACCGGCGCCATGATCCTGGGGACCCTCGTCGACGAACTGGAACGCCGCGACCAGCGGTACGGACTCGCCACGCTGTGCGTCGGCGGCGGCATGGGCATCGCCACCGTCGTCGAGCGCCTCTGACCCGCTGTCCCGCACCCCGCTACGGAGCCGACCGAACATGACCGCTCTTCCGACGAACACCACCATCCGCTGGGAACAGGACGGGACCGGCGTCGTCACCCTCGTCCTCGACGACCCGAACCAGTCCGCGAACACCATGAACCAGGCCTTCAGGGAGTCCCTGCGGGCCGTGGCCGACCGCCTGGAGGCGGAACGCGACTCCGTCCGCGGTGTCATCGTCACCTCCGCCAAGAAGACCTTCTTCGCCGGCGGCGACCTGAAGGACATGATCAAGGCGGGGCCCGAGGACGCCCCGCAGATCTTCGAGGCCGGCATGGGCATGAAGCGCGACCTGCGGCGCATCGAGACCCTCGGCAAGCCCGTCGTCGCCGCCGTCAACGGCGCGGCCCTCGGCGGCGGTTACGAGATCGCGCTCGCCTGCCACCACCGCGTCGCGCTCGACGCGCCCGGCTCGAAGATCGGCCTGCCCGAGGCCACCCTCGGCCTGCTCCCCGGCGGCGGCGGGGTCGTCCGCACGGTGCGGCTGCTCGGCATCACCGACGCGCTGCTGAAGGTGCTGCTGCAGGGCAACCAGTACGACCCGCGGCGCGCGCTGGAGAACGGGCTGGTCCACGAGGTCGCGACCGGCCACGACGACATGCTCGCCAAGGCACACGCCTTCATCGACGCCCACCCCGAGTCCGCGCAGCCCTGGGACGCCAAGGGCTACCGCATCCCCGGCGGCACCCCCAGCACGCCCAAGTTCGCCGCCAACCTGCCCGCCTTCCCGGCCAACCTGCGCAAGCAGCTCGCCGGCGCCCCCTACCCGGCGCAGCGCAACATCCTGGCCACCGCCGTGGAGAGCGCCCAGGTCGACATCGACACCGCCTTCGCCATCGAGGCCCGCTACTTCACCGAGCTGGTGACCGGCCCGATCGCCAAGAACATGATCCAGGCCTTCTTCTTCGACATGCAGGCCGTCAACTCCGGTGCCAGCCGCCCCAAGGACGTGCCGGCCCGCACCGTCACCAAGGTGGCCGTGCTCGGCGCCGGCATGATGGGCGCGGGCATCGCCTACTCGTGCGCGAAGGCCGGCATCGAGGTCGTCCTGAAGGACGTCAGCGCCGAGGCCGCCGAGCGCGGCAAGGCGTACTCCGCCGGGCTCCTCGACAAGGCCGTGGCCAGGGGCCGTACCACCCCGGAGAAGCGGGACGAGCTGCTCGCCCGGATCCACGCCACCGCCGACCCGCAGGACCTGGCGGGCTGCGACGCCGTCATCGAGGCGGTCTTCGAGGATCCGGCCCTGAAGCACAAGGTGTTCCAGGAGATCGAGGGCGTCGTCGCCCCCGATGCCCTGCTGTGCTCCAACACCTCCACCCTGCCCATCTCGCTCCTGGCGGAGGGCGTGCAGCGGCGCGAGGACTTCATCGGCCTGCACTTCTTCTCGCCGGTCGACAGGATGCCGCTGGTCGAGATCATCAAGGGCGCCCGCACCGGCGACGAGGCGATCGCCCGCGCCTTCGACCTGGTCCGGCAGATCCGCAAGACCCCGATCGTCGTCAACGACTCGCGGGGCTTCTTCACCTCGCGCGTCATCGGGCACTTCATCAACGAGGGCGTGGCGATGGTCGGCGAGGGCGTCGACCCCGCGACCGTGGAACAGGCCGCCGCCCAGGCCGGCTACCCGGCCAAGGTGCTCTCCCTGATGGACGAGCTGACGCTCACGCTGCCCCGCAAGATCCGCGAGGAGTCCCGGCGCGCCGTGGAGGAGGCGGGCGGCACCTGGCAGCCGCATCCCGCCGACGCCGTCATCGACCGCATGGTCGAGGAGTTCGGACGCACCGGACGCAGCGGCGGCGCCGGCTTCTACGAGTACGCCGACGGCAAGCGCGCGGGCCTGTGGCCCGGACTGCGGGAGCACTTCACCAGGCCGGAGGCGGCGGCCGTCCCCTTCGAGGACCTCAAGGAGCGCATGCTCTTCGTCGAGGCGCTGGACACCGTCCGCTGCCTGGAGGAGGGTGTGCTGACCTCCGTCGCCGACGCCAACATCGGTTCCATCCTGGGCATCGGCTTCCCCGCCTGGACCGGTGGCGTCCTGCAGTACGTCAACGGCTACCCCGGAGGACCGGCCGGCTTCCTCGCCCGCGCCGAGGAGCTGAGGGCCGCCTACGGCGAACGCTTCGCGGCCCCGGAGTTGCTGGTGCGGAAGGCCGGGCGGGGCGAGACCTTCACCGACGGCTGACAAGCCCGGCCGGCGCCGCGGCCCCCCGTCCGGGGGACCGCGGCGCCGCCGCTCTCACTCCTCGCCGCGCGCCCGGTCGCCGAACCCGGTCGCCGTGGCCCGCAGTTCCTCGGCGAGCGACCGCTGGAAGGCGGTGACCAGGGCCTGGACGACCATCGGCTGCAGGTCGTCCGTGAGCCTGCGCATCCGGGCCCGCTCCTCGGGCGCCGGGCGCCCGGCCACGTACGGCTGCCACACCTCCTGCTGGAAGAGCCGGTGCAGCTCGTGCGCGACCGCGCGGGCGTGCTTCAGCAGGATCTCCCGGGTGGCGAGCAGCGTCTCCAGCGGGATCGGCATGTCCAGCAGGCGCACCCCCAGGTGCAGCAGTGCCGGGTTCACCAGCAGCACACCGGGGTCCGCGGTGGGGTGCAGGACGCCCACGGCGGCGAGCCGGTCCAGGTCGTGGCCGCTCAGCGGCCGTCCCGCCCGCTGCTCCAGCCCGTCCCGGGCCAGTTCCTCCGCGGCGTCGGGCATCCACGTCGCCACCAGCGCCCGGTGCACCGCGAGGTCCTCGGGGGTGATGTCGGCGGGCAGCTGCTCCAGGTAGCGGCCGATCGCGGCCAGCGTCAGCCCCTGCCGCTGAAGCTCCTCGATCAACGCCAGCCGGGCGAGGTGGTCCGGCCCGTACAGACCGATGCGGCGGGTGCCCAGTTCCGGCGGCGGCAGCAGGCCCTTGGCGCTGTAGAAGCGGATCGTGCGGACCGTCGTACCGGACCGCGCCGCGAGCTCGTCCACCGTCAGACGCGGCTCCTCGGCCGCCGGCGCGGTCTGCCGGGCGGGGGACTGCGTCATGCGCCGGATCTCGCTCTCTGCCTCGCCGCGCTGGTCATGACACCAGTATGACCGGTCACGGTGCGGAGCCGGGGCCGTGCGCACCCGCCCGGCGGCCCGAGGGAGACGGTGCCCGTCCCGTGCGCCCGGACAGTGCGTGGCCGTTCACCGCACTCGGACGCTGCCGCGCGGGGCGGCCACGCCGACCAGCGCGATGTCGTCGTGGGGACGGTCGGCGAGCCATTCGGTGGTGCGCAGCTCCACATGCTCGACCAGGGCCTCCACCGGCATGCCGACGCACCCGGCCACGGTCGTCTTCAGCCGCTCCGAACCGAAGAACTCACGGCCCGTCACCCCGCCGCGAGCCTCGGTGACGCCGTCCGAGTAGAGCAGGCAGCTCTCGCCGGGCTGCAGCACCGTGGTGAAGGTCGTGGCCCGCACGTCGGGCACCGCGCCGATCAGGGTGCCGGAGGTGCCGGCCTCCTCCACATCGCCGGAGACCCGCAGGATGAGCGGTGCCGGATGGCCGCCCGTGGTCAGCCGCAGCCGCACCTGGCCGCGGCCGAGCGGGGTGACGCCCGCCAGCACCATGGTGGCGAAGCGGGCGTGGGCGGTGTTGAGGAGCGCGTGGTTGAGCAGCGTCAGCAGCCGTACGTGGTCGGTCTCGACCAGCCGCAGGGCGCTGAGGGTGTTGCGGATCTTGCCGGTGAGGACGGCGGCCTCCAGGCCCTTTCCGCACACGTCCCCCAGCACCACGGTGCTCTCGCCGTCGGATTCCTCCGCCGGGTAGGTGTCGTAGAAGTCCCCGCCGATCCGCAGCGTCTCACGGGACGGCCGGTAGGAACCCGCCACCTCGGTGCCCCTGATGGGCCCCAGCCGCGGCGGCAGCAGTTCCTCCTGGAGCAGGGCGGCGCTGCGCGCCTGCTCGGTGTAGAGCACGGATGCGGAGATCGCGGCGCCGGCGCGGGCGGCGAAGACCTGGGCGAAGGCCTTCTCCTCGACCGTGAACGGCCCTCCGAGGCGGCGCATCAGGACGAGTGCGCCCGCCGGGACCCCGTTGCCGGGCAGCGGGGTGACCAGCAGCGACACCGGGGCGCCGAAGTCCTCGGGAAGCAGCCAGTCCGGGGCCCGCACGGGGTCGGTCCGGCGGGGCGGCGGCGGGGGCGACCCGGCCAGTGCCTCGGGCAGCCCCGGCACTTCGGCGGGGTCGACGGCCAGGGCGCACTCCTCCACGCCGGGGCGGCCCGCCACGGCCCGGGTCAGCCGCAGCCGCTGCCGGTCGGGCGGGGTGACGACCACCGCTGCGTCCGCGAGCCGCGAGGCGGCCAGCTCCGCCGTGGCGGTCACGCATGTGCGCGGGTCGAGCGAGGACAGCAGCCCGGCGGACGCCTCGGCCAGGAACTCCGCGCGGCCGTGGGCCAGCCGCAGCTCGCGGTCGGTGCTGCGGGCGTCCGTCACGTCGGTGAGATACCAGGCGTGGTGCCCGCCCGGGAGCTCGGCGCGGCGTGCCGTCACCTGCCGGCTCCCCATGCCGCCGTGCGCGGTGACCGTGCCCGAGGCGTCCGCCGCCGTCAGCCAGGCGGGGGCCGTCTCGGCGAGCACCCGGCCCGCCACCAGCCGGGGCGCCCAGGAGGTGATCACGGCGTTGACGGCACGGATCACCCCGGCGCGATCGCTCACCAGGACGGCGGTCTCGGTCAGGGACTCGACGAGCGCGCGCAGCACCCGCTGCCCGATCCGAGCGGAGGTGGCTGACCCCTGCTCTCGGGCCACTGGCGAGCGCGGAGGCGGGAGAGACGTCACGATGCGGTGGGAGCAAGGCCGGGGCCGTGTGGGACCGTCGGGATCGCTCCGGTCCTCTCGTACCTGGACGAAGGTGGGCCGGGCAAACAGTTGCCCTTCGGCAAGAGTCTTCCCCATCGCCCGTCACCAGGCAAGCTCCTCCCAGCGGTTCACCGCCAGTCCAGGCACACCACCAGCGCGTCGTCCTCGGCCTCCGGCAGTACGCGGTGACCCGGCAGTTCACCCAGGATCGCCCGCGGGACGTCCGCCGGCGGGAGCAGCCGGGTGGCCAGGACCGCGCGGGCCAGCGCCCGTTCCCCGTACGTCTCGCCGGCGGGGGAGGCGGTCGCGTACACGCCGTCGCTGATGATCAGGAGCCGGTCCCCGGAGCGCACCTCGAAGGGCTGCGGGACGTAGGGGGTGTCCTCGAACATGCCCAGGGGCGACTGGGCCTCGAAGTCGATCCGGTCCACCGTCGAACCGCGCAGCCGGTACACGCGCGGCGATCCGGCCTCGACCACCTCGGCCGCGCCGGTCGCCAGGTCGAAGCGCATCAGCAGGACCGACACGTACTGATCGCCCCGGTAGCGGGCGTAGACGGCCTGGTCCGCGAGCATCGCCTGGTCGGCGAGGGGGACGCCGGCGCGCCGGGCGTTGCGCAGCGCGTTCACGGTGAGACTGGTCAGCAGGGCGGCCTCGATGCCCTGTCCCATGCCGTTGGTGACGGTCAGCGTGAGGTCCCGCGCGGAGGCCGACCAGTCGAAGTTGTCGCCGTGGATGTCGTAGGCGGGCTCCAGCTGGGCGCCGAGAGCGTACTCGGGGCGGGCGCAGGCCCTTCCGGGCAGCAGCTCCCACTGCACCTCGGCGGCGAGGGTGAGCCGGTCCCGGCGGCGGGCGTGCAGGTAGCGGTCGGTGTCCCGGTCGGCGACGAGGAGGTGGTGGCCGAGCATCTCCGCGATCTCCGCGAGGTCGCGCACCTCCTCGGGCGCGGGTTCACCGGGCAGTGTGACGCTGAGCACGCCGATCCGGTCACCGCGCACACTCACCGGAAGGTGCAGGCGTACGCCCTCGTCGCCGGCCGCCTCGGCGAACGGTTCCTGGGCACCGAAGGCCCGGCCCTCGGGCGTTCCCGTGAGGGGTACGGCGGCCTCCGTGGGCTCGGGGGCGGAGACCGGCTGGAGCACCGCCAGGCCGTAGTCGGCGAGCAGGATCTCCACGGAGCGGGCCGCCCAGTGGGTGCGCAGGACGTCCGCCAGGGCGGCGGGCAGGGCGTGCGGGGGCGCGGCGCGCAGGGCGCGTTCGGCGGCGAGGGGGGCGTGTCGGTTCACCGGGGTGCGACGGTCCTTCTGGGAGCGGGGGCGGGTCGGTTAGCGTGGTGGCGCGCCGTTTGGCGCGCCCTGTCCTGTCTTCGTCTACCCGCTCGCCGGCGGTATCCCTCCGGCGGCACGCCGTGAGGAGGCCGCCTTGCCCGCCACCGCCGGATCGCAGCGGGACGCCGCCGTGGCCGCGGCGTCGTCCGTGGTCGAGGCACTCGAGGTGCTGTGGGGCCGCGGCCGGGACGCGGGAGACCCTCCCGTGCCGCCCTCGCAGTTGCGCGTGCTGTTCGCGCTGGAGGGCAACGAGGGGATCAATCTGCGGACGCTGTGCGACGTCCTGGGCGCCGGGCCGCCCGCGGTGAGCCGGCTCTGCGACCGGCTGCAGGCTGTGGGCTATCTCACCCGGGACACCAGCCCCACCTCACGGCGCGAGGTGTGCCTGTGGCTCACGCCGCGCGGTACGGCCTTCCTCGCCCAGCTGCGGGAACGCAGGGAGCAGGAACTGGCGACGGTCGTGTCGGCGATGCCCGAACGCGCCCGTCGCGCCCTGCTGGAGGGGCTGACCGCCTTCCGCTCCGCCGCCGAGGCGACGGGGCTCGGCGCCGTGCGGCCGCTCCCCGGAGGCCGCAGCCACAGCGCGTAGCCGTCCGGACCGTGCGCCCGGCCGCGCGCCCGGCGCCGGGGTGCCCACAGGCGGGCCGACCCGCATGCGATCGTTGTGTTCGACTACTGTTGCCAAACGGCAATGATCGAAGATGATCGGCACTGACCAAAGGGCATCCGGCCAGGGTGCCGTTCGCGTACGATCCCATCGCCCCACCCGGGGCACCACAGGGGCGGGGAGACGATGTGGAAGGCAACACGCTGACGCCCCCCGAGGGCGTCATCCCCAGACAGGGCGACGGCCGGCACAGCCGGCTCTCCGTCCTCCTCGTCGAGGACGACGCGGGGGACGCGCTGCTCGTCGAGGAGCTGGTCGCCGACAGCGGGGTGCCCGTCGAACTGCGCTGGGTACGCACGCTGGCCGAGGCCGGCACCGAGCTGGCCGCCCGCCCCGCCGACTGCGTCCTGCTCGACCTGCACCTGCCCGACGGCCAGGGCCTGGACGCCCTCGGCCGGGCGCTGTCGCTCACCGACCGTGCCGCCGTCGTCGTGCTCACCGGTCTCGCCGAGGAGCGGACCGGCCTGGCCGCGCTCTCCGCCGGCGCCCAGGACTACCTGGTCAAGGGACGGGTCGAGGGCGAACTCCTGGGCCGCGCGCTGCGCTACGCGGTCGAACGCAAGCAGGCCGAACGGGCCGCCCTCGCCCTGCGGGCCAGCCAGATGCGGGCCCAGGAGAACGCGCGCCTGGAGCGCGGGCTGCTCCCGCTGCCCATGCTGCGCACCAAGGACGTCACCGTCACACCGCGTTACCGCCCGGGCCGGGCCGACTCCCTGCTCGGCGGTGACTTCTACGACGTCGTGGAGACCACCGAGGGCGTCGTCCACACCCTCATCGGGGACGTCTCCGGGCACGGTCCCGACGAGGCCGCGCTCGGCGTCGGACTGCGCATCGCCTGGCGCACCCTGGTGCTGACCGGCGTCGAGGGCGCCCGGCAACTCGCCCTGCTGGAGCAGGTGCTGGTCGCCGAACGCGCCGCCCCCGAGATCTTCGCCACGGCCACCATCGTCGCCCTCGCCCCCGACCGCCGCACGGCCCGGGTCTGGCGGGCGGGCCACCACGGACTGCTCAACCTGACCCCGGACGGCACCGTCGAGTACATCGAGCCGCCCCGCGGGCCCGCCCTGGGCGTGGTGCCCGGCGTGGGGGAGTGGCCCGAGGGCCGGCTCGAACTGCGCCCCGGCCAGTCGCTGATGCTCTTCACGGACGGGTTGTTCGAGGGGCGCACCGACGAGGGACGGCTCGGCGAGGAGGGCCTGCTCGCCCTGGCCGGGCAGCACGCCACACTGCCCGCCTCCGAGTTCGTCGACACCCTGATCGCGCGCGCGGAGGCACTGGCCGCCGATCACGGCGGCCTGGACGACGACCTGGCGGTGGTCCACCTCACGTGGAGCGCCTCGCCGTGACCGCCGCCCGCGCGCGGCTGACCGTCCAGGGATGGATCGCGCTGGTCCTGGCCGCCCTGGGGGTGTTCATGACGATGGCCGCGGGTGTCGGCTTCACCCAGCTGCGGCGCACGGCGCAGGTCTCGGACCACCTCATCGCCCGGATCTCCCCCGCCCGTGTCGAGGCCTACCGGCTGCAGACCGCCCTCGTCGACCAGGAGACCGGGGTCCGCGGCTACGCCATCACCGGCGACCCGGACTTCCTGGAGCCCTACACCCGCGGCCGGGCCGTCGAGGAGGACGCCGCGCGCCGCATGCGCGGCCTCGTGGACGGCCTCCCGGAACTCGTCCGCGACCTGGAGGCGCTGCGGCAGGCCGCCGCCGACTGGCGCCGGCGGTACGCGCAGCAGGTCGTCGACCGCACCGAGGCCCTCGGTGGCGGCACCCCCGACGCGGCCACCACGCGCCGGGGCAAGGAGGCCTTCGACCGGGTCCGCGCCCTGTCCGCGACCCAGGCCCGCCGGCTGGACGCGGAACGCGTCGCCGGCACGCGGCAGCTGGCCGACGCCCGCACCCTGCGCGACCGGGTCTTCGGGCTCATGGTCGTGGCCTTCTTCCTCACCGCCGTCGCGCTCGCCGTCCTCGTGCGGGTGATGGTCGTCCGGCCGCTGAACCGGCTCAGCGAGGCCGTGCAGGACGTGTCGGGCGGCGAGTACGACCGTCGTATCCCGTCCCACGGGCCCGCCGACCTGCACGCCCTTGGGGCCGCCGTGGAGGGGATGCGGCGGCGCATCGTCACCGAACTGGGCGAGTCACGGCGCAAGGAGGAGCAACTGCGCCACGAGGGCGAGCTGCGCGAGGCGCAGGCCGAGGAACTGCGCCGCTCCAACGCGGAACTGGAGCAGTTCGCCTACGTCGCCTCACACGACTTGCAGGAACCGCTGCGCAAGGTCGCGTCCTTCTGCCAGCTGCTGGAGAAGCGCTACGCCGAGAGCCTCGACGAACGCGGCACGCAGTACATCGCCTTCGCCGTCGACGGCGCCAAGCGCATGCAGGTGCTCATCAACGACCTGCTGACCTTCTCCCGGGTCGGGCGGCTGAACGACGCCAGCGTGCCGGTCGCCCTGGACGAGCCGCTGGACCGCGCGCTGGGCAACCTGTCCGTCGCTATAGAGGAGTCGGGCGCCGTGATCGAGCGCCCGCCCGCGCTGCCCGGCGTCGTCGGCGACCCGACCCTGCTGGCCATGCTCTGGCAGAACCTGGTCGGCAACGCCGTCAAGTTCCGTGCGGAGCACCGGCCGCCGCGGGTGACCATCACCCTGGACGGGCCGGGAGCGGCGCAGGACCCCGGGCGCTCCGACGGGGACGGCATGCTCCACTTCTCGGTCACCGACAACGGCATCGGCGTGCCGGCCGAGTTCGCCGACAAGATCTTCGTCATCTTCCAGCGCCTGCACAGCCGGGACAGCTACGGGGGCACGGGCATCGGGCTCGCGCTGTGCAAGAAGATCGTGGAGTACCACGGCGGCCGGATCCGGCTCGACCCCGGCCGGTCGCAGGGCACCCGCATCCGCTTCACCCTGCCGGCGGCCGCCGAGCGGGCACCCGCACCGGAGGAGGAGTCCGCGTGAACCTGCAGGAACCGGAACCGATCATCGTGCTGCTCGTCGAGGACGACCCCGGCGACGAGCTGATGACCCGTGAGGCGTTCCAGGAGAACAAGGTCCGCAACGTCCTGCACGTCGTACGGGACGGCGAGGAGGCCCTCGACTTCCTCCACCGGCGCGGCGCCCACGCCGGCGCGCCGCGCCCCGGGCTGATCCTCCTCGACCTCAACCTGCCCCGCTTCGACGGCCGCCAGGTGCTCGCCGCGATCAAGGACGACGCCGACCTGTGCACCATCCCGGTCGTCGTCCTCACCACATCCGAGGCCGAGGAGGACATCCTGCGCAGCTACAAGCTGCACGCCAACGCCTATGTGACCAAGCCGGTGGACTTCGACCGCTTCATCGACGTGGTCCGGCAGATCGACGACTTCTTCGTGACGGTGGTGAAGCTCCCGGGCCGTTGATCCGGGCGCCCGGCGCGGTTCAGACCCTCCGCCAGCGAGCCATCGCCCAGGAGAACACCCCGAACAGCGCCAGCCCCGCCGCGACCACCGCCAGCAGCCACGGCCCGGCGGGGGTGTCCCGGAACGTGCGCAGAGTGTCGTCCAGGCCCTTCGCCCGGTCCGGGTCGAAGCGGACCGCCGCCACGACGACGAAGCAGCCCGCGGCGGCGAACACCACGCCCCGGCTGGCCCCTCCGGCGACCCCGAGGAAGTCGACCACCCGGCGCGCCCGCGGCGACATCGCTCCGGTCCGCAGGTGTTTGCGGAAGCGGCGCAGCAGCGCCCGTACCGCGATCCACACCCCGGCTCCCGCGAGGATCAGCCCCGCCGCCCCCACCAGCCAGCGGCCCATGGGCCAGCCCAGGGCGTGCGCGGTGACGTCCTTGGAGGTGCTGTCGCTCGAACCGCCCGCGGAGGAGCCGTTCACCGCGAAGGTCACCACCGAGTACGTCACGAAGGCGTAGAACACCGCGCGGGCGGCCGACATGAGCCGCTTGCCGGCCTTGTCCCCGTCCGGGCCCGCCGCGCCGAACGCGGCCTCCGACAACCGCCACAGCGTCATCCCGGCGAACCCCACCGCCAGGGCCCAGACCAGGAACCCGCCGAAGGGCTGCGCCGCGAGCCGGGCCACCGCGCCGCCCCGGTCGGCCTGCTCCGAGGAACCGTCGAAGGCGACCCGCAGCGCCAGCACCCCGAGCAGCGCGTAGACGACCCCACGCGCCGCCAGACCCGCCCGTGCCCCGGCGCGGATCGCCTTCCTCCCCCGCGTCCCGGGCCGTACCGCACCCGCACCCACCGTCGTGTCCACACCGGCCTCCCTGCCCCGACTGCCTCCGGTCCACCGGATGCCCCGTCGCGGCCGGAACACACCCGGCGACACGGTGCGGGGCGGGCTGCGTGGAGTGTCCGGCCCGGGGTATCCGCGTGATGCGAACACACTTCCGGCCAGGCGCCGGACGAAGCTGGGGTTGAGGTGGAGATGGAGATCTCGAGCATCATCAGTGCCATCGTGATCGGCCTGATCATCGGTGTGCTGGGGCGTCTGGTGGCGCCGGGGCGGCAGCCGATCGGAGTGCTGTGGACGATCGTCGTCGGCATCGTGGCGGCCTTCATCGGCAGCGCGATCGCCCAGGGGTTCGGCGTCGCCGACACCGACGGGGTCGACTGGGTCGAGTGGCTGATACAGATCGGCCTCGCGGCCGTCGGAGTGAGCCTGCTGGCGCGCAGCAAGTCGCGGCGGTGAGCACCGCGGTCCGGCTGCCCCCGCCCCGGGCGGAGGCAGCCGGACCGCGTACGAGGACGGCGACCGGACCGGCCGCCGTCCTCGTCGTGCCCGGGCCACGCCCGGCGCGACACGGGCAGCCGATGGTAAGTCAGCTATGACGTGCACGACAGAGGAAGGGGAGGGTGCCATGTCCAGTGACGACCCGGACGGCCGGACCGGCCCGAGGGACGGGCGGGACGAGACCGAGGACGAGCGCGCCGACCGGAAGTGGGGCGAGCTGATCCAGGAGGTGCGGGTCGCCCAGACGGGCGTGCAGATCCTCTTCGGCTTCCTGCTGACCGTCGTGTTCACCCCGCACTACGACCGGCTCGGGTCGACCGACCACACGATCTACATCGTCACCGTCGTGCTCGGCGCCTGTGCGACCGGGGCGCTGATCGGCCCGGTCTCCTTCCACCGGATCGTCTCCGGCAGCCGCATCAAGCCGCAGGCGGTGCGCTGGGCCTCGCGGCTCACCTTCGTCGGGCTCGTGCTGCTGCTGGCGACGATGACCTCGGCGCTGCTGCTGGTGCTGCGCGCCGCCACCCACGACGACTTCGTGCCGTGGCTCGTCGCCGCCGTCCTGGTCTGGTACCTGGTCTGCTGGTACGGCCTGCCGCTGTGGGCCCGGTACCGCCACACGGGCGACTGACGCGCGACCGGACGGCACGAAGGCCGGTGGGCCGGGAAACCCGAGGGTTTCCCGGCCCACCGGCCTTCGTGCCGTCCGCGGCGTGCGGTCCTCAGATGTGCAGGACGCGGTCGACGAGGTCGCGGTAGCCCTGCAGGGCCAGGCGCAGCCTCTCGGTGTCGCCGCGCTCGCTCTCGTTCCCTCCGCCGGCCCGCCAGCCCGAGCGCAGTTCGTCGCGCCGGCTGCGCAGTTCCTCCACCAGCCGCTCCGTGGCCTCGCCGAGGACCTCGTCGGCCTCCTCCACGGCGTGGCGCGGCTCGTCGACGAAGCCGCCGACCGCGTGATGCAGCCGCTGCTGCAACTTGTCCACCGCGCCGTCCACGCGCGGCGGAGCGCCCGGGGCGGGCACCCGCTCCTCCTGTCGCACCGGGCCGCCGCCGGGCTTCTCCGCCGCTGCGGGGCCGGAGCCGGGGCCGGGGCCGCCGGCCGTCGCCGGCTTGGCGTCGTGCTCGGGCTTGGCGTCATGTTCGGGCTTCGTGCCGGCCGTCGTGGGCCTCGCCCCGTCCTCGGGCCGTGACCAATTGGTGGGCCGGCGCGCGGCAGACAGCTCGTCACTCTTGTCGGACTTGTCAGCCTTGTCGGTCTTGTCGGCGCTCTCGGGCACGGGGGACTTCGGCTTGCCGGGGGTCTGCCCGGAGGGGGCCGTGCTCGCCGTGCTCCCCTCCCGTCCGGTGCCGGTGCCGGTGCCGGTGCCGTCCGTCGTGGCGGCCCGGTCGCTCCTGTCGGTTCCGTGGGTTCCGTCGGTGTCGTGGTGCTCGTGCGTGGGGTTCATCGGCTGCTCCAGGACGGCAGGTGGAAGCGATGGGAGCCGTTTCGGCCGGAGTCCGCGTCACCCGCGCCGTCCTCGCGCGAGGTGGTGCGGGGCTCCTTGTCCACCGCGATGAGGTCGTCGAACAGCGCCCGGGCGCCGAGCAGCCGCGCGCGCAGTTCCTCGGTGTCCGCCGTGGTGCGGTCACCGTCCTTACGGGGTTCCGCGGCGCCGCGCAGGTCGCGGTAGGCCTGGAGGTGCCGGGGGCGGTGGACCGACAGGGCGTCGATCTGTTCGCCCGAGGTGTGCTCCGGGAAGCCGCGTTCGTGCGCCAGCCGGTCCAGCAGCGCCGAGGCGTCGCGCACCGCCTTCGCGGGGGAGTCGACGAACCGCTCCTGCAGGGCGGCCCACTCGACGCGGTACTCCTCGGTCCGGCGTGCGCTCAGCGGCTCCGGGGCCAGACCGCCGTGCCGGTCGACGCGCTCCTGCAACTCGCGGTGCGCGGCGTCCGCGTCGCCCTCGTGCCGGGCGACCGTGCGTTCGTACTCCGGTCCGAAGCGGCGCCTGAGCCGTCCGGTACCGCCGCCGCCACGCCGCGTCGTGACGACCGCGGCGAGGGCGATCAGGACTGCGACGACGACCGCCCCGATGATGATGCCCGTGGTCATGGTGTGCCTCCCGGGGGCCGTCGTCCGGCCCCGACGTTCGAACTGGCCGTGGTGCGGGTCTCGTTGCACCAAAGGTGCGTGTTACCGCGATCCGTTCGTCCACACGTACGACGTCGGGGGAGGAGCGCGTCAGCGCGGCAGGTGCACGTGGACGATCTTGCCGCCCGCGCGCAGCAGCGTCACCCGGATGTCCCGGGCCAGCCGGCGCACCAGGCGCAGGCCGTAGCCGCCGGGCAGGAAGCGCTCGGAGGGCGGGGGCGGGGTCGGCAGCCGGTCGTTGTGGTCCTGGACGGACACGCGGATCGCGTCCGGCGCCGCCACCACGTCGAAGCCCGCCAGCCCGCCGCCGTACCGGAAGGCGTTGGTGACCAGTTCGGAGACGACCAGCAGGCAGTCCTCGACCCGCTCCGGATCGACTCCTCGCAGCCGCGCACGGGCGAAGTCACGTGCTTCGCCGACGGTGGTGGGCAGCGGCCGGTCCGCCGGAGCGGGCCGCACGGTCCCCGCGCCTTCCGCGTCTAGGTCAATGCTGTACACGCACGATCACCCCGTAGGCATCCTCGGTCCCTGACTGGTCTGCCCGGACTGGCCGGTCCTACGCTGCCCTTGGCGCGATTCACGTCCATCTGGGATCGGTGGGAATGCTTCGCGGAGTAGCGGGTACGCGAGGGGCAACGCAAGCGAACATGACGTAGAGGTGCAGAGGTGCGAGGAGGAGCCGTGATCGCCACCGTGAGCGGGACGAGCACCGGGGTCGAGAGCCCCGAGGTCGACGTACTGCCGCAGATCACCGACCCGAGCAGCGTGGCTCCCACGAGCGCGCGCCGCCTGTCGAAGCTCTTTCTCGAGCGCCTGACGGTGCTCGAGGAGGGCACCCAGGAGTACCAGTACGCCCGCAACACCCTCATTGAGATGAACATGTCGCTCGTGCGGTTCGCCGCCAGGCGCTTCCGCGACCGCAGCGACGAGATGGAGGACATCGTCCAGGTCGGGACGATCGGGCTGATCAAGGCCATCGACCGGTTCGACATCTCGCGCGAGGTGGAGTTCACCACCTTCGCCGTGCCCTACATCGTCGGTGAGATCAAGCGGTTCTTCCGCGACACGACCTGGGCCGTGCACGTACCGCGCCGCCTCCAGGAGCGCCGGGTGGAACTGGCCCGCGCCCGGGACGAGCTGTCCTCCCGGCTGGGCCGCGCCCCGAAGGTGGCCGAGCTCGCGGCACTCATGGACCTCTCCGAGGCCGAGGTCGTCGAGGCCCAGGTGGCCTCCAACGGCTACACCGCCTCCTCGCTGGACGCGGCCATGAACGGAGACGACGGCGACGACGGCGAGACGGTGCTCGCCGACTTCATCGGCGCGGTCGACCCCGCCATGGAACTCGTCGAGGACCTCGGCTCACTCGCACCGCTCGTCGTGGAGCTCGGTGAACGCGATCGGCAGCTGCTCCATCTGCGGTACGTGGAGGAGCTGACGCAGGCCCAGATCGGCGAGATCATGGGCTGCACGCAGATGCACGTCTCGCGGCTGCTCTCGCGCACCCTGGCCCGGCTGCGGGCCGGACTCCTCCAGGACGGCTGCGCCTGACCTCCATCCCGTCCCCCGCCACGTGCCCGTGCCCGGTCCCTTCGGGCGCGGGCACGTGCGCACCGCCTACGATGCGCGGATGACCGATCACGATCAGGCGGTGCCGGACCGCCGCTTCCGCCCGCTGGTCCGGATGACGGCCCGGGACCCGCACGAGCCGCACCGGGTCGCCACGCCGCTGGAGCTGTTCTTCGACCTCTGCTTCGTGGTGGCGGTGGCCCAGGCCGGTGTGCGGCTGGTGCACGCGGTCGCCGAGGGCCACGCCGGGCAGGGCGTCCTCGGCTACTGCCTGGTCTTCTTCGCGATCTGGCTGGCGTGGCTGAACTTCACCTGGTTCGCCTCGGCCTTCGACACCGACGACGTGCCGTACCGCATCGCCACGTTCGTCCAGATCGCCGGGGTCCTGGTGCTGGCGGCCGGAGTTCCCCGTGCGTTCGACGCCAACGACTTCTCGATCGCCGTCGCGGGCTACGTCATCATGCGCATCGCACTGGCATTCCAGTGGCTGCGCGCGGCACGCAACGCGGCCGGACCGGCGCGGACCACGGCGCTGAGCTACGCCGCGGGTCTGGTCGTCGTCCAGGTGGGATGGGTGCTCCTGCTGCTCCAGCCCGTCGGCGGGCTGTGGTACTGGGGCTTCCTGATCCTGGCGGTGGCGGAACTCTCGGTGCCCGTCTGGGCCGAGCGGGCGCAGCGCACCACCTGGCATCCGCACCACATCTCCGAGCGTTACGGCCTCTTCACCATCATCGTGCTCGGTGAGTCGGTGGCCGCCGCGACGGTGGCCGTGCAGTCCGCCGTGGACGAGTTCTCCGCGCTCGGCGAGCTGCTGCCCGTCGGCCTCGGAGGACTGCTGATCGTGTTCTCCGCCTACTGGATCTACTTCGCCGTCCCCATCCACCAGCACCTCACCAGCAGTGCGCGGGCGTTCCTGTGGGGCTACGGGCACTACCTCGTCTTCGGCTCGGCCGCCGCCATCGGCGCGGGACTTGAGGTGGTGGTCGAGCAGGCCGTGGGCAAGGCGCACATCTCGCAGACGGCCGCCGCGGCCTCCGTCACGCTGCCGACCGCCGTCTTCCTGCTGACGGTCTGGCTGATCCACTCCCGCAGCGCCAAGCGCGGGTTCGGCGAGCACGCGGTGCTGCCCGGCTGCGCCCTGGCGGTGCTGGCGAGCACCTTCTGCGGGCCCGCGGCGGTGCCGGTGGCCGGGCTCGCCATGGCGGCCGCGGTCGCCGTGGGCGAGGTGCTGCACTCCCGCCACCGGCCGGCCGCCTGAGCACGGCTCACGGGGTGCCCCGCCGGAGGAACGGGGCACCCCTGTCCTGAGCCGTCAGGGGAACGAGACCACCGTGGACGGCGTGGTCGAGGTGCCGGAGGTCGCGGAACCGGTGCCGTTGACGACGTGGTCGTACTGGCCCATGCCGCCCAGGGAGACCACCAGGACGTCGTGCATCTTGATCCCGGACTTCACCGGGACCTCGAAGCCATGGTCCATGCGGATCGTCGGATCGGTGGTGAAGTTGCAGTAACTGCCCAGGCCCCAGGCCTCGTGGCTGTTCACCGAGTCGTCCACCTTGTAGGCGGCCCAGCCCTTGGTGGCGCCGTTCTGGATGGCGGCCTGGTTGGGCGCGTCGTAGGCGATCTCGTTCTGGAAGAAGATCGTCCTGCCCCTCTCGCCGCTCCACTGGACGTCGTACTTCTTGAAGTGCTCGACGAACAGGCCGGTGGCCAGGACGTCGTCGCCGTTGACGCGCAGGCCGTAGTCGGCCGGGTTGGTGTCCCAGCCCACTCCGGCGCCGTGGTCGGCGCGCCAGATCCAGGTGTGGTCGATGACGGTGTCGTCGCTGTTGACCTCCATGCTGGTGGTCGCCCTGCCCGGTCCGGCGCCGCCGATGCGGATGAAGACGTCCTGCACGGTGGTCGGGTTGGCGGCGTGGTCGGCGGCCGCGCCCTGCGGGCCGACCTGGAGCAGCACCTGGGAATTGACCGCACCGGCGTCGATCAGGAACCCGGCGAGCTTCACGCCGTCGACGTCGGCGACCTTCATGGCCGTCACGCCGTTGTCGGGGATGATCGTCGCGAGGCCGAGGCCGAGCACGACGGTGTTCGCCCGGTTGACGTCGATGGTCTGGTCGATGTGGTACACGCCCGGGGTGAACAGCAGGTTGAGGCCCTGGGCGAGCGCGGCGTTGATGGTGGCGGCAGTCGCACCGGGCTTGACGACGTAGAACTGGCTCAGCGGGATCGAGGAGCCCTGCGGCGCGCCGTCGCCCCAGCTGGTGCCGCGGGCGTTGGTGCGCTTGGCGGGGACGAAGACCTTGTAGTCGTTGCCGTCGAGGTAGAGGAAGGGCTTCTCGCGGGAGACGGGGGTGGTGTCGAGCGTGGTGTAGGGCGGGTTGGGGAAGCTCTGCGCGGGGGCGCCCTGCACCCCGGAGAAGACCATGTTCCACACGCCGTTGGTCCAGCCGCCGACGGAGCTGTCGCGGGTGTACCACTGCTGCTGCGAGTACGGGCCCACGGTGCCGTCGATCTCGCTGTCGGCGATGTAGCCGCCGCTGGCCCAGCCGTAGCCGTTGGGGGCGAGGTTGAGGCCGCCCTTGACGTGCATACGGCGGAAGGGCGCGGCCTGGGCGACGGCCCAGCGGTCGGTGCCGTTCACCGGGTTCAGGGCGAGGTTCTCCGCGGAGCGCCAGAAGTTCTGGGTGGCGTTGCCGTTGAACCAGCCGGCGTCCACGGTCACGTCGCCGTTGAAGGTGGTGTCGTCGGGGGAGAGGCCGAGTCCGGCGATCGAGGTGTAGAAGCCGATGTTGGCGTTGATGTTGTTGTAGGTGCCGGGCTTGAACAGCAGCGCGTAGCGCCCGGTGCCGAACTGCGCCGACTCCTGCTGCTGGAAGACCTGGTCCAGCCTGGCCTGGATGCCCGGTGTCGAGGGGTCGAAGACCAGGACGTTCGGGCCGAGGTCGCCGCCGCCGGGGATCACCGGGCCGGTGCCGCCGTCGGTGGTGTGCACGGCGAGCTCCCACAGCGAGTAGCCGTACGCGGTGGCGCGGGTCGTGCCGTACACGCGCAGGTAGCGGCCGGTGCCGCTGACGGCGCGGGTCTCGGTGCCGCCGGCGCCGGTGGTGGTGGAGGCGACCGTGGTCCAGTCGGTGCCGTTGGCGGAGAGCTGGATCTGGTAGGCCTTGGCGTACGCGGCCTCCCAGCCGAGGACGACCTCGCAGACGGTCTGGGAGCCGCCGAGGTCCACCTGGATCCACTGGGGGTCGCTGAACGCGCTGGACCAGCGGGTGCCGGTGTTGCCGTCGACGGCGTTGGCGGCGGCGAAGGAGCCGTTCTCGGTGGAGGAGGCGGTGGCGGTCCTGCCCTGTGCGGCGTTGGCGGTGCCGCAGGCGGCGGCGTGGGCGTCGGTCAGGGGGCCGGCCGGGACGGTGAGCAGGGCGAGGAGTACGGCCAGCAGGGCGATCAGCCCCAGGGGTCTGCGGCGGGCGGCGTTGACTTCGGGTCTCATAGGAACTCCTGTGTCAGCCTCACGACTTAATTCAGGGCGTGAGTTAAGACGTGACAGAAGTCGCGGTCAAGACTCCTCGCACAAAGTGTTTCCGAGGAGTCAACAGTTCGACGGGGGCTTCAGGTACTTGCGCCGCCGTGACCTGCGGGGAGTCGAATGTGTTCGGGACTTGAAGTGGACCGGCCTCATCCGGCCCCGCGATGCGTTCCGCACCGATCCTGACGTGAAGTCTTGACGGCACCGGGCCCGCTCGGTTGACTGCCGCCGCAGCGGCCGCAACCGGCTCGGGTACCGCGTCCGGCCGCTGCCGCCCGCATGCCCTCCGCCCCCTCGTGCCCCCCGTCCTCCGGCGTCCGGGCCCACGTCGAGCAGAAGGACCGACTCCACGGGTCCCCCAGATGATCTTCACGGGTTAGACTCCGCGGGTGTCCGAACTCCGCACACTGGTCCTCGGATTCCGGCAGGCGATCGTCGACTGCCCCGACCCGGGCCTGGTCTCCCTGGAGCGTTTCCCGCACGGCTCCTGCGGGGACGCCTCGATCCTCCTCGGCCAGTACCTGTACGAGAACGGGCAGGGGGTGTGGACGTACGTCAGCGGGTGGGAGGACCGTGCCACCCACGCGTGGATCGAGAAGAACGGCCTGCGCGTCGACATCACCGCCGACCAGTTCGACGGGGTCGACACCCCGGTGATCATCGCCTCGGGAGGCGGCTGGCACGACCGCTTCACGGTCGACCCCTCCGCCTCCCACGGCGCCCTCATCGACGTGCGCCAGGACTTCGCCCGACGCGAACTGCGCACTGCCTACGAGCGGTTGACGGCGGTCATCCGGCGGCATCGGCCGGGAGCGGATGGGGCGCCACCAGCCTGCGCATGACCGCGGGCTCCAGCGCCGGGTTCGCCGCCGCCCGGTGCGCGGGCGAGGAAGCTGCGGGTGTACCTGTCGGGGTGGCGGACGACGGCGTCGACCACGGCGTCCGGCAGCGCCCGGTCGCGGCACAGCACCATCCGTGCCGCCGGCGACCGTTGGTGAGCAGCCGCAGCAGGACGTCGTCGGGGGCCGCGGGATTGAGCGCCAGGCCGGCGAGCCGGCGTGCGGGCAGGCCTGCGGTCTCCCAGATCTCCTCGGGCGTGATCATGTAATCTGTGCTTCCTTTCCGCAGGGGCTGGGCACCGTTTCCGCGCACACCGGCCGGGTACACGGGATCGCAGGAGGCAGACATGGACCTGGGTGACTGGTCGACCACGGCCCTCGTGATCGCCGCGGTGGCGGTCGTGGTGATGCTCGTGGTGGCCGTCGTGCTCGTGGTGAAGATGGCGCGCATCCGTACCCTGCTGCGCAGCGCGGACGTACCGCGCTCGGGCAAACTGGCCTTCTGGGCGGGGCTCGTCTACCTGGTCTGCCCGGTGGACCTGCTGCCCGATCCGATCCTGATCGACGACATCGGTGTGCTGCTGCTGGCCCTGCGCTCGCTCAAGAGCGCGGCCGACGGGCAGCTGCCCGTCGGCCGAGACCGTGCGCGGACCCTTCCCAAGTCCAAGAGCCCGGTGGCCTGACCCCCCTCCGCCCGGGGGAGGGTTCAGCCCGTCAGTTCCGCGTCCCCCGGTTGCGTCTCGGGCTGTGCGACCGGCAGGCACACGGTGAACCGCGTGTCGCCGGGGGCGGACTCGACGCGGATGTCGCCGTGGTGCTTGTTGACCACGATGCGATACGAGATGTCCAGGCCCAGCCCCGTGCCCTCACCCACCGGCTTGGTGGTGAAGAACGGTTCGAAGATCCGCGGCCGGATCTCCGGCGAGATGCCGGGGCCGGTGTCGCCCACCTCCACCACCAGGCGGTCGGCGCCGTCCCAGGAGCTGCGCAGCGTCAGGGTGCCCGAACCGCCCATGGCGTCCAAGGCGTTGACGATGAGGTTGGTCCACACCTGGTTGAGCTCGGCACCGTACGCCTGGATCTGCGGCAGGCTGCGGTCGTACTCCTTGACGACCCGCACCCCACCGGGGATCTTCGCCTGGAGCATCGTGAGCGTCGCGTCGAGCAGCGCGTGGATGTCCACCGTCTGCTGCGGGGCGCGGTCGAGCTGCGAGTACTGCTTCGCGGCCCCCACCAGTCCGGAGATCCGGGTGACGGCGTCGTCGATCTCGCCCATGAGCAGTTCGGTGTCGAGGGTGTACGTGAGCCAGCGGATCGCCGCCTCCAGCCGTTCCTCACCGACCGTGTCGACCACGGAGTCCAGCCATTCGGCGTCCACACCGCCCGCTACCAGCGTCGAGGCGAGTTCCCAGGAGCCGTTGACGCTGTGGTCGTCGAGCCAGTCCGTCAGCTCGTCCTCGGCGTCGGCCGCGTCCAGCGCCGACCGCTCGGGCGCCGACGCCATGCGCTTGATCGCGGCGTCCTGCAGCTCGACCAGCTCGTGCAGCTGCCGGGTGTCGAGCCGGCCGTCCGCGATCATCGCCAGCTTGTGCCGCATGCCGGTCACCCGGTCGCGCAGCGCCGAGGTGGCCCGCACCGCGGCGGCTGCCGGGTTGTTCAGCTCGTGGGTGAGCCCGGCCGACAGCGAGCCCAGCGCCAGCAGCCGCTCGCGCTCCCCGATGATCGTGTTCTGCTTGCGGTAGCCGAAGAACGCCCCCTCCAGCAGGTGCACCGCCATCGGGAACCACCGGTGCATCGCCCCGGCGAACTCCTCGGCCGGGAGCAGGAAGAACTCGCAGTCGGTCACCGCCTTGAGCGAGTTGGGGTACGTCTGCTCGACGCGGTCCCCGAGGTACGCCTGCGTCGCACCGGCGTACACGCCCCGCTGGTCGGTGCGGTTGACCTCCACCACGTCGCCGTGGACGAGCCGGCCCAGCGACACCGTGCCGCTCAGCAGCACGTAGAAGCAGGTCGCCGGATCGCCCTCGGCGTAGACGGGGCTGTTCGCCGGGATCCGCTCCACCCGGCCCTGCTCGCTCAGCCAGCCCAGTTCCTTCTCGCCGAGCGACTCGAACAGGAACAGGGTCCGCAGCTGCTCGGGCCCGAGCCGGTCCGTCGTGGTCACTGCGCCTCCAGATAACGGTGCACCAGGGATACGGCCATCGCGCCCTCGCCGACCGCGGAGGCCACCCGCTTGACCGACTCCGCCCGTACGTCGCCGGCGGCGAAGACGCCCGGCACGCTGGCCTCCAGGTGGTACGGGTCGCGGGGGAGCGGCCAGCCCGCCGGCCGCCTGCCGCCGGCGATCAGGTCGGGGCCGGTGATCACGAAGCCGCGCCGGTCCCGCTCGACGACGCCCTCCAGCCAGTCCGTGCGGGGTTCGGCGCCGATGAAGACGAACAGGAACGAGGCGTCCACGGTGCTCACGTCGCCGGTCTTCGCGTCGCGGAGCATCAGCTGTTCCAAGTGGTCGCCGCCCTTGCCGCCGACGACCTCCGTGCAGGGGCGGACCTCGATGTTGCCGATGGCGGCGATCTGGTCGATCAGGTACTGCGACATCGAGCGCTGCAGGTCGGCGCCCCGGATCAGCAGATGCACCCTGCACGCGTTGCGGGAGAAGTAGACGGCGGCCTGCCCGGCCGAGTTGGCCCCGCCGACGATGTATACCTCCTGGCCCGTGCAGTTCATGGCCTCGGTCATGGCCGAGCCGTAGAACACCCCGGCGCCGGTGAACTCCGCGAGCCCCGGCGCTTCGAGCCGGCGGTAGGACACCCCGGTCGCCAGTACCACCGTGTGCGCCGCGATGGACGTCCTGTCGCCGAAGGACAGCACCCTTCCGCTGCCCGCCGCCTGCAGCGCGACGACCTCCCGGGTGCTGAGGATCTCCGCTCCGAACTTCGTCGCCTGGCGGCGCGCCCGGTCGGTCAGCTGGGCGCCGGAGACGCCGTCCGGGAAGCCGAGGTAGTTCTCGATGCGGCTGCTCTGCCCCGCCTGGCCGCCGGTCGCCCGGCGCTCCACCAGGACCGTGCGCAGGCCCTCGGACGCGCCGTACACCGCCGCGCCCAGCCCCGCGGGACCGCCGCCGACCACCACCAGGTCGTAGAAGTCGGAAGCCGGAACCGTACTCAGCCCCACGTGGGCGGCGAGCTCGGCCTCCGTGGGCCGCAGCAGCGTCGTCCCGTCGCCGGTCACCACCAGCGGCACGTCGGCGGAGGTCAGCCCCGCCGCGTTCAGCAGCTGCTCGGCCTCGGGCTCCTCCGCGGGCAGCCAGCGGTAGGGCACCAGGTTGCGGGTGAGGAAGTCGCGCACCTTGAACGAGGGTGCCGACCAGCGGTGGCCGACCACGCGGGTCTCGGACGCCGTCGGGTCGGGCGTGGCGATCCACGTGTCGAGCAGGGTGTCGATCACCGGGTAGAGGTTCTCCTCCGGCGGGCTCCACGGCTTCAGCAGGTAGTGGTCGAGGTCGACGATGTTGATCGCGTCGATGGCCGCGCTGGTGTCCGCGTACGCCGTGAGCAGCACACGGCGGGCGAGCGGGAACAGGTCCATCGCCGCCTCGAGGAACTCCACCCCGTTCATCTGCGGCATACGGTAGTCGGCGAGCATCACCGCGAGCTGTTCCCCTCGCAGCTTGATCTCCCGCAGCGCGCTCAGGGCCTCGTCCCCCGAGGTGGCGCGCACCACCCGGTAGCGGTCCCCGTACCTGCGGCGAATGTCCCGGGCCACGGCACGGGAGACTGCGGGATCGTCGTCGACGGTCAGGATCGTCGGATTCGCCATGTGACCATCATTGCTCCCCGGCGGCCGTCGTGCGCAGCAAACCGAACAGTCGTGCCTCAAGTGGGGCATGGGGCGCCGGCACATGCCCCGGGCATGGTCGTCGATGTGGTGACGGACGGTGCGCCGACGCGCACCGTCCGGCCGGTCAGGCCTCCTCGACCGCGACCTCGGCCACGGTGTCGTAGAAGGAGAGATGACCGGCGATCTCCGGCACCGACGGCAGCGGCTCCTCGTAGAACCAGGCGACGTCGTTGCGGTCGCCGTACGACCAGTAGGAGGCGACGCCCTTGTAGGGGCAGGTGGTGTTGGTGTCGCTGCCGCGGAAGAGCGCGAGGTCCACGTCCTGCGGCGGGATGTAGTAGCGCACCGGCAGTCCGGTCTCGTGGACCAGGACCGGCCGCCGGGTCTCGGCCACCACCTTCCCGTCGATCCTGACCGTCACGTGCTGCGTGCCGGGTACCGCGTCGACGCGGTGACCGCGCCGGTTGTCCGTGGGGGGCATGGGCTTCCCTTCCTCGGGTCCGTCCGGACCCCTTGCAACGGCGGCGGTGCCGCCGCACATTCCCCTCGCGCCCCTCCGGTGACGACGGGGGTCCCCCGCATGCACGCATCTGCGTGACTCCGGCGGCGGTCCCCCGTTGGCCCTTCAAGATCACAGTGAAGGAGGACCGCCCGATGAGCACCCGCCGTCACCAGAAGGGCCGCAAGCACCGCACGGTCAATCGCACGCCGAGGCCCGTCGCCCCCGTCGGAACCGCCGTGACGGGCGCCACGGCCACCCCGCCGGCCTCGCCCGACTCGCCCGCCCCGTCCCGCACCGCGGCAACCGTTCCCGTCCCCGCTCCGGCCGCGCCCCCGGCGACGTCCCCGGACCGGTCGGCCGCGGTCCCGACGGTCCCGCCCCCGGCTGTCGCCCCGGCGCCTGCCGCGGCCGCCGTGCCGCCTCCCGCCGGGCCCCGCCCCGATGTGTCGGGCCCGGAGGAGTCCGGCCTCGCCCGTACGGCTCTCAAGACCCTCCAGCAGCTTCGCGCGGCCGGCCGCGACGGGACGACCATCGACGCCCTCAGCGCCAGCGTCGGCTACCAGCCCGCCACCATCGTGCGGCACATCGACAGCCTCGCCGCGCACCACCTGGTCCACCAGCGCGACGGCCGCTGGTACGCCGTGACGACCTCATGACCCCGGGCGTGGCGGGCGGCCGGTGGCCTGTTCCCCGCGGACCGGGCGCCCCCGGTCGTCCCGGGGGTCCACCACGGTGAACCCCCGGCTCCGGTGGAGCCGGTCGCCGCCGTCCGCCCCGCCCGCAACGACCGTGCCGGCGCGTCCGCGGCCCTGGACCAGGCCGTTTCTTTCGGATCACCTCGCCGAGAGGATGAAGATGGCCGCGACGTGGAGTCCGGTCAGGTAGATGGCGGCGGTCTTGTCATGGCGAGTGGCCGGACCGCGCCATTGCTTGAGGCTTTGATGTACCGCTCGACGGTGTTGCGGTGCTTGCAGGCGTCGCGGTCGAAGCCTGGCGGCGGCCCGCCGCCTCGGCTGCCGCGGCGTTTGTGGTTCGCGGCTGGGACACCCGTCCTCGGCGCCGCCAATGACTCACCAGGGCACGGGCGTTCCGTCCCAGGAGAAGAAGCCACCGGTGGGGCCGTCGTCCGGCAGCAGGGCCAGGCGGAGGGCACCCTGCGCGGCCTCGGCCGGGTCACCGCCGGCAGCGGCGGCCCGGGGGTTGAGATCAGTGGCCCGCAGGCCGGGGGCGAGCGCGTTGACCTTGAAGCCGTCCTCGGCCAGCGTCTGGGCGTAGAGGACGGTGAGGGCATTGAGAGCGGCCTTGGACGACCGGTAGGCGGCGGCGCCGCTTCCCGGGGTGAACTGGGGGTTGGGGGTGGTGCTCCAGTTCAGCGACGCGGTGCCACTGGAGATGTTGACTATGCGCGGACTCGGGGACCGGCGCAGGGCGGGCAGGAAGGCATTGGTCACTGCCACCACCCCGAACACATTGGTCTCGTATGTGCGCCGGTACTCCTCGACGCCGGTGTCGGTCGGGGGAGCGAGTGACGGCGAGATGCCGGCGTTGTTGACCAGCACGTCCAAACGGTCCATCCGAGCCGCGGCCTGTGCGACGGCGGCGGGATCTGTCACGTCCAGGACCAGCAGACGGGCCCCGGCTCCGATCTCCTCGACGGCCCGCTGCCCGCGCCCGCGGTCACGGGAGCCCACGTACACGGTGAGGCCCTCGGCAGCGAGCAGCTGGGCGATACACTTACCGATGCCCTTGTTTGCACCGGTGACCAGAGCTGTGCGTTCGTTCATGGCAACCACACTTCCCTGGTCGTGGGTGCCCTGCCAGGGACAGCCTGTACCAGGCAGTGGAGGAGGCGACATGGCGCGGCAGGAGCTGGCGCACTACCTGCGGGACCGCCGGGCGGCCCTGCGTCCATGCGAGATCGGCCTGGCGGAGACGGGCACCGACCGCCGCACGCCGGGTCTGCGCCGCGAAGAGGTGGCGGAGCTCGCCCACATGTCGGTCGACTACTACACGCGGCTGGAGCAGGCCCGGGGGCCGCGGCCATCGGCCCGGATCCTGGACGCGCTGGCCCGCGCGCTGCGGCTCACGCCGGCCGAGCGCAGCCATCTGTTCCGCCTGGCGGGTTCGAGCGCGCCGCCTGGCATCAGCGCCGTGCGGCGGGTGCGCCCGCACGTGGCCCGGATGCTGGAGCGGCTGCCGGAGACCGGTGCCATCGTCACTGACGCGGCGTACGACGTCGTCACCTGGAACCCCCTGGCCCGAGCACTGCTCGGCGCCGACCTTGGAGGCGGGACGACGAACCTGGCCCGACGCCGCTTCCTGGGCCAGGGGCGGACGTACGAGAGCTCCAGCGCCGAGGAATTCGGGCACATCGTGGTGGCGCGGCTGCGCCGGGCCGCGGACCGCTACCCGCATGACCCGCTGCTGGCCGCGCTGCTGGCCGAACTGCACGCCGGCAGTGAGGAGTTCCGGCAGATCTGGGAGGCGCGCCCGGTCCACGCTCCCGGGCATCGCACCAAGACCCTTGACCATCCAGAGGTCGGTGCGCTGCGGTTGAACTGCGACGTCCTGCTCGTGCCCGAGGATGACCAGGAAGTCGTCCTGATGACGGCCGACCCCGGATCACCTGCCGTGCGGGCCCTGCGCAGGCTGGCCACGCAGGCGACCTGAAACGAAGGATGCGCACAGGTCCCACCAACGCCTCACAGAGCATCGCAACTCAAGATTCACCGGGCCTGTGCCCACCTTGCTGCCGAGGCTTTCCACGCCGCTTGTTCGCGCGGGCTCCAAGGCGAACTCGACTGCGCTGTCGCGGTCGACTCCACGATCGTCCGGGCTCATCAGCACGCCGCCGGGGCACGTCGAAAGGGGCTCTCCCGGCGAGCCGAATCCGAGCCCCCGGACGGTCTTGCGCCGGTCGCGGCCATCTTCATCAACGGCCTGGCCAGGGCGGGAGCCTCGCCGCCCCGGCCGGTCCCGCTGCGGGGCCGCCTCGCTCCGGTCAGCAGGTACGGAAGAGGTGGCCCGGCTCCCCGGCGGGCGCGACGTCGCGGTCGCGGAGCACGACCGCGAGGCGGGCGCCCCAGCGGCGGCAGGTCGCCGTGAAGTCGGCCGCGTCGTAGGCCACGACGAGGACGCGGTCGTCGTACGCGGCGGCGTACCGCCCGCACTCGTCGAACTCGCCGCACTCCTCGGCGACCGCGAAGTCGAAGCCGATGGCGGACCGCTGGGGGAGGAGTTCGGTGGTGTTCTTCTGCCCGACGGCCAGCCCCGCGGCGTGGGCGCGTGAGGCGAGCAGCCGGGCGAACGCGGCGTTGTCGGCGGACGTGAGCAGCCCGTCGGAGCGCTCGAAGGAGTCGAGGTTGTCCGGCTCGACCGCCCGGAACCCGCGCTCCGCGCAGTCGTCGATCCACCCGCCGACGACCTCCGCCAGTGCCTCGCGCTTGGCGGCGGTGGAGGTGTCCAGCAGGGCCTCGTCCCACTCGTCGTCCACGACCAGTCCGCCGTCCTCGTCACGCAGCAGCAGGCCGGGGTCCCGGGCGCGCCACGTGGACAGCTCGCCGGGCTGGGCCTGGAAGGCGTTGACGTAGCAGACGGAGTACACGCCCGGGGCGGGCTTGTCCGTGCGGTCGCGGGAGACCACCCGCACACCGCCGGGCGGCGGGTAGCCGCCGCCGATCTGGTAGTCGAAGGAGGCCCCGGCCCGCGGCGGCACGACGCGCGGGCCCGCGGACGAGCCGTCGCCGCTGCCGCATCCCGCCGCCGGAGCGAGGGCCGCCACGACCGCGAGCAGGGCGGCGACGGCACGCGGCGCCGGAGACGGGTCGGAGAGGGGCACACGCGCTCCTGGACGGCGGAGGCCGGACGGGGGACCGCCATCCTCCCGTCCGGCCTCGCGGTGCCGTCGACCGGGTCCGCGCCGCGGCTCACATGAACCCGCCGCCGTCCCAGTGGGCGCCGGTGAGCCAGAGGAAGGCGATGAGGGTGTCGATCGCGCCCAGCACGACGGTGATCAGCGGGAACACCCGCCTGGCGCCCCGGGGCGTGCGGCGCATGGCGAGCCGGCCGCACACGACGGCGGCCGGGCCGAGGACGATGCCGAGGACGAAGAATCCGGCGACCGCGCAGATCAGGCCGACGGCGCCCAGGGTGCGGGGGCTCGCGCCGGTACGGGTAGGGCTGTTGTCGGGCATGGTTCCTCACTCCATGGGCCGGTGCCCGTCCCGCGGCGCGGTACGGGCGGTTCTCGGCGACCCGGACACGCCCGTGCGGTGCGTCCGGAGGCCGTCCGCACGCGGGACCGCCACGGGCCGCCGGGTCCATCAGGACGGGGCGGCCCGTGGCGGGCGCCGGGGTTCCGGTCAGTCGGTCAGCCGGTGAACAACTGCTTGAGCTTCAGTACGAGTTCGTAGACGCCGTAGGCGAAGGGCGCGCCGACCCACAGCCAGGCGACGGCCATCAGCGGGAGCCGGCCGTTCCCGGCGGGGGACTCGGTGGCCTCGGCGGGCGCGGGGTTCGAAGCGGTCATCGGACGGCTCCTTCCGACTCGGGTCCGACGGTCGCCTTCGTCCCGGCGGACGGTCCGTCATGGTGCCGCGGATGGACCGGGCGTACCAGTTCGTTGGCGACGAAGCCGATCACCAGCAGCACCATCATGATGACGAAGGACGTGGAGTAGAGGTCGGGTCCCGTCCGGCCCGCCGACTTCTCGTGGTCGGCGATCGCGTTGACGATCAGCGGCCCGAGCACGCCCGCGGTGGACCAGGCGGTCAGCAGCCGCCCGTGGATGGCGCCCACCTCGTACGTCCCGAAGAGGTCCTTGAGGTAGGCGGGGACGGTGGCGAACCCGCCGCCGTAGAAGGACAGGATGACGGCGGCCGCGATGATGAACAGCGGCTTGGAGTCGTCGCCGACCAGGGCGATCAGCAGGTAGAGCAGCGCCCCGGCGCCGAGGTAGAGGCGGTAGATGTTCTTCCGCCCGACCAGGTCGGAGGTGGAGGACCAGGTGATCCGGCCGAGCATGTTGCCGAGCGACAGCAGGCCGACGAATCCGGCCGCGGCCGTGGCCGTCACCGGCGTGGAGGTTTCGGCGAAGAAGTCGGTGATCATCGGCGCGGCCTTCTCCAGGATGCCGATGCCCGCCGTCACGTTCATGCAGAGCACCACCCACAGGCACCAGAACTGCGGGGTGCGCAGCGCGTTGTGTGCGGACACCTGCGCGTTGGTGACGAGCGGGCGCGCGGCCGTGGCCGACGGGTTCCAGCCGGGGGGCCGCCAGTCGTCCGCGGGGACCCGGACGAGCAGCACCCCGAAGGTCATGAAGACCGCGTAGACCAGGCCCATGACCAGGAAGGTCTGCCCGATGCCGGAGGAGTCGGCGCCGAAGGAGGAGAGCAGCTCCGTCGACCAGGGGGAGGCGATGAGCGCGCCGCCGCCGAAGCCCATGATGGCGATGCCGGTGGCGAGTCCCGGCCGGTCGGGGAACCACTTGATGAGCGTGGAGACCGGCGAGATGTAGCCGATGCCGAGGCCTATGCCGCCGACGAGTCCGTAACCGACGACGATCAGCCAGTACTGGCTCGTGGCGGCGCCGAGGGCCGAGATGAGGAAGCCGGAGGCGAAGCAGAGGGCCGAGACGCACATGGCCCACCGGGGGCCGTTGCGCTCGACGAGGGTTCCGCCGAACGCGGCCGACAGCCCGAGCATGACGATCGCGAGCTGGAACGGCAGCGCGGACTGGGTGCCGCTCAGCCCGAGCGAGGACTCCAGCGGGGGCTTGAACACGCTCCAGGCGTACGCCTGCCCGATGGCGAGGTGGATGGAGAGTGCGGCCGGCGGTACCAGCCAGCGGCTCCAGCCCGGCGGTGCGACGGTGCGGGCACGGGTGAGGACGTCGGGTACGCCCATTGACGCCATGGCGAGTACCTCCGTGAGGGGACATGATCCCGTGGACCGTACAACTTTCATCCATCCCTGGGTAGGGCGTTTGGCGATGAACTTGCCCGAGCGGAAGGGGTGTCCGGGATTCGCGAGGCATGCGCCCGCCTTCGGCGGGGCGCACGTCCGCGCACGCGTCCCGGGATCGAGGGGGTTCGGGACGCCTCCGGGGGTCCGGGACGCCTGCGGTGGTTCGCTGGGTTTCGTCCCTATTCATTGGTGGTGGCGGCAATAACGAACGATCTGTTCGATTAGTGGTGGTTGGGGTTATGGTGTCCGGTGTTAGCCGGTCAGGGCTATCACTGGAAACGCCGGACGTGGCCGGTCAGAGGTGATCCATGCATGCGATAACGGACAGCTACGACTTCGTGGTCGTCGGCGGCGGCACCGCGGGCAGTGTGCTCGCCGCGCGCCTCTCCGAGCCGGACGGCGCACGCGTGCTCCTGCTGGAGGCGGGGGGCGACGGGCCGCCGGCCGCGGCGGCGACGCCGTCCGCCTGGCCGACGCTGCTGGGGACGCCCGCGAACTGGGGCGACACCACCGTCCGGCAGTCGGCCACGGGCACCACCACACCCCTCGCGCGCGGTCGCGGCCTGGGCGGAGGGTCGGCCATCAACGCCATGACCTTCGTGCGGGGTCACCACTCCGGCTACGGTGCGTGGACCGCCGGCGGCGCCAAGGGCTGGGGCTACGACGACCTGCTCCCGTACTTCAAGCGCAGCGAGAACGCCCCCGGGCGCGACCCCGCCCTCCGCGGTGTCGGCGGCCCCCTGACCGTCGGGCCGGCGAGCCCGCCCCACCCCGTCGTGGCCGCGCTCCTCACGGCGGCGACCCAGACCGGCTACCGGCGGGCGGCCGACATCGCCGCCGGTCTGGAGGAGGGCTTCGGCTGGAGCGACCTCAACATCGTCGGTGGCCGGCGGCAGAGCGCCGCCGACGCCTACCTCACCCCCGCCCGCCACCGCCGCAACCTCACCGTGGTGACGGGTGCCCTGGTCCACCGCCTGCTCCTGCGCGACCGGCGGTGCGCCGGGGTGGAGTACGGGCACGCCGGCCGCCCCGGCACCGTCGCGATCGGCTGCCACGGCGAGGTCGTGCTCACCGCGGGCACCATCGGGACGCCGCAACTGCTGATGCTCTCCGGCATCGGGCCGCGGGCGCACCTGCGGGACAAGGGCATCGACGTCGCCTTCGACCGGCCTGGCGTGGGGGCGAACCTGCAGGACCACCCGGTGGCCGCCGTCGTCCACCGCGCGGCCCGGCCCGTTCCGCCCGGGGCCAACAACCACGGCGAGGCCATCGGCCTGGTGCGCAGCCGGCTCGGCATCTGCGACCCCGACGTGCAGGTGCTCCTGTCCGACACCCCGGGATGCCGGACGCCCGCGGCCGACCTGCCGGACGGTCAGGGATACCGGATCGCGGTCTCCCCGATGCGCCCGCACAGCCGCGGCACCGTCAGGCTCGCGAGTGCCGAACCGGGCGCCCTGCCCCTGGTCGACCCCGACTACTACGGTGACGACCGCGACCTGGCCACGATGGTCGAAGCGCTGTTCCTGGCACGGGAGATCGGCCAGGCGCGCGCCCTCGACGGATGGCGCGCCCACGAGGTCCTGCCCGGCCCCGACGTGAAGGACGACGCCGGACTGCGGGCGTACGCACGCCGCACCCTGGCCTCCCGCATGCACCCCGTCGGCACGTGCCGGACCGGCGTCGACGACCTCGCCGTCGTCGACACGGACCTGCGCCTCCACGGCGTCGACGGCCTGCGGGTCGCCGACGCCTCGGTGATGCCCGCCATCCCCTCGGGCGACATCGCCGCCACGGTCTACGCCATCGCGGAACGCGCGGCGGACCTCCTCGGGCGCTGACCCCCTCGGCCCGGCTCCGGCCCCCACCGCCGGATCCGGGGGGCCGTCCCGCGTGGGACCGCTGTACGCCTCGTCGGGGAAGGTCGCCCTCGCGCTGCTCATGGGGCTCGCACGGACCGCGCCGGGGGAGCCCAACGAGGCCGCCGTGCGCCTGGTGGAGCACCTCGGCCTGACGCCCTCGTTCGAGGCCGCGCGCATGTACACGGGCCCGGTCCCGGACGTCGACCTGGCGGGCATGTACGGCGTCACCAGCCTGGAACTCGGCTGGCTAGGCCCCGCATCCCGGGCCCGGCGCCGTTCCGGGCGGCTCCCCGGTCAGGGAGGCCGCCCGGAACGCCGTTGGGCGGGGGGCTACTGGTTGATGGTGTAACTGTCCCCGTAGACCTTCCACTTGAGCGGAGGGTTGAGGTCGAGGTTGCCGTTGTTCAGGAAGACGCGCTGCTCCGTGTCGACCCGGCTGGTGTCGCTGTGCGCCTCCTCGGTCTTCATCGCCGCCTTGCGCGCGTCGAGGAAGGCGTTGATGTACGCCGTCTCGTCGCCGCCCTGCGCGGGGCTCTTGGCCTTGGACAGGGCGGTCTTGCGGATGCCGCCGAAGCTGACCTTGTCCTCGCCGGGGCCGTGCATCACGATCGCGTCGTAGTAGGCGAACTGGCCCAGTGCGCGCAGCCCGTCGGCCTTGGCCTGCTTGACCGAGGGGTCGAAGTAGACGCGGTCGCGCTCGTCGTTCTGCGCCTGCTGGAACGCGGTGTCGGCGGCGGCGCTGCGCCATGCGCTCTCGAAGCCGGAGCCGAGGCCGCTGTGCGAGTCGGTCCCGTTGACCCGGCGCAGTGCGGGCAGGTAGCGGGCGAGGGGGTTGCCCGGCTCGCGGTCGGTGTAGAGCTCGACGAGTTCGAGCATGTCACCGGTGCCCGAACAGAAGCCGATGATGCCCGCGGTGTAGCCGCGGCCGTCGCCGATGTCCTCGATGTACTTGTACTGGGCCTTCCAGTCCAGTGAGGAGTTCTCGGCGCTGGACACCAGCTGCATGGCGATGTCCTTCTTGTGCGCGTCGTCGAGCCCGACGCCGGCCGCCGCGGCGGCCGGCTGCCCCGGCGCGGCCGAGGCCAGGGTGCCGGCGCCGGCGGCCAGGACGCCCGCGGTCAGGGCGGCGGTCGCGTAGAGGACGACGCGTCGGCGGGGGAGGGAGCGTGCATGACGGTGTGGGGGGATCTGCACGGGTGACTCCGTGGGTCAGAGGTTAGGAAACCTTCCTAACAGCGCCACATTGAAGCACCGGGCCAGTCGAACGCCAAGAGGTTCGAACAAAAACGCCGCATGTGATCTGCTCGAAGAATCAGGGGAGTTGGCGGCAACCTCCCGAACGCAGCCCGCGCCCTCCCGACCTCGCGGGCCCCCGCATGCGCGGTCCGCCGCCCGGATGCAGTCTGGACGGGAAGAGACCGAGGAGGTGGTACCCGTGCCGGACGGGCCCCCTCCCGCACCGTCCCACCCCGATGCCGGGGAGTGGACGGACGAAAGCCTGCTGGCGCCCGCGCTGTTCGCGATGATGGACGGTGTGCGGGCGCACGCGGGCGGGATCTACCTCCTCGCGCCGGGCGAGCCGGTGCTGGAGATGGCCGTGATGGCCGGTCTGCCGCGCGCCTTCGCCGCGCCATGGGAACGGGTAGGACTGGGCGCCCCGATCCCCGTCGCGGAGGCACTGCGCGAACGCCGGCTCGTCTGGGTCGGCGGCGAGGAGGAGATGGCGCGCCGGTACCCGCGGATCGCGCTCGTCCTGCCCTATCCGTTCACCCTCGCCGCGCTGCCCGTCGCGACCGCCGCCACCGCCTTCGGCTCGGTGTTCGTCACCTGGCCGGGCGCCCATCCGCCCGAGCTGTCCGACTGGGAGCGCGAGCGCCTGCTCACCGCCGGCGGGGAGCTCGCCCGCAGCCTGGAGCGGCGGACCGCCGAGGGCAGGCCGGTCCGGCGCGGGCGGGACGTGGAGATCGGCGCCCCCGTCGCCGGGGTCTCCTCGGCAGTCGAGGCGGTGCGCATGGTGGGCCGGCTGCCGGACGGCCTGTGCTCCCTCGACCTCGACGGGCGGGTCACCTACGCCAACGGCGCGGCGTCCCGCCGACTGGGCGTGCCGGTGCGCAAGCTGCTCGGTCACCCGTTGTGGCGGACGCTGCCGTGGCTGGAGGACCCCGTGCACCAGGAGCGGCACCGTGCGGCGCTGATCAGCAGGCAGCCCACCTCGTTCACCGCGCTGCGGCCGCCCGGCGACTGGCTCACCTTCCAGCTCCATCCCAGCAGCAACGGCGTCAGCGTCCGCATCTCACCGGCCCGCGGCCCGGCGGCGGAGGCTCCCGTACCCGAAGCCGTGCGCGCCGCGGCGCCGCCCGCGGTCGGGCTGGTGGCCATCTCCCACCTCGTGAACCTGTCCGGGGCGCTCACGGAGGCCGTCTGCGTCCAGGACGTGATCGACCTGGTCGCCGACGAGATCATGCCCGCGGTCGGCAGCCGGGTACTGGCCGTCGTCGCCCCGGAGGCAGGGCGGATGCGCGTCCTCGGCCACCGCGGCTACCGCGATCCGGCGATCGTCGACCGGTGCGACGGCATGGCGATGTCGTCGCCGACCCCCGCCGCCCAGGTGCTGGCCAGCGGTGCGCCCGCGTTCCTGGAGTCCGAGCAGGAGATGCGGGAGTGCTTCCCCGACCGCCCGCCGGTCTCCGACGGCATGGCGGCCTGGGCCTACCTCCCGCTGATCGCCTCCGGTCGCCCGGTCGGCACCTGCGTACTCGGATACCCGCAACCGCACCGCTTCGGGGCCGACGAGCGGGCCCTGCTGACCAGCCTCGGCGGACTGGTCGCCCAGGCCCTGGAGCGGGCGCGGCTCTACGACGCCAAGCACCGGCTGGCCCACGGCCTCCAGTCGGCGCTGCTCCCGCGGACCCTGCCGGAGCTCCCCGGCCTCGAGGCGGCCGCGCGGTACCTCGCGGGCACCGAGGGCATGGACATCGGCGGCGACTTCTACGACCTGCTCCGCGTGGGGGACCGGCCCGCCGCCGTGATCGGCGACGTGCAGGGCCACAACGTCACCGCGGCCGGCCTGATGGGCCAGGTCCGCACGGCGGTCCGGGCGTACTCCGCCGTCGGGCAGTCGCCCGGCCAGGTGATGGAGTGCACCAACCGGCTGCTGCTGGACCTGGACGTGGAGCTGCTCGCCAGCTGCGTCTACCTCCACCTCGACCCGGACGGGAAACGGCTGATGGCGGCGGGCGCGGGCCATCCGCAGCCGCTGCTGCGGGAGCCGGACGGCCGTGTGCGGCCGCTCGACCTCGCCCAGGGCCCGCTGCTGGGCATCGACGCGGAGGCGGTTTACCGCACCGTCGAGTTCCCGTTCCCCCCGGGATCGGTGCTCATGCTCTACACGGACGGCCTGGTCGAGTGTCCGGGGACGGACGTCGACGCGGAACTGGCCGCCCTCTCGGACCACCTCGGCGCCGCCGGCGGGCTGCCGCTCGACCGGGTCGCCGACGGCGTGCTCGCCCTCACCTCCGAGCGCCGGCTGCGCACCGACGACATCGCGCTGCTCCTGCTGCGCTCCCGGAGCCGGTCCCGGTGACGGGTGCGCGAACGGGCGCCGCGCGCCGTCCTGGGACGGTGCGCGGCGCCCGTGGTGTTCCGCGGGTCAGCCCTGGCGGGCCTTGAAGCGGGGGTCCCTCTTGTTGATCACGTAGACACGGCCGCGACGGCGGACGATCTGCGAGCCGGGGGCGTTCTTGAGGGAACGCAGCGAGGCACGTACCTTCACCGGTCGCCTCCTTTCGGGCGGTTCTTGATCCGCCCATGCCAACGCGGGGAGGGCGCGGTTTCTTCCCGCCGCTTCCCGGTGCCGTGGCCGCGCGGGGCCGGGGGCAGGATGAGGCCCATGAGTTCCCTCGCCGACGGCCCCGCCGTCCCCTCGCCGCCGCACCCGCTGGTCCGCTCCCCGCACGAGCGGGTCCTCTTCGCCCGCGGGAGGGGCGCGCAGGACCGGGTCGCGGACGCGATCACCGCCTTCGCCGGCTCGATGGCCTTCGTCTACGTGCACATCCTCTGGTTCGCGGTCTGGATCCTGCTGAACCAGGGGCTCGCGGGGCCCGGCGGAATCTTCGACCCCTACCCGTTCGGGCTGCTCACCATGATCGTCAGCTTGGAGGCGATCTTCCTCTCGACCTTCGTCATGGTCAGCCAGAACCGGCAGGCCGCACGCGACAACATCCGCGCCGACCTCGCCTTCGAGACGAACGTGCGCTCCGAGGTCTGGTCCTCGCACATAGGCCGGGCCCTCGGCCTCGACCCCGAGGAGGTCGAGCGGAACGTCCAGCAGCTCGTCGCCGAGAGCCGGGCCCGCATGGGCGTCACCTCCCCGGCCGCGCCACCGGCCGCGAAGCCGCCCGCCTCATGAGCCCTCGTTGTCCCGGTCCGCGTCGCGCGGCGGGCCCGGGCTGGTGAAGTCCGGGCTGGAGTACCCGGGCCCGCGGAAACCCGGCGACTCGAAACCGGGAGACTCGAAACCCGGCGACTCGAATCCGGGTTCCGCGATGTCCGCGACCTCCGGCTCCGGGACCTCGTACTCCGGGATCCGCGGGGGCGGCGGAACCGCCGCGCCGTCCCCGGCGCCGGGTTCCGGGCCGGGGCCGTCGGCGGACGTGGAGAACCCGGGACTGCTGAAGCCCGGGTGGTGCGTCGGCGCGTCCTCGCGCGGGCGGTCCGGACGGTCCGTCATGGCCCTTCCCCTCCCCGCAGACCTCAGCGCCGTCGCCCGCGGTACCCCGACCAGCGGGCGCCCGCGCCCGAGCCGACCCCGCCGAGGTGCGCGGCGAGCAGCGTCAGCCCGACCAGCAGCAGGCTCGTCGGGGTGAAAACGGCCTCCGTCGACGTCCCGGTGGCGTTGATGATGAACGCGACCGCGAAGACGACGGCCGCAACGATGGCCAGCATCGGCCCTCCCAAGGGTCCGGGGGCGCGCTCTCCTGCCGCCCCTTCCCCCACCGTCTGCCCCCGGACCGCCACCCCAGTCGGCCGGGACCGGTCAGGAACCCCCGGGCCGTGTCCGTGGGGGCGCTCGCGGCCTAGGATTCCGCGGTGACCGGACGATGAGCCAATGCCGTCTCATCACCCCGCGCCCTCGTGCACCCGGAGTTCCCGCATGGCGTCGCCGCACGGCCCGCTCGACCACCGCTACCGCGGTGAGCACCCGATCCGCACCCTCGCCTACCTCTTCCGCCACGACCGCGGCCGACTGGCCCTGGCCGTGCTGGCTTTCATGGTCAAGCACACTCCGATCTGGCTGACCCCGCTGGTCACCGCACAGGTCATCGACGTCATCGTGCAGCACCGACCGCTCTCGGGCATGCTGCTCGGCACCGGTGTGCTGCTGCTGATGCTGGTCCTCAACTACCCCTTCCACCTGCTGTACGTGCGCTGCTGGTACGGCAGCGCACGCCGTACCGGCACCCGGTTGCGCTCCGCGCTCTGCCAGCGCATGCAGCAGCTCTCCATCGGCTACCACACGAAGGTCAATTCCGCCGTCCTGCAGACCAAGGTCATCCGTGACGTCGAGGCCATCGAGCAGGCGGTCCAGCAGACCGGCGACATGGGGCTGTCGGCCCTCGCCACGCTGCTGGGCGCGCTGGTGGTGATCGCCGTGCAGGCGCCGTCCTTCCTGCCGGTCTTCCTGGTCGTCGTGCCCGCGACGTCGGCGCTGGTGATGTGGCTGCGGGGGCGGCTGCGCGAGTCCAACGAATCGTTCCGCCAGGAGGTGGAACAACTCTCCTCCCGCGTCACCGAGATGACCACCCTCATCCCCATCACCCGCGCCCACGGCCTGGAGTCCACCGCGCTGCGCCGTGTCGACGGCACGCTCAGCCAGGTCCTCACCGCGGGGCTGCGCCTGGACCGGCTCAACGGGCGCTTCGGCTCACTGGCCTGGATCGTCCTCAACGTCCTCGGCGTCTGCTGCCTGCTCGGGTCCGCGCTCGCCGCGTACCACGGCTGGCTGGGCGTGACCCCCGGCGACGTCGTCATGCTGACCACCTACTTCTCCGCCCTCACCGCCGCCGTGACGACCCTGCTCAGCCTCACCCCCGTGGTCAGCAAGGGACTGGAGTCGGTGCGCTCGGTCGGCGAGGTGCTGCAGGCGCCCGACCTCGAGCAGAACGCGGGGAAGACCGAGATGGCCGCCGTCCGGGGACGGGTGGACTTCGAGGGTGTCGGCTTCGCCTACGACGACGCCGCCGACCACTCGGTGCGCGACTTCTCCCTCTCCGTCCGCCCGGGCGAGACCATCGCGCTGGTGGGCACCTCGGGGGCCGGCAAATCCACCCTCCTCAACCTCGTCATCGGCTTCCTGCGCCCCACCGAGGGCCGGATCCTGCTGGACGGTGCGGACATGGAGACCCTGGACCTGCGCAGCTACCGCCGCTTCGTGTCCGTCGTGCCCCAGGAGTCCATCCTCTTCGAGGGCACCATCCGGGAGAACGTCGGCTACGGCATGCCGGGCGTTCCCGAGGAGGCGGTACGGGAGGCGCTGCGGGCCGCCAACGCCCTGGAGTTCGTGGAACGCCTCCCCGCCGGCCTCGCCACGGTCGTCGGCGAGCGGGGCGCGCGGCTGTCGGGTGGGCAGAAGCAGCGGCTGGCCATCGCCCGGGCGCTGATCCGCGACCCGCGTGTGCTGGTGCTGGACGAGGCCACCTCCGCCCTCGACTCCCGCTCCGAGGCCCTCGTCCAGCAGGCGCTGGAACGCCTGGTGCGCAACCGCACCGTCTTCGTGGTGGCCCACCGGCTGTCCACCATCCGCAACGCCGACCGCATCGTCGTCATGGAGGGCGGGAGGATCACCGAGGTCGGCTCGCACGAGCAACTGCTGCGCGCCGGCGGCCCGTACACCGCCCTTCGCAGCGCGCAGACCGCCTGAGCCCCCCGCCCGCACGCGCCCGGGGGCGCCCGCCGCGTCGGCGGAGCGGCGCCCCCGGGGACCGCGCGGATCGGGCCGCGAGTCAGCGGCGGTGGTGGTTGACGACGTGGTGGTGGTGACGGTGGTGGCGGTGACCGTGCCAGCGGTTGTGGTGACGCTTGCCGTGGTGACTGTGGTGGCCGCGGCCGTGGTCGCCGTGCGTGGCGTGCGTGCCGGGGGTGCGGACGGACTCCGGTGTGACGGCACCGGCACCCGCCGCACCGCCCAGGACGACGGCGACGGCCACACCGACCGCGGCCACGAAACGGGAAACGCGCATGGATCGACTCCTGTCTCCGCGGGTGCCGCCGGCACCCGCTCGGGTGGAACACGAGAAGCGTCCTGCCCCGGCATGTCCGTCGAGGTGTGCCACGCCCGTATTGGCACACGATTTGCTGGAATATGACGTTCTGAGGAACCGGCGGCTGTGGGCGATCCGGGGAGGTCCGCGCCGCCGTCGCGGCGCAGACGAGGCCGGGGGTGGTGCGATGTTTCGGCCTCGGTGTCCGGGGCAGGCGCCGGTTGTCCCGGCCCCGCGCCGGGGTCGGCGCACCGACAGGTGATGGTGACGGTGGACGACACCGGCTTTGGCGCCCTGCTGAGCGGCCTCCTGCAGCGCTCGCACGAGGTCGCCCCGAAGGACTGGGGCGCGGCCCTCGAGCGTGCCGCGCACGAGGTGGGCCTGGACGACGTGACGGTCCTGCTCGCCGACGTCCGGCAGGTCAGGCTCGTCCCGCTGCCGGGCGATCCGGCCTCCCGCGCCCGCGGGGCCGTGGCCGTCGACGGCACGCCGGCGGGCGCCGCCTACCGGACGGCGTCCCTGCGCCTGAGCGAGCGCGACGACCGGATCACGATGTGGCTGCCGCTCGTCGACGGCGTGGAGCGGGTCGGCGTCATGGAGGTCACCGCCCACCGGATCGACCCCGAACTCCTCTCCCGCTGCCGCGCGCTCGCCGACGTCACGACCTTGACGATCGTCTCCGGGGCGGGGTCCAGTGACGATCTGCTGCGGCTCGTCCGCAGCCGCCCCATGACCACCGCGGCGGAACTCGTGTGGGCCTTCCTGCCCCGGCGGACCATCGGTACGACCGAGGTGACCTCCAGCGCCGTGCTGGAACCCGCCTACGAGATCGGCGGTGACGCCTTCGACCACAGCCTCCAGGACGACCACCTGCACCTGGCGGTGGTCGACGCGATGGGCCACGACCTCGCCTCGGGGCTCACGGCGGCCGTGGCGCTGGCCGGCTGCCGGGGCGCCCGGCGAGCCGGCGCCGACCTGGGCGAGATCGTCAAGACCGTGGACGAGACCCTCGCCGAATGGATCCCGGACCGGTTCGCCACCGCGGTCTTCGCCGACCTCGACGTCAGCAGCGGGCAGTTCGCGTGGGCGAACTGCGGGCACCCCCCGCCCCGGCTGATCCGCGGCCGGCACGTCGTCCCCGGCGCCCTCGAGCGCGACGCGGACCTGCCCCTCGGCCTCGGTTCCGGCTACGGTGACCGGCCGCGCTCCGTCCACTCCACGCGTCTGGAGCCCGGTGACCGGATCCTCGTCCATACCGACGGTGTGACCGAGTCCCGCGCCGAGGGCGGCGACGAGTTCGGCGAGCGGCGCCTCACCGAGTACGTCGTGCACGCCGCCGCGTTCGGCGACCCCGCCGCGGAGGTCCTTCGGCGGCTGGTCCACACCATCCTGGCGCACCGGCACGGGCGCCTCGACGACGACGCCACCGTGCTCCTCGCGGAGTGGCACCCCACGCGCTGAGCCCGGCCGGCCGAGGTGGTTTCCACCGCGCGGCCCAGGGCAGCCGAAGCCTGGGGTCTGCGACCTGCCCGCGCGGCGCGAACACGGCCGGTGCCGGGCCCGGCGCGCAGCGCGACACCCGTCGGGTGCCGGGCGGATGCCTGCGGTAAATCTGTCCTGATCAGGAATGTCTTGTTGTGTAAATCACGTTCGAATGGGTATGCGGTGTCGAGAAGACATGAGGAGGCGCCCAGCCGTGGACACACGCAACGGCCACCCGACCAGCACCCGCATCCCCCGAGATCAGCAGATACGCACATGCAGGCCTGCTGTCGTGAAGGAGGGCCGGGGCAATCCGCCGCAGCGGGAGCCCGACAGCGGCAAGGAATGGAACATCGTCAGGGGAGAGGACTGAGGGACCCGTACCCCTGCGTGACCGAGCGGGACCACTGCCCGGCGCCGGTGGGAAGGCGTAAGCGGTCGTGCGGACCGTGGGCGCGCCCACCGGCGGGGTGGTGGTCCCGTTCACGTTCCGTCGTCAGCCCCTGGCGTCCGGTGTCCCCGCCGACCACGTGACGAGCGGCGGCCGCACGGCGGCGCAGAGCGGGCCGCCCCTGACGTCGGTGAGGCCCAGCCGTCCGAGGAGCGTCCCGGAGCGGACGGCCGCGCGCAGCGTCCCGGGATCGACCCCGCCCCGCCGAGCAGCCCGGCGCGGAGGAGGCCGGAGAGCAGACCCGCCATGAAGGCGGCACCGGCGCCGATCGTGTCGACGACGCGCACCCGTTCGTCGCCGCGCATGGCCGCACCTCCCTCGTCCCGGTTCCGTCATGGCCGTTCGGGCATCGGCCGCCCGTTTCCGCCCGTCCGGGATTTATACCGCCGGGGACAGCGGGGCGGTCAGCCCGTACAAGGGCGGAGTCCGCCCGTTTCTGCCCGTTTCCGTGAGGGTGGTGGCGCAGGTCAGCGATGGTCCGGTGGGATCACGCCCGTGAGTTTGCGGGTTTTTCTGCGTTTGGGTGATCATCGGTGGCGTCCGGCCGGTGCGACGACGGGAGCGGTGCGGCGATGACCAGGTGGCGGAAGACCCTCGACCGAGCCGGCATCACCGACCCCGCGCTCCGCGAGGCGTACACCGCGCAACGCCGCCTGGTCGCGGGCTTCGACCGGGCCTCCTACGCCGCGGTGCGGCTGCTGCTGCCGGCGCCGGTCGTCCCCGACGCCCTCGCGGCCACCGCCTTCATGCACCACGGCGACAACCTCCTGGACCGGGGCCCGGACGGCCGCCGTGCCTTCGCCGAATGGGAGGGCCGGGTCCGGGCGGCCCTCGCCGGCGCCCCGGCGGACCCCCTGACGCGTGCCCTCGCCCACACCGTCACCCGGCGGCCGGTGCTGCGCGCCATCGTCGCGGACTACCTGGTCGCCGCCCCCGCCGACGCGCAGTGGCGCGGCTTCGCCACCGAGGCCGACTTCCAGGCCTACGTCGACGCGTACTCGCTGCCCGCCTTCCTCCTCGTCGCGGGACTGCTCGCGCCGCCGGCCGGCTTCGACGCCTACCGCGCCGCCTGCCGCACCTTCATCGAGGCCGCCCAGCGCCTGGACTTCCTGGAGGACATGGCGGAGGACCTCGCGGACGGGCGGCTGGGCGTCACCGAGGACGCCCTCGCCCGCCACGGCCTGAGCCGGACGGCCATGGAGAAGGACCCCGATCCGAGGTCGGTGGCCGCCCTCGTCGGGGACCAGGCCGGGCTGGTCCGGGCGGGCCTCGCCGGAGCGCGGCAACTGGTGGACCTCGTACCGGAGCCCAACCGGCCCATGGTCCGGGCCCTCGTCACGCTCCAGGGGCACCGGTTGCGCAGCGCGGAGCGCGCCGGCGCGACGCTGGCCCGGCGGCACGCCCCGCGTCCGCTCGGTCCCGCTCTGCTCACCCTGCTCCGCGCGTACGCGGGCACCTTCCGCCACCGCGCGCGGCCCTGAAGGTCCGCTCCCCGTGAAGCGGACCAATGTCCTTATTCCAGCGGGGAGTTCGCCGCATTCCTGGTCGGCGGGAATTCTCCGCGGGGGAACGTGACGTTTCCGCTTTCGTGGTTGTGCGGCCTCGTGAAATCCTTAGTATAAGGTTCAAGCATCGGTCGCGGGGTCCGACAGGCGATACCTGCGGGATCGTCCGGTGCCGCATTCGTCACGGCGCGCCGGCGAGGACAGCAGGCAAAGGTGCCGGCCCGATCCGCGTCCATCGTGCTCGCCGTCTGTGCCAGGTGGGGAGTTCATTCGTGGGGCACCAGCAGCATCTGTATTCGCATGCCTTCTATCCCCTGCTCGCCTACGTGATGGCAGCGGTGGGCTCGGGGCTCGGGCTCGCCTGCGCCGCCCGATTCCACGCGCGGGGCCTCGCCAAGGGGTGGCCGTGGCTGGCCGCCGGGGCGCTGACCCTCGGGTCGGGCATCTGGGGCATGCACTTCATCGCCATGCTCGGCTTCTCGGTCGACCGTGTGCAGCTCCGCTACGACGTGCCGCTGACCGTGCTCAGCCTGCTCGTGGCGGTCGTCATCGCGGGCTCCGGCATGCTGGTGGCGGGCCTGAGGCGCACTTGGGCGGGGCTGCTCGTCGGCGGCGTCGGCGCGGGGATCGGCGTCGCCGCCATGCACTACCTCGGCATGGCCGCCCTGCGTTTCCCGGGCACCTTCGACTACACGACCTCGCTCGTGGTGCTCTCCCTGGTCATCGCGGTGGTGGCCGCCACCGCGGCGCTGTGGTTCACCCTGCGTGTGACGGGGGCGCGCGCGACGGTGGGCGCCTCGCTGGTGATGGCGATCGCCATCAGCGGAATGCACTACACGGGGATGTCGGCCGTCAGCGTGCGAAGCGTGTCGGGGCTCGCGAGCGAGGAGGGCGTCGCCGGACTCACCCTCGTCGCGCCGCTCATCATCGGCCTGGGCATCGAGGTGCTGCTCGTCCTCTTCGCCGTCCTGGTGAATCCCGTCGTCGTCGAGGGGAACGCGGCGGCACCGCGGGAGGAGACCACCTCCCTGCCGTACGTGAACCGCCCCGTCCCCGAGGCCGCGCCGCACACGACGTCGACGAGCTATCACGTGCCCGCCCCCGCCTCGCGCTTCGAGGCATTCGGAGGCGAGCAGGCCGACCCGTACCGCGATTCCCGCGAATACCGGAGCTGAAATCCCGGAAAACGAAGGCGAGGAGAGGGGGCGGGGCTGCCGGGACTCAATTCCCGTCAGTCCCGTCTCCTTCCGTTTCGCATTTCCCCTCTCCTTCCGCTTCCTCTTCCGGTTCCGCTTCCGGTTCCTCTTCCATCCGCGCCTTTGCCGATCGCCTCGGCCACTTCCGCGAGCGCGGCGAAGGTGTGGCCGCTCACGAACTCGTCGCAATGGGGGAGTGCCGCCGCCATGCCGCCCGCGAGCGGCAGGAAACCCGGCGCCGCCTTGCGCGGGTTGACCCACACCACACGGTGGGCCAGCCGCCGCAGCCGGGCCGCCTCGCGTCCCACGGCCCGCGGGTCCTCGCCCTCCCACCCGTCGGAGAAGATCACCACGACGGCGCCGCGCGCCATGCCCCGGCGCCCGAAGCGGTCGTTGAACTCCGCCAGCGCGTGGCCGATCCGGGTGCCGCCCGACCAGTCCGACGCGACGGCCCCCACCCGGCGCAGCGCCGCGTCCACCCCGTACCGCCCCGAGTGACGCAGCACCGGGGTGAGGCGGGTCAGGCGCGTGGCGAAGACGAAGACCTCGGCGGACAGACCCACCGCCGCCGCGCGGGGGAAGAGCCTGAGGTAGGCACGGGCGTACGGCTCCATCGAACCGGAGACGTCGCAGAGCAGCACCAGCGGGCGGCGCCGCAACCGGTGGCGCGACCGGGCCAGACGCACGGGCTCCAGACCCGTCCCGCGGATCGCGCGCAGCGTACGCCGCGGGTCCACGCGGGGGCCGTGCGGGTCGGCGTCGCGGCGCCGGGTCCTGCGCAGCGGGGTGCGCAACGCGATCAGCTCCATCAGCCGGTCCAGGTCGGCCAGTTCCGCGGCCTCCAGAGCGGCGAAGTCCCTGTGGGCGACGACCTCCGCGGTGCTGCCCGCCGTCGGCACCGTCCCCGCGGGGCCGTCCGCCTCCTCCCCGGAGCGGGGCGCGGCAGCCGCCCGTACCGGACCCGCACCGGCCGGGGCCCGGCCCGGTGCCGTGCGGGCGCCGGGGGCCGGGGCCCGTATCTGTTCCTCGTCGGCGCCCGGCGGTGCGGCGGTACGGTCGCCGCGCTCCGCGGGGACGCCCCCGGGACCGCCGAACACGGCCTCGAAGACCCGCTCGAAGGGCGAGATCAGTTCCCGGTCGGTGACGAAGGCCAGCCGCGCGGTCCAGTACAGGGCCTCGCGGTCCACCGGGGGCGCCAGCCGCAGGGACCGCAGGAAACACACCGTCCGCTCGGGGGTGACCGGCAGACCGGCGCGGCGCAGCGCCCCGCCGAGCCGGCCGCCGAACTCGGCCGTGTCGAACAGGGGCAGGGGCAGGGGCGGAGGCGGCGCGGGCGACCGCTCAGGCGTCACGGCCGCTGCCCACCAGCCACTCCAGGCCGCGTTCCCGCGCCAGTTCCTGGTCCTCCCGGTACTTGAGCAGTGTGCCCAGGGTCGCCCCGGCGGCCTCCGCGTCCAGCCGCCGTACGCCGAGCAGGGCGAGCGCCGCGAGCCAGTCGATGCTCTCGGCGATCCCCGGGGCTTTCTGGATCTCCAGGGTGCGCAGCCGCCGTACCGCCGCCGAGATCGCCTCCGCGAGTTCCGCCGACGTCCCAGGCACCCGGCGGCGGACGATCCGCACCAGGCGCTCGGGGTCCGGGTAGTCGATCCAGTGGTAGAGGCAACGCCGCTTCAGGGCGTCGTGGAGATCACGGGTCCGGTTCGAGGTGAGCACCACGACCGGTGGCACCACGGCACGGATCGTGCCGACCTCCGGGATCGTCACCGCCGCCTCGGCCAGCACCTCGAGCAGGAACGCCTCGAAGTCGTCGTCCGCCCGGTCGATCTCGTCGATCAGCAGCACCGCCGGCTCCGGTCCGGGGTGGGTGAGCGCGGTCAGCACGGGCCGCCGCAGCAGGTACTCCTCCGTGAACAGGTCCGCCTCGGCGAGACGTTCGCCGCGGGACTCGGCGAGCCGGATGCCCAGCAGCTGGCGGGCGTGGTTCCACTCGTACAGCGCCTCGGCCGCGTCGAGGCCGTCGTAGCACTGCAGGCGCACCAGAGGGCCGCCCAGCACGTCGGCCAGGGCCTTCGCGGCCTCCGTCTTGCCGACCCCGGCCTCGCCCTCCAGCAGCAGCGGCTGCGGCAGCCGCAGCGCCAGGAACAGCGCCGTGACCAGCCCGGGGTCGGCGAGGTAGCCGCGCTCGTCGAGCGCCCGGCGCAGACCGGCGGGGTCGGGGACGCGCTCCTGCGTGAACGTGCTCACCGCGCCTCCGCGTAACGGCCGGGCTCGGCCTCGAACGCCGTGCGGCAGCCCTCGCAGCAGAACCAGCGGCGCTCGCCCCCGGCGTCGGAGTACGGGGTGCCCGGTACGGCGGCCACCGTCATCCCGCACACCGGGTCCGGCGCGGTGCGCGGTTCGGGCCGACCCGTGGCGGCCGGCCCGCCCACCGGGGCCGCGCTCCGCGCCCCGTCCCGGCCCCGCACCGAGGCGACCACCTCGGCGAGGATGGACAGCGCGATCTCGCCCGGCGTGCGGGCGCCGATCCACAGGCCCGCCGGCGTGCGGACCGCGTCCCGCTGCTCCCGCGTCAGGTCCAGCCCGCCGACCACCGCCGCGCCGCGCCGCGGACTGGCCACCAGCCCGACGTACGGCACGCCCGCGCGCACCGCCGCCGTCAGCGCGGCCTCCTCGTCCCGGCCGTGCGAGGCCACGACGACCGCGTGCACCCCGGCCAGCGACTCGGCGGCGAACCCGCCGGCGGGCGGCCCGGCCACCTCGTAGCCGAGGCCGGGCCCCAAGCCCGTCAGCGCCCGGGCGATGGGCGTCTCGCCCAGCACCAGGACCCGCGGGACGGGGCGCCGGGGCTCGAGGAAGATCTCCAGCTCCCCGCCCGACAGGCACGGGTTGCGCAGGCTCAGCGCCCCCTCGACCGCCTCCGCCTCCCCGGCGGCGCCCCCCTCGGCCGCCTCCGGGGAGATCCGCAGCAGCACCGCCTCTCCGCTCGCCAGCGTCCGCAGCGCCTGCGCGCGGACCGTGGCCTGCGCGCAGACGCCGCCGACGAACCCCTCGATCCGGCCGTCCTCCAGCACCACGGCGGTGTCCCCGGGGCGCGCGATCGCCGGCCGGCGAGCGCGCACCACGGTCGCACGGACGAACGGGACGTGGCGCGCGGTGAGTTCGGCGATCCGCGCGTCCGGCACGGGGACCTGGCTCACTGCGGCGCCTCGACCTGGCCGTGCCGCATCGCCTGCCACACCCGGCCGGGTGTGAGCGGCATGTCGGCGTGGCGCACGCCGATCGCGTCCAGCACCGCGTTGACCACCGCCGGGGGCGAACCGACGGTCGCGGACTCGCCGATGCCCTTGGCGCCGATCGGGTGGTGCGGCGACGGGGTGACGGTGTGCCCCAGTTCCCAGGCGGGCACCTCCAGCGCGGTCGGCAGCAGGTAGTCCATGAAGGAGCCGGACAGGCAGTTGCCGTCCTCGTCGAAGCCGATGAACTCCATCAGTGCCATGCCGACCCCGTCCGCGAGGCCGCCGTGCACCTGCCCCTCGATGATCATGGGGTTGATGCGCGTCCCGCAGTCGTCCACCGCGATGAAGCGCCGCACCTCGACCGCGCCCGTGCCCGGGTCGACGTCGACCACGCAGACGTACGCCCCGAAGGGGTACGTGAGATTGGGCGGGTTGTAGACCGTGGTGGCCTCCAGATGGCCCTCCACGCCCTCCGGCAGCTCCAGCGCGCCGTGCGCGGCCAGGGCGATCTCCTGGATCGTCCGGGTCATCGCCGGGTCGCCCTTGACCGACCACCGGCCCTTGGTCCACTCCAGGTCCTCCGGGGACACCTCCAGCATCGCCCCCGCGATGATCCGCGCCTTGTCCCGCACTTTGCGGGCCACCAGCGCGGCGGCCGCCCCCGACACCGGCGTGGACCGGGAGCCGTAGGTGCCGAGCCCGAAGGGCGTCTGGTCGGTGTCGCCGTGCACGACGTCGATGTCCTCGGGCGGGATGCCCAGTTCCTCGGCGACGATCTGCGCGAACGTCGTCTCGTGGCCCTGCCCCTGCGTCTGCACGCTCAGCCGCACCACGGCCTTGCCGGTCGGATGGACGCGCAGCTCGCAGCCGTCGGCCATGCCCAGGCCCAGGATGTCCATGTGCTTGCGCGGACCCGCGCCGACCGTCTCGGTGAAGAACGACAGCCCGATGCCCATGAGTTCGCCGCGCTCGCGCTTCTCCGCCTGCTCGCGGCGCAGTTCCTCGTAGCCCGCGAGGTCCATGGCCTTGCGCAGACACGCCGGGTAGTCGCCGGAGTCGTACTCCCATCCCGTCTTGTTCTGGTACGGGAACTGCTCGGGCCGCAGCAGGTTGCGCATCCGCAGCTCCGCCGGGTCGGCGCCGAGTTCGGCCGCGAGGCAGTCCACCATGCGCTCGATCAGGTAGACGGCCTCGGTGACGCGGAAGGAGCAGGCGTAGGCGACGCCGCCTGGCGCCTTGTTGGTGTAGACGCCGGTGACCTCGCAGTGCGCGGCCTCGATGTCGTACGAGCCGGTGAAGATGTGGAAGAAGCCCGCCGGGTACTTCGTCGGCTGCGCCGTGGAGTTGAAGGCACCGTGGTCGGCGAGGACCTTGACGCGCACCCCGAGGATGCGGCCCTCCGCGGTCGCCGCGATCTGCCCGGTCATGTGGTAGTCGCGGGCGAAGGAGGTGCTCATGAGGTTCTCCGAGCGGTCCTCCACCCACTTGACCGGCTTCCCCGTGACGATCGAGCCGACGACCGCGCACACGTATCCGGGGTAGATGCCCACCTTGTTGCCGAAGCCGCCGCCGATGTCCGGGGCGATGACCCGGATCTTGTGCTCGGGCAGCCCCGCGACCATCGCGTAGAGCGTGCGGTGCGCGTGCGGCGCCTGGGTGGTCGTCCAGAGCGTCAGCTTGCCGTCGACGGGGTCCATGGAGGCCACCGCGCCGCACGTCTCCAGCGGCGCTGGGTGCACGCGCGGGTAGAGCATCGTCTGCTCGACGACGACGTCGGCGCGGGAGAAGACCTCGTCCGTGGCGGCCCGGTCGCCGGCCTCCCAGTCGAAGATGTGGTTGTCGGTACGCCCCTCCAGGTCGTCGCGGATGACCGGCGCGGCGGGGTCGAGGGCGCGGCGGGCGTCGACGACGGGGTCGAGCGGCTCGTAGTCCACGTCGATCAGCTCGATCGCGTCACGGGCCGCGTAGTGGTCCTCGGCGACGACGAAGGCCACCTCCTGGCCCTGGAAGCGCACCTTGTCGGTGGCGAGCACCGCCTGGGTGTCCATCGACAGCGTCGGCATCCACGCCAGGCCGAGCCCGGCCAGCGTCTCCCCGGTGATGACCGCCTTCACCTTGGGGTGCGCCTCGGCGGCGGAGGTGTCGATGGACACGATCCGGGCGTGCGCGAAGGGGCTGCGCAGCACCGCGCCGTGGAGCATGCCCGGCAGCTTGACGTCGTCCACGTAACGGCCCTTGCCGCGGACGAAGCGCGGGTCCTCCTTGCGCTTCATCCGGCCGAAGCCGATCGGCCGCTCCTCGGCGGCGGGGGCGGCGGGTTCCTCGACGGTGGTCATGCCTGGGTCCCCGCTTCCTCACGGCCCGCGGACTCGTGGGCGGCGGCCCACCGGATCGCCTTGACGATGTTGAGATAGCCCGTGCACCGGCACAGTTGCCCCGAGATGGCCTCGCGGACCTCGTCCTCGGACGGGTCGGGGTTGCGGTCCAGCAGCGCCCGGCCGCTGAGCATCATCCCCGGGGTGCAGAAGCCGCACTGCAGCCCGTGCTCCTCGATGAAGCCCTGCTGCACCGGGTCGAGCCGGTCGCCGTCGGCCATCCCCTCGACGGTGCGGATCTCGTGGCCCTCGGCCATGGCGGCCAGGACCGTGCAGCTCTTGACCGGCTCGCCGTCCATCAGCACCACGCAGGTGCCGCAGTTGCTCGTGTCGCAGCCCCAGTGCGTCCCGGTCAGCTCCAGGTCGTCGCGGAGGAACCGGACCAGCAGGTGGCGGGCCTCCACCTCGCGGGTGTGGTCCTCGCCGTTGACGTTCACCGTGATCCGCACGTCCGTCAACCCTCCTTCACGGCCGCGGCCGGGGCGGCGGCCCGGGCGACAGCGCGCCGCAGGGCCCGCTTGGTCAGTTCTCCGGCCAGATGCCGCTTGTAGTCGGCCGGCCCGCGGCTGTCGGTGACGGGCGAGCAGCTCGCCGACGCCACCCGCCCGGCCTCCTCGAAGAGTTCCGGCGACGGCTCACCGCCCTCGAGCAGTTCCTGCACCGCCTCCGCGTGCAGCCCGCCGGCGCCGACCGCCGCCAGACCCACGCCCACGTGCGTCATGCGCCCGTCCTCCAGGCAGAGCGCCACCCCGGCCGCCGCCACCGCCCAGTCGCCGGCCTTGCGCTCCAGCTTCTCGTAGGCGCTGCCGGAGCCCGGCCGGACCGGGAAGCGCACCTCGGTGAGCATCTCGCCGGCGCCGACCGCCGTCTCGTACGGGCCGCGGTGGAAGTCGGTCATGGCGACGCTGCGTTCGCCGTCCGCGCCGCGGATCACGGCCACCGCGTGCAGCGCCGCGCACACCGCCGACAGGTCCTCGGACGGATCGGCCTGGCACAGCGAGCCGCCGATGGTGCCCCGGTTGCGGACTGGGGGATCGGCGATCACCCGCTCGGCGTCGTGGATGATCGGGAAGTGCCGTCCGACCAGCGGCGACTCCAGCAGGGTGCGGTGCCGGGTGAGGGCCCCCACCCGCAGCTCGCCGCCGGTCTCTTCGATGTGGTCGAGTTCGGTGAGGTCGTTGATGTCGACGAGCACCTCCGGCCCGGCCAGACGCAGCTTCATCATGGGGAGCAGGCTGTGCCCTCCCGCGAGGACCCTGGCCTCCTCGCCGAAGCGCCCCAGCAGTTCCAGGGCCTCCTCCACGCTCTGCGCCCGCTGGTACTCGAACGAAGCGGGTACCTGCACGGCACCCTCCTTCCCTGCCCGGACGGTGGACGATATGGGTCGTTGCGGGGTGCATGTGGGGGGAACACTCGCGCCGTGGAGGGGACCGGTCAACGGCAACTGAAGAGAATGGTTAATACGGACTGCGACAGTTGACGCTCGAACAGATGTAATGTCCTCATGACGCTCACGCAGTTGAGGGCCTTCGTCGCCGTGGCCCGACTGGGATCGGTGAAGGCCGCCGCCGAGTCGCTGGGCGTCACCGAGCCCGCGGTGTCCGGGGCCGTCGCGGCGCTCCGCCGCGAACTGGGCGACGTCCTCTTCATCCGCGCGGGCGGCGGCATCAGCCTCACCCCGGGCGGACAGCGCCTCGCCGCGGGGGCAGCCGAGATCGTCGGCCTCGCGGAGGAGACCCGCCACCGGGTGCGGCAGGCCAGCGCCGGCACCGCCCAGCTGCGGGTGGCGTCCACCGAGACCGGCGCCGAGCAGGTGCTCCCCGCCCTGCTCGCGGCCTTCGGGCGGCGCCAGCCCGAACTGGACGCGGACACCCTGGCGGTACCCGTCGGCGTGTTCGGAGAACTTCTGCGGGACCGCAGGGCCGACGTGACGATCGGGCCCGCGCCCGCCCCGCACCCGGCGATCGAGTCCGTGCCCTTCCTCCGCTTCCAACTGGTCGTCGTCGCCGCGCCCGGTCACCCCCTGCGGCAGCAGTCACGCATCGTCCCCGCCCTGCTCAGCCGCGAACCGTGGCTCTTCGGCCCCGCCGGGATGGATCCCGACACACTCGCCGGCGCCTTCCTCGCCCGCATCGGCGTCGACCCCGCCAAGGCCACCGCCTTCCCCAGCGTCACCGCCGCGCTCAACGCCGTCGCGGCGGGCGACGGGGTGACGCTGGCCCTGCTGCACGTCGTACGCGAGGAACTGCGGCGCTCCCACCTCGTCGTCCTCGACGTCCTCGGCATGCCGGTCAACGGCATGCTCTACGCGAGTACGCTCGCCCCCGACCGCCGCTCCTCGGTCGCGGCCGCGCTCTGCCGGTTCGTCACCACCCCCGCCGCCACCCAGGCCCTGCTGGCCCGCTCCAACGGCGTGCCGCTGACGGAGTTCCGGCCGCCCGTGCACGTCACGCTCTGGAGCTGACCCGCCGGACGCGGTCGCGATGCCGGCGGTATTAAGCGAACGCTGAACTGTGCGTTGACGGGGCGCGACGGCAGGCCCAAGGTGTGGGCACCCGTCCGGGACCGCCGATGACGTCACGACCGGAAGAGAGGTCAGCTCCCGATGGACTTCACCAACGAGTTCCGAGTGAGCCTGCCGCCGGACCAGGCGTGGGCACTGCTCACGGACGTCGAGCGGATCGCGCCGTGCATGCCGGGCGCGCAGCTGACCGGGCGGGACGGCGACACCTACAACGGCCTCGTGAAGGTGAAGGTCGGCCCCGTGACCGTCCAGTACAAGGGCACCGCCGCCTTCGAGGAGCAGGACGCCGGGAGCCGCACCGCGGTGCTGCGGGCGCGCGGCCGCGACGCCCGGGGCCAGGGCAACGCCGACGCGCGGATCACCGCGCGGCTGGTCCCCGAGGGCGACGCGACGATGGTGACGGTCGAGACCCGCCTGACGATCACCGGCAAGATCGCGCAGTTCGGCAAGGGCATGATCGAGGAGGTCAGCAGGAAGCTGCTGGGCCGGTTCGTGGAGGCCCTGGAGCGGCAACTGGCCGAGGAGCGGGCGCCCGAGCCCGCCGCGGTCGGCGGGGGCGGCGTGGACACCAGGGCCGGCGAGGGCGGCAGCGAGCTCTCGGCCGCGGCAGCGGTACAGGCCCCGGCGGCGGCGCCGTCCGAGGCCCCGGCAGCGGAGAACGCCGGAGCCGGAGCCGGAGCCGGAGCCGCGGAGGCTGTCGCGGAGGAGACGTCGCAGGGCGGGACGGAAGCAGACGTGTCAGACCCGGCGGCTGGTGTCGAACCGGCGCCCGCCGTCGAGCGGGCGCCCGCCCCGGTGCGGCCCACGCCCGAGCCCGAGCCGATCGACCTCATGGGCGTCGCCAGGGGCGCCGTGCTCAAGCGGGCGATCCCGGCAGCCGTCGCGGTCGTCGTGGTCGTCCTGCTCGTCGTCTGGCTCGTCTGAGGCCTCGCGATGCGTGACATCGAGGTCCCGATCCGCGCCTGGTACGCGGCGGGACGCACCTTCGGACTCGCCACCGTCGTCGGCGCCTACCGCAGCGCGCCCCGGCCCCCGGGCGCGGTGATGGCCGTGTCCGCCGAGGGCGAGGTCGCCGGGAGCGTGTCCGGCGGGTGCGTCGAAGCCGCCGTGTACGAGGTGGCGCGCGAGGTCGTCCGTACCATGACGCCGCAGCTGCACCAGTACGGGATCAGCGACGACGACGCCTTCGCCGTCGGCCTCACCTGCGGCGGCACCATCGACGTACACGTCGAGCCGGTCTCCCCGGCCGGCTTCCCCGAACTGCCGGGCGTCCTCGACGACCTGGCGGCGGGCCGAGCCGTCGCCGTGGCCACCGTGGTCGCCGGGCCCGGCGCCGGAACCCGCATGGTGGTGCGCCCCGGGGAACGCTCGGGCCGCCTCGGCTCCGCCGAACTGGACGACGCCGTGACCGAGGACGCCCGCGCGATGCTGGCCCGCGGCACGAGCGCGCAGCGCCGCTACGGCGACCTGCGGGTCTTCGTCCGCTCCTACGCCCCGCCGCCCCGCCTGCTGGTCTTCGGCGCCACCGACTTCGCCTCCGCCCTCGCCCGCCAGGGCGCGCTCCTCGGCCACCGGGTCACGGTCTGCGACGCGCGCCCCGTGTTCACCACCGCGGCCCGCTTCCCCGACGCCCACGAGGTCGTCGTCGAATGGCCGCACCGCTACCTCGCCGCGGAGTCCGCGGCGGGCCGTGTCGACGCCCGCACGATGGTGGCCGTCCTCACCCACGACCCGAAGTTCGACGTGCCGCTGCTGGCGGTGGCCCTGCGGCTCCCGTTCCTGGGGTTCGTCGGGGCGATGGGCTCCCGGCGCACCCACGAGGACCGCCTCGATCGGCTCCGGCGCGCGGGCCTGACCGAGTCCGAACTCGCCCGTCTCAGCTCGCCGATCGGCCTCGACATCGGCGCCCTGACCCCGCAGGAGACGGCCGTCTCGATCGCCGCCGAGATCATCGCCGGTCGGCGCGGCGGCTCCGGATCCCCGCTCCGCGGCACGGCGGGGCCGATCCACGCCGCCAGCGCCACGCCCGCGCTCACGGGAGTTTCCGGACCGACCTTCGACGGGCCGTGATCTGCCGGATGGCGAAGCCCGCGGGATCCGCGGCCCCACCACTCGCGGAGCGCGGTGTGACCCCGGTCATCCGGCGGCTCCCGGGGGTCGCTTCAGCCCCCTGGGGTCAGCGCGGTCAGCGCGGAGACCAGCAGGGCGAACGCCCCGAAGCCCGTGCAGAGCCGGCCGGAGACCAGATAGGCGAGGCGCAGCCGCGCGACGGCGCCCGCGGGGCGTCCGATCACGGGCGGTTCCTGGGCGAGTTGCCGACGTCGGTGGAGTAGGAAGAGCCCCGGTGGCAGGAAGCCGACCGCGATACCGAGGAGATGAGCCGGCGAAGGATTGCCGCTCTGTTGCGCGGCGCTGTACATGCCGATGATTCCGGCCACCCGACCCGATACACCCACCTGATGATGATCACCCTATCGAAGCGCAGACGGGCCGGCCGCCGTCCCGCCCGGCCGAGGCCGTCACAGCCGGGCGGACCGGTCGCCGACTCCGGACGGCTCAGTTCTCCTCGGCAGCCGCGAAGGAGACCTCGGCCGTGTCGACGGTGCCACCGCGGCGCCCGGGAGCGCTCTGGAACTTCCAGTACAGGTTGGTGTGCGCGATCACCAGCTCCGGGCTTGGCGCCCCGTACGGGCTGAGGTCCTCCGTGGTGTGCGCGTCACCGACGAGCGTGACGTCGTAGCCGCGGACGAGCCCCCCGTGCAGCGTCGAGCGGATGCAGGCGTCCGTCTGGGCGCCCGTGACGACGAGGCGGCCCACGCCGCGGTCGGAGAGCACTGCCTCCAGCTCGGTGTCCTCGAAGGAGTCGCCGTAGAGCTTGTGGATCAGCGGCTCCGCCTCCTCGCGCACCAGCTCCGGCACGTACTGCCAGCTCTCGCTGCCCTTCGGGAGGTCCTCGTCCGAGTGCTGCACCCAGATCACCGGCACGTCCTCGGCCCGTGCCTTGCCGATCAGGGTGTTGATGTTCGCGATGACGTCGTCCCGGTTGTGGGAGCCGGTCACCACCCCGTTCTGGACGTCGATGACGAGCAGCGCGGTGTTCGGACGGTCGGAAAGGGTCGTCATGGGACTTCCAGTCTCTCGTCGCGGTTCCAGTGTCGCCCTCACCCTAGGCCGGGCCACTGACAATCGGTCCTGAGCGGGACGTGCACCTGTGGTGGCCTCGCGGAACGCCGGCCTGCTCGACGGCCGTCCCAGGACGGTCCGGGACGGCACGCCCGCACACGTCTTCCCGATACCGATGGCGATGGCGATACCGGGCCCCGGGCATCGCTCTGTCATGCGCCGAAGCAGGCGAAGGAGGCCCAGGCCGAGGGGGGGACCCCCTGAGCGTGCGCTTCGCCGATCGCCCGGCCCAGGGCTCTCGTGGCGGACGATGCGGCCAGGGCTCGATGCGTCTTCGTCATCAGGGTCACGGTCGCCTCGGTGTCGGGAACGGGCCACAACGCGCCGATGACGGAACGCGCGCCCACGGCGAGCAGTGCGGCCGGAAAGCCCAACTGCTCGTCCGGGAGGTCACCGGTGATGCTCCCCAATTCGCATGCGGACAGTACGACGGTGGCCCCTGGGCGCAGATTGGTCCGCAACACGCTCGCAAGAGGCAGCTTTCCGCCCAGGAGCAGCGAGGAAGCCAGTGGGTCGTCGGAGCGCAGTTCGCCGTGGCAGGCGAGATGCACCACCGACGCCTCGGCTATGCGGTCCGCGATGTCGGGCGGTGCCGGGCCTGTTTCGCTCGTCGCGGGTATCTCCTGGGCCGTGCCGCGGGTCGTACGCAGCAGGTCGGGGCCGTCGGCCGGTCCCTCACGCGGTGGAGGCTCCGGCGCGTGGAGCACCTGCTCCCGGAGGATCCTCGGCTCCACGCCGTGCACTGCCGCGACCGCCCGCGCCTCGGGAACGGTCCGGGGGATCGACCGAAGGCCGCCTCCGTCCACCCACGGATCGGCGGCGACAAGGACTCTTCCGGCCTGCGGCTGCCAACCCGCGGCCAGGAAGAGGGCGCGCCCGGAAGGCACCATGGTCACGTCCAGCACCGAGCAGGCCGGTGCCCCGCCCACAAGGGCCGTGTAGAAGGGGAGCAGGGCGGACTCCGCCAGGGGGGCCAAGGCAAGGGGAACGTCCCGCAGTTCGGGCCATTCGGTCAGCAGGGGGTCCCAGAATGCCGAGGTCACCGTGTCGAGGGCGGTGCGTATGAGCCTGGCCAGACCCTTCTTGCCGAGTTCACCGCGTTGGGCGGCCCCGTAGCCGTCCCGGACCTGCTCGACCAACGTGCGCACGGAGCCGAAATCAAGTGCGGGAAGTTCGATGCTCTCGCACATCTCGCGTTCGGACTCGGGGGAGTTGATCCGAAGTGCTGCCGCGCTGCGCGGCGCGGGGGCGATGTAGACGAGGGTCCGCCCGCTGGAGAGGGCTGCTCGCGCGGATGCGAGGGCGTTGGGCGACATGGCCAGTCTGTGGGCGCCCTCGGCCGTGGTCAGCGTCGCGAGGTCCGTCAGGAACTGCTGATTCACGGCTTCCTGGAGACTGAGGCCGACATGCGGGGAGCGCTTCGCCATGGAGCGTGTCGCCCGCATCTCCCGGGCGGCCGTCCTCTGCATGCCGGTCAGTTGCCGTTGGAGTGCGGCCAGGCCGTTGTCGGTGACGGTGGCCGTACTCTCGCGGGCCACCATCCGGTCGCCCAGTGACAGGGAGGTGATCGCCTCCGCGGCCATGACGCCGGCGAGGGGCACCCCGCATCGGTGCGCCGCGTAAGCCGACGTCGGCGCCATGCGCTGCATTTCGCGCAGGAGGCCCTCGGGCATGGGCTCGTCGTCCTGGCTTCGCGACACGTCGATGACGCAGCACGCGGTCGAGAACGCGAGTCCGGACGTGGTCGCGCGGCTCCAGTCCGCGCCTGTACTGAACTCGATCAGGAATGACAGGCGGGCGGCGGAGAAGAGCGGGCCCGCCACCGAGGTACGACCCTGGGCAAGGTCCTGGGACAGCTTCCGCTGCAGGTCCCAGACGTCGTCGCGGACGCTTTCCAGGCGCCCGCTGTCCTGTCCGACAGCATTGAAGCGGTCCTGAATACTCTTGTAGGCCTCAGCCGCGCCCCGGTAGCGCGAGGCCTCGGACCGGCCGAAGAGCTTCATCCAGCCTGCCCCCGACCCCGGTCTCCGTTCATCGCCGAGTTCAGCAGCCGGGCCAGCATCTCGGCGTCGACCTCGGCCGTCCCCGTGCGAGTGATGGCCACGGTGGTCTCTCCGTCGCCGGTGCGCAGGGTCAGGCTCACCGCGGCGGCGCCGGCGGCTCCTTCCGCCCCGCGCCGGCGGCCGACCCATCGCTGTACCTGCTCGAGAAACGAGGCGATGGCATCCCGCCCCAGGATCACGGTGACGAGATTCGCCCCCATGCCGAGCCCTCCGTCGGCCACGGCGACAACGGCGTGAGCGGCGTCGGCCCACTGATCGGCCCCTCGGAACGAATCGACCGAGTCGAAGTCGGCCTCATCGAGGTACTGCCAGAGGTCGTCAGGAACCATCACGTGCAGTTGAGCACCCATGAGCAGACCGTAACAGGACGGATCGCCCGAGCAGGGAAGTTCCGGCAACCCGCGTCATCGCCCCGGTCAATGCCGGTGCGCGGAGCCACTCTTGATCCGGCGAGGATGACGCAGGCGCCGGAGGATCTGCATTCTCGACGCTAGTCGAGCGGATCCAGCGTGATGTACGCCTGTTGCGGGTCGGCGTCGTTGACCAGGGACTCGTGGTGGCCGACGTCGTCGAAGGCGAACGCGTACCCCTTCCCGTCGGCCGTCCGCGCGTGGATCTCGCGGGCGTAGTGGTTCGTCACGGGGTCCTGGTAGAAGCCGGCCGCGCCGGTGTCCGGCTGCGCCGGGTTGGTGAGCAGGGTCGAGCGGTTGAAGCCGGCGCACAGGGTGCGCGAAATCGGCCCGCGCACCAGGTCGTTGGGCGCGTCCAGCAACTTGTGGCAGCCGAAGACGCTGTCGGCGTCCGGCTTCTGGAACGAGGTGACGACGGACCCCGAGGCGTCGGTGAAGCGCATGACGCCGTCGGCGACCCGCCCGTAGTACTTCGTGCCGGGCCGGTCGCCGAAGGGCGTCACCGTCAGCGTCGCCGCGGAGTACTTCTGCCAGACGCGGTTGACGTAGTCGTCCATGACGGTGCGCGGGAGCGCGCCCGTCTCGGTCCCGTGGCCGGGGGAGAGCGCGCGGAGCACCGTCCCGTCGGAGCGGGTCTGTACGAGGTCCGCCCAGCCGCCCGTCCGGCCGCGCAGGGCGGCGAAGAAGCCGTTCCAGCCGCCCGGCACGAGGTGCCCGGTGGTAGTGGTGCTGCCGTCGGCGCGCTTGAGGCCGACGGCGTACGGGGCGGAGAACATGTCCACCTGGGTGCTGTTGATCCACAGTCCGGCTTCGTTCAGCGTGTACTCGGACCAGTTGAAGAGGATGTCCCGGTTGGGGTCGGAGGGGTTCTGCACCGCGGGCTGCACCAGGCCCCCCGTGGTCAGCCTGAAGTCCAGTTTCCGGCCGTAGGAGAAGTAGATGCGGCCGGAGAACCTGGGGATGCGGATGGTGACGGACCTCCCGTTGGCGGGGCCGGGGATCGAGGCGTCCGGCGCCGGTGTCGGCGGGTTGCCACCGGCCGGCCAGGGGTGGAAGGTGCCGCTCGCGTCGGCCCAGCCCTGGCGGCCCGTGGCGAGTTCGGTGCCCAGGTCGTAGAGGTAGACGGGTTCGTCGCGGCCGGAGTTGTTGGTGAGCGTCAGCGGGATGGTGGCGGGGACGGCGGCCTCGGCGCGGGGGGACCAGGTGCCGAGGACGGTGAGGCCGACCGTCATCAGCAGAGCGGTCAGCAGAGCGGTCAGCAGGGCGGCCGGCAGGGACGCGACGGGGATGCGTCGGATGTGCACGCGCTTCCTCCTCGTGTGGGGGGTGGAGGGACGCCGGGGTGGCGGAAAGTGCGTGAGAGCGCTCTCAAGCGTCAACGCGTGAGGCGGACATGTCAACGCGTCCCGTCGGAGTGGTCGACGGCGCACACGTGCCCTCGGCCCTCGGCGGCGCTGTGTCAGTTCGCGTGCCGCAGCCAGAGGTACGCGACCGGCTGCGGCACGTTCCACTCGGCCGCCTGCTCCGCGGGGACCGGGGCGAAGCCCGCCCCCAGGTAGCAGTGCAGCGCGGCGTCGTTGTCGGGGTGCACGCGCAGGAAGACCTCCGCCAGGCCGGTGAGCCGGGCCCGCGCGGTCAGCCCGGTGATCAGACGCCGCCCGAGGCCGCGCCCGCGGGCCGAGGGCGCGACGATGACGCGGGCCAGTTCGACCTCGTCCTCCTCGGCGTCCAGCCAGAGTTCGCCGTAGCCGACGAGTTCGGGTCCGTCGTACAGCAGGTACGCCTCGACGTCCTCCGCGTCGCGCCAGCCCGCGACCACCGCGCCCGCCAGCGGGTGCTCGTGCCGCCCGCACCACAGGGCGACCTCCCGTGCCGTCACGGGCCAGCCCGCGACCGCGCCGGCGTACGTCGCGTCTCCACCGTGCGGCCCGCCCGCGTCGTCGGACCGGAGCAGCTCCATCGTTCCTCCGCCTCTCGTGTCCGGGCGCCGTCGGGCAGGGCGGCGGCCCGAGCGGTCAGCGTACGGGCCCCGCCGAAGAACGGGATCGTCGCCTCCGGATCGATGCACGTGGGGTCATCCGCGGGCGCCGAGGCGCCGGTCGAGCCGGCCGCGCAGGCGAGAGGAAGCCCCTCGGAAGGTCCCGAGTCGGCGCACCTCTTCCGCCTCGATCTCCGTACGTCCTGCAAGCGTGAGCACGGCGGCATGCGGTCGTTCGCCCTCGGCGAGCTTCGCCGCCACGGCAGCGTGGACCGCTGGCAGGACCGCGCTGTCGGCGCTGGGATGGCCCGCAAGCAGACACAGGAGCCTGTTGTCGTTGCATACGACCGCGACTCGGTTCGGCTCATGATCTGGCAGGACGCCTTGACGCCGTTTCCAGTTGCACGTGCCGCAGCCGAGATGACCGGGGAGTGCCCGAGGACCCTCCGAGGCCGCGGCTGTGGCCTGGGGCCGGCCGGAACGGGTGAGACGCCTGGGTGTCCGAGAATTCCAGTTGATCCAGACCGCGGCGCATGAATACTGGCTGTCGTCTCCATTGATCCGGCCTGTCTGCGGCGCTTCGCATGGGACTGTTCACCTCGGACTCGGAGAGGCCCCGCGAGAATGACCATGCACGACGACCAGGTCGACGTCACCACCGACATCGTTGCGGCCCTGATCCGGGAGCAGTTCCCTCAGTGGAGCGGCAAGGCGATCCGACTCCAGTCGTCGACCGGGACGGTCAACGCCATCTTCCGCATCGGGGACGACCTCTCCGCGCGGTTCCCGCTGCGTCTGACCGATGCCGCGGAGGCGCTGGCGGTCCTGGAACGGGAAGCCCAGGCGAGCGCGGAGCTGGCGCAGGTGTCCCGGTTCCCCGTTCCGGAACCCGTCGCCCTGGGAAAGCCCGGAGCCGGTTGCCCCATGCCGTGGTCGGTCCAGACGTGGCTGCCGGGAACGGTCGCCTTCGACGCCGACCCCAGTGGGTCGGACGCTTTCGCCGAGGACCTCGCGGCCTTCATCGCGGCCCTGCGGGATGCCGAGACGCGGGGTCGGCGTTTCGACGGCGACAACCGTGGCGGCGTTCTCGCTCACCACGACGACTGGATGGCGAAGTGCTTCGAGGAGAGCGAGGACCTGCTCGACGTACCCCGGCTGCGCCAAGTGTGGTCTCGGCTGCGGGAGTTGCCACGCACGGCTGCCGATGTGATGAGCCACGGTGACCTGATCCCCGGCAACGTACTGGTCGCGGGAGACCGGCTCAGCGGCGTACTCGACACCGGCGGCTTCGGCCCGGCCGACCCGGCGCTGGATCTGGTCAGCGCCTGGCACCTGTTGCAACCGGGCCCACGGGAAGTGCTCCGGCGGACATTGGCCTGCGACGATCTGGAGTGGGAGCGCGGCAAGGCATGGGCCTTCGAACAGGCGATGGGTCTTGTCTGGTACTACGTCGAGAGCAATCCGACGATGAGCGCAATGGGACGCCGTACCCTCGACCGCATTCTGGAGTCGACGTAGTGACGTCGCCCCGATCGCAGCCGACTTGAGACTGCACATACAGGTCGGGTGCCATCGGCTGGAGTCCACTTGCGCCGTCACTTCGCCAACTGGGTTCGCGTGTAGCAGAGCTGAGGGGCTCTAGGAGTCAGCCCAGCCTGCGGTGTTGGAGTAGGACTCGCAGGAGTAGCGCGTCCAGCGTCCCCACTCCTCGCCAGTGACGTGCTCATAAGCTCGATCTGGAACGTTGAGCAAGCTTTCGGCCCATACGCCGCCAGTGGCGAACGGCTCGAACTCCGCCGGATCCTGTAGGACGCGGTCGTACGTTTCTCGGCCAGCGGCAGCTACAGCGGCTCGGGTGTACAGGAAAGCGTCACCCGACAGGGCGTGCCCGTAGTCCCTGCGATCCAGGGCGGCGTGCCACAGCCGTGCCACATCAGGCGGTCAGCCACGGCCAACGACGGTCGCCACCCCACGCATGGCAAGAGCCCAGAGCATCCAGCATGAATCCGGAAACCGGGCCTTGATCTTTTACCGCCTGTGGTGGCCGCCGTGCCACTCAAGTGCCAGAAAGTCCAGCGGAATCCATGTCGGGACCGGTCCCGTGACCCGCCGGCTCTGGTTGTCCACGTAGATCAGTGCGGCCCTCACCGGGTGCCCCATGCGGTGCATCAGGAACTTGCTCCAGCCTCCGCGCCCGGGGTACTCGCTGCCCCGCACGCCGGCGCAACGTGTACGACTTGGTGCCAGCCGTTACGGGCGTCGAGTCGTCGCCTGAACGCCTGCCTGGCGTAGCCGGTGGGCGAGGAACGCCATTTCGGTCAGCGTCCCCGTTTGCGTTCCCGCGCGTACTCGATGCGCCATGGCCTTCGCCTGGATCAAGTCGAGTCCCAGTTCGGCACGTATCACCCTCATGAGTACGACGGCACTGGACGACGGGTCGCAGAGCTGCAGTCGCGCCGGACCATGCTCGGACAGCAGCCGTTCCCGCAGATCTCCCGGCACATCCGATCGACCACAGGCGATCACGTACATGCCGCAGGCTGCACAGCTCCTTGCGATGTCCCAGCGCACTTCACCGTCAACCAGGCCCTCACCGCCGTCACACTCCGCCACGGCGCCGCAGGTCTCGCATACGGACGGATACCTGACCGACTCACCGACCGCCATCGCCTCCACCCCCGAATCGCTTGCCGTAGCGGGCTCTCGGCCAGAGGCTAAACGGCATAGGACCTCATGCCACAGCCGCATCTCCGGACGTGGTGTCGACCTCGTCAGACTCCGCCCGCCGTCTCGGCTGGCATCAACCGCTGACATCAACGCCAACGCACTCATCACTGCGGACCGTTGGCGACCGTCTCGGAGCCCACGGTCCGCCACGACATGCGGGGGCTGACCCGAACCCCGGCGTTGCGGGCCGGTCGTGCTCGCCGTGGCGGACGGGGCCGTGCGTCTTCCGCGGCCGCGGTTCGTCTTCCTCAGGTCGCGGGCTGCGGAGCGGGTCCCGGTGACGGGAGCGGCCCCGGTTCGGGTCCGGGGCCCGGCGGCGTGGGGTCCGGGGGAACGGGGTCCGGCCCGTGGGGCGGGGGCGTCGGCGGCAGCGGGTCCGGGCCGCCCGGCGGGAGGGGCCCGGGTGCGGGGCCCGGCTCCGGTCCCGTGGGGCCGGGCGACGGCGTGGGGCTCGGGGGCACCGGATCGTTGGGGGGCGTGGCGTTCGTCGTCATGCGTTCCTCCCGGTTCGGGCCGTCTGCGCTGAGGGGCGCGTACCCGGGAGTCGGCCACTCACGCGGGCCGACTTCAGGAACCGGGAACGGCGCCGTCCGCCGGCCGCGCTCTCGGCACCCTGCCGCGGGCGGCCGCGAGCGCGGCCTCCAGGTCCGTGGTCCCGGTGGCCACACACAGCGTGTACGCCGCGTCCTCCAGCCGTCGGCGCGCCTCGGGGCCGTCGCTCCCACCGGTTACGGCCTCCGCCGCCCGCAGCGCCTCGTACTGCTCGACCAGCATGTGCAGAACCACGGGATGGGCCATCAACATGATCGGGATCCCTCCGTCACGACGCGGGCACATTCTGCGACTCCGCGACCGGGTACCCCTCATCCCTTCCGCCATTCGGGGTAAGTGACTGGCATGGGCGGGTGGTGGAGGGGGCGGTGATGGAGGGTTCGGGGCTCACGGAGCGCGAACGGCGTGCGCTGGCGGAGATCGAGGACCTGATGCGCGACGACGACGTGCTCGAACGTCAGTTGCGCACCATGCGGCTGGACCCGGAGCCGGACGCACACCCGGGTCCGGCCGACCTTTTGCGGCGGCCACGCGCCCTGCTGCTGGCGCTGCTGGCGATCGTGTGCCTGGGGCTGCTGATCGCCGCGACCGTGACGACCCTGCTGGCCGTCGTCTGCGCCTTCGTGGTGACGTGGCTCGTCACGCTGGTCGTGGCCGTACGCCTCCCGGGCACGGCCCGTCGGCGCCGCACCCGCCGTCGGCGCTGATCCGGTCCCGGCGCCGGATCAGCGACGACGACCGCGCCACGCCCGCGAGCGCACCTCGGCGGCCCCTGCCGGACAGGCGAGGGGCCGTCGTCGAGGTGGGGTCCCGGCCCCGGGTGCCGGGCCGCGGGGAGAGCCCGAGGTCTTCGCCGTCGGCGCCCGCGGGCGCCGACCCCCGCCCCGTCACACCGGGACCGGGTCCGCGGGGCGCTCACCCGGCGCGGGCGGCGCGGCGGTGTACGGCGCGGCGCTCCTCCTCGGACGTGCCGCCCCAAATACCCGCGGACTGCCCGGTGGCGAGTGCCCATTCAAGGCAGTCGCCCACCACCGGGCACCTCTCGCAGACCGCCTTGGCGCGGGCCTCCTGCCCCGCACCCGGGCCCGACGAGCCGACCGGGAAGAACAGTTCCGGATCCTCTTGTGCGCAAGCGGCGCTTCGCCACCAGCCCATCGTCTCGACTCCTTCCGGAGGAAGCGTTCGGGGGTGTCACGGACAATGCCGTGATGCCGCGCCTACCCGATGTGCCGGAGCCGATGCCGCCCGATTCGCGGCGGATGCGCGAACGGCCGAAAGGACCCGCCACCGGAGCGTCTTGGGCCCGGTGAAAGGATCCGCTGGGAAACCGACCCCGGAGGCGAGGGCCCATGACGCAGCACGACCATGCCGCCTGGGAGGAGGCCGTCCCGGCGGCCTGACGCCACGAGGCCGCGCGCCTGAGCGGCCGGGCCGGCTCCCTAGGACGGCGTCATGGCGATCTCCGGGCCCGAACAGCCGCTGGTAGGCGTCCTGTACGACGAGTCCCGCCGCCACTGGGGGTGCCGGCCCGTCCGCGCCCGGTGCGGATCCACCTGGGGGAGCCGGACGCACCGCCGGCCGGGCCCGCCCCGCTGGTCGTCGTCTCGCACGGCACCGGAGGCTCGGGCGGCGACATGGAGTGGCTGGTGCGTCCGCTGCGCGCGGCGGGTCCGCGGGTACTGGCCCGGGACCACCACGGCAACGACTGCGTGGACGGATACGAGCCGGAGGGCTTCCTCCCCGTGTGGGAGCGGCCGCGGGACGTCTCCTTCGCCCTCGACGCACTCGCCCGGGAACGACAACTGGGACCGGTCGGGGCGGCGGGCTTCTCGCCTGGCACCCACACGGCGGTGGCGCTCGCCGGGGCCCGCCTCGCCATGGACGTGCTGTGGGCCGTGCTGTCGGGCGCCGCCCCGCTGCCGGACATATCCGAGTTCCCCGGTGTGCTCGAGGCGTACCGCGAGAAGTACCCCGACGCCCTCTCGGTACGGCGGGCGCTCGACGGCGCGGGGGCGGATCTCTCGGACGCACGGGTGCGGGCGGTCTTCCAAGTGGCCCCCGGCGTGGGCGGATTTGTCACGCCGGGGAGCCTGGCGGCGGTCCGGGTGCCCGTGGGCATTCGCTGGGGAGGTGCCGACACGGTCAACCCGTACGAGGCCGACACCAGGCCCTACCTGGAGCACATCCCCACGGCGAGCGGCCGCTGCGTCGGTGCCCACGTCCGACATGACGACTTCCCCGGGCCGGAGCCCGCCGACCCGGCGGTCCGTCACCGCGTCGGCGGGGAGGCGGCCGACTTCTTCGCGCGGCACCTGCGCTGACCGCGCTGAACCGTGCTGACTACTGACCGCGCCGCCGCCGCCTCCGCCCCTCAGAAGCCGCCCGGTCCGGGCCCCAGGGCGGCGGGGCTCCCCACGCCCCGGGCCACGGGGAACGCCGTGTGGAAGGCCAGGCGCCGGTCTGCGTCGGCGGCGACCTCGCCGAGGAATCCGTCCAGCGCCAGGAACACCTCCCAGCGCTCGTCGCCGGTCGCCCCGGCCAGCCGGTCGACGACCAGGTCCTCCAGCTCCGTGACGCGTCTGCCCTTCCAGACCTTGTCGGCCATGCTCACCAGCAGGTCCTCCATGGTGACGGCCCCGTCCGTCCACGACCCGTGCGTGGCCGCGAAGCGCGCCAGGCGCGGCGCGACGCCCCGCGCCAGCAGCAGCGCGCGGCCCGCCCCCTCGTGGGCGCTGCCCGGCCCCGACGACTCGCCGACGTGCAGCGCCTTTCCGATGTCGTGGGTGGCCGCGCCGAAGAGCACGGCCTCGCGGTCGACGACCAGGTCCGGGCTGTACTGACGGACCCACTCCACCAGTTCGCAGGCCACGTCGTGCACGAGCCGCAGGTGGGCCGCGAGCCGCGGCGGAGCGCCGACGTCCCGCAGCAGCCGTTCGACCTCGGGCGGCAGCGGCCGCTCCCGTCCCTGCGTGAGGGCCCGGTCGAGGTCCGACACCCGCACGGGACTTCGGGCCCCGGCGGGACTTCCGGCTCCGGCAAGGCCGGAGGACCCGCCGAGCCACCCGATCTCCGCGGTGGCCCCGGCGGCGCGCAGTGTGGCCACGGCCGCCTCGGCATGCTCCTCCGGCACGTCGCGCAGTACCGCCACCGGCACCCGGCCCGTGAGGAACCGGCAGTGCTCCTCGCCCCGTCCCGTCAGCCGGCCCAGCACGGCCACGACGTCCGTCACCCGCGGCCCCGCCTCCACAAGCACCACCGTCGCAGGCGGCGCGCCGCCGTCCGCCCCCACCTCACGCACCATGGCCATGGGCCCTCCCCGTCGCTCCCCGTCTCCCCGCCGCGGACAGAGTGCCCCACACAGCGCCGCAGGGGAACCGCGCGTGCCGCGCGTCCGCGCACGGCCTGGGTGCCCCACTTCGCCTCCGCTTCCTGTGAGAATGCCCGCGGACGCTGCCCCCGCCCCCGACCGCTGGAGGACGACGACGCATGGGTGGACACCCCGAAGGCCTCCCCGGCCCCGCGCTCCCGCCGGCACCGCCGATCACCTGTGACGAGCCCGGGTCCTTCGCCCGGAGCGTCTTCCAGGACCGGCACCCCGTGCTGGTCGGCCGCATCCTGGACGCCGTCCCGTACGGGCCGGAGCGCCGCCGGGCCTTCGCGGCGCTGCTGGAGGAGTCGCGCTCCGGCACGGTCGCCGGGCTGCCGCGGGAGGCGCCGGACCGGGCGGCGTGGGAGGAGTGGGGCGAAGGGCGTTTCGGGCGGCCGTGGGCCGAACTGCCCTTCCTGTGGTCGGAGTCGTACTTCTACCGCCGGCTGCTCGACCCTGCCGGCTACCTCGCCCCCGGGGCGTGGCACGGCGTCGACCTGTTCGCGCCGTTCAAGGACGCCGAACTGGACGGTCCCGGCTTCGCCGCCGACCTCGCCGCCCTCGACGAGCTGCCCGGGCTCGCCCCCGACGACCGCGAACACGTCCTGCTCGCGGCCGCGGTGTGGGGCAACCAGGCGGACCTCGGGTTCACCATGGTGGCCGAGGCGGCCGCCCCCGAGGCCTCCGGGACGTTCGTCGCCGACGAGTCGGTGCGGCTGTGGTCCCTGCTGGACGGCGGCACGGTCGTCGTGGTCACCGACAACAGCGCCCGCGAGATCCTGGCCGACCTCGCCCTCGTCGACGACCTCCTCGCGAGCGGACGCGCCCGCGAGGTCGACCTGCTCGTCAAACCCCGCCCCTACTACGTCTCCGACGCCACCACCCAGGACGTCCTGTCCTGCCTGCGCCGGATGACCGCCGCCTCCGGTGAGGCGGCCCGCACCGGCGGGCGGCTGCTCGCCGCGCTGCGCGAGGGGCGGCTCACGCTGACCGCGCACCCCTTCGCGTGCGCGCCGCTCGGCTACCGCGACATGCCGGACGACCTGCGGGAACGTTTCGCGGCCGCGCGGCTGACGGTGATGAAGGGCGACCTCAACTACCGGCGCCTGGTGGACGACCGGCTCTGGCCCCCGACCGTGCCGTTCGCGGACGTCACCACCTGGTTCCCGGGGCCGGTCGCCACCCTGCGTACCCTCAAGTCCGACACCGTCGCGGGGCTCGCCCCCGAGACCGTGGCCCGGCTGGACGCCGGCGGCACCGCGTGGCGCACCAGCGGCACGCACGCCCTGATCCAGGTCACGGTCCCGGGGTGACGGCCCGTTCCGTCAGTGTGCCGCCGGCGCGGCCTGCCCGGAGGAGGCCAGCCCGGGCGGGGCCGCCGCCAGCGCGGAGCGGATCGCGTCGACCAGGGCCAGTGCCGCCTCCTCGGTGAGCTCGACGGCGACCCGGGCCGAGGCCCCCAGCGCCGGGTTGAGGAAGTCGATGTTGACGGTGTGCTCGTACGGCGCGTGCTGCGGGTGGTCGACGTAGACCATGGCCTCGGTCAGCCCGAAGTAGCCCTGGGCGCCCTTGCCGCTGCCGTCGACGCGGATCTTCTCGGTGAGGTACGTGCACATCAGAGGTGCTCCCTGAAGAAGGCCAGGACCTTCGACCAGCCGTCGACCGCCGCCTCGTTGCGGTAGCTCGGACGGTTCACAGCGAAGAAGGCGTGGCCGGCGTTCTCGTAGGTGTGGAACTCGTACGGCTTGCCTTGCGCCTTGAGCTCGGCCTCCAGCTCGGCGACGTGCTCGGGGGAGGGGTAGCTGTCCTCCGCGCCGAACAGCCCCAGCAGCGGGCCGTGCAGGTCCTTCGTCAGGTGGACGACGGGCTCGACCTGGAGCGGGAATCCCTCCGGCGGCCGGCCCGCGACGAAGGCGCCGTAGCAGTCCACGCCGGCCTGCACGTCCAGCGAGGCCAGGGCGAGGAAGGCCTGGCGCCCGCCGGAGCAGTAACCGATCACGCCGACCTTGCCGTTGGACGACGGCAGGCCCCGCAGGTACGCGGCGGCGCCCGCGGCGTCCCCCAGGAACCGCTCGTCGGGCACGCCGCCCCGCGCGCGTGCCGCCGCGGCCGCGTCGTCCGGCGACGCGCCGGGCGCCTCACGGCTGTAGAGGTTCGGGCAGACGGCCGCGAAGCCCTCCGCGGCGAACCGCCGGGTGATCTCCTTGGTGGGGTCGTCGTAGCCGGGCATGTGGTGGATCACCACGACGCCGCCGAGGGGACCGGGGGCCATGGGGCGGGCGGAGTACGCCTCGATCAGGTCGCCGCCGTGGCCGGTGACGGTCACGGTCTCGGCGAGGAGTGCGTCATACATGCACGTCGATCCTTCCAGGGGGACGGATGATCAGCACTCTATGCCGCGTCCGCCTTCCCCCGGCCGCCGCCCCGCCCTGGACCCGGGCGGAACCCACTTCGTAGGGTCGCCGTATGAGAGGACGGCCCGAAGGGATCGGCGAGCCGGAGCTGGGTGACGCGCTGCGTACGTGGGGGATCGACGTGGCTACGCGGTCGGCCGCCGCCCGGATCCCGAAGGCCTCGCCCTCCACGGACTGCGCCGGCGGTTTGCGGACGTCGCCGCCTTCCTCGGCGACTTCCGCTCCCCGCACGCCGCCACGCCCGGCTCAGCCCTGGCCTGGCGGTCCCTGGCCGGCACGGTGCGCGCCCTGGCGGAGACGGGCTGAACGGGCCGCACGCCCCTCAGCGGTCCAGCCGTTCCTCCAGGCGCACGGTGACGGTGTCCCCCTCGCCCTTGCCGATCGCCCTGCGGATCCCGGCGTTCACCGGAAGCTTGTGGGTGCCGTCGCCCAGGGCCATGAACGAACTGCGGAACGGCTGCCCGTCGATCGTGCCCCGTACCTTGACCAGCCCGCGGGTGCCGAAGAACTCCGCGGCCTCGGGCCATACGACGTAGGTCCAGCCGCCCTTGGCCGGGCTCCTCCGCAACACGGCGGTGAACTGCTTGTCGATCATCGAACGCCTCCGGTGGTGTCGCCCTCACCCTTGATGACGGAGCGGGCCCCCGGAACTCATCGCCGCGGCGGGTGCGGGGGGTGCCTGGAGGTCGAGGGTGGCGGTCTCGATGTCCTGCCCGGAGGGGGGTGGCGGTGACGCCGCCCTGTCCGAAGGCCGTCTCCGGGCCGAGGGGCGGGCCGCGCGCCGGGCGGGCCGGGCCAGGGCGCGACCGGCCGGCCGGATGCCGCCGTCGAGGACGATCCCGGCGTTCCCCGGCGCTTGCCCGGGCCCCGCGGGGGGCGCAGGCTGGAGGCATGGCTGCTCAGGGCGGACCGACGCTCATCACGTCCGTCCAGCGGGCCTTCCGCCTGCTGGAGGCGGTGGGCGCACACGAGTCCGGCGCGCCGGCGAAGCAGCTGGCGCGCGAGACGGAACTACCGCTCGCCACCGCCTACCACCTGCTGCGGACCCTCACCCACGACGGATATGTGCGCAAGCTCGACGACGGCTGCTTCGCCCTCGGCGAGAAGCTCGATGCCCTGCATGCCGCCAGCCGTCCGCAGATGCCGCTCAGCCGCGTCCGGCCGGCGCTGGCCGCGCTGCGGGACGACCTGTCGGCCGCCGCCTATCTGACCTTCTACGAGGACGGCGAGATCCGGGTGGCGGACATCGTCGACGGGCCCCGCACCCCGCGGGTCGACCTCTGGGTGGGCTTCGACGACGCGGGACACGCCACCGCGCTCGGCAAGTGCGTGCTGCGCGAGCTGGACGAGGAGTCCCGCGAGGACTACCTCTCCCGCCACCCGCTGGCCGATCTGACCCCGCGCACGATCACCCGCCGCACCGAACTGCTGCGGCGGCTGGAGGACGTACCGGCCCCGCCCGCCGTCATGGACCTGGAGGAGTACGCCCTCGGCACCGTCTGCGTCGCGGTGCCCGTCTACAGCGGCGGCACCCTGGGCTCGCTCGGTGTCTCGCTCCGCGCGGACCGGGTCGCCGCGCGCGACGAGGTGCGCGCCAAGCTGCTCGCGACGGCGAGCCGCGTGACCCGGGGGCTGTCGCTCACTATCTGAAATCCCCGCCCTTGTGGCCGGGCCGCGTACACCCATTAACTGGTCGAAACGGACGGCAGTGGTGTGACGCCTCACACAGGCAGGGATTGCGGACGAACATGAGTCAAGCCCCGGACCAGCGGCGCGGCGGCCGGCCGGTGTGGCACGCCGCCTCGGGAACGCCCTTTCTGATCATCTGCGCGGTGGCCCTCGTCGCCTTCGTCAGCGGCAGCGGCCCGGACTGGCTGCCGCTGCTCGCCGTCGGCCCGGCGCTCGCCGCGGCCGTCGGAGGCCCCTGGCGCGTGCTGCGAGCCGGTGTGCTCGCCGTGGCGCTGGCCGCCGTCCTCGGCGCCTACAACGACACGCCCGGCGAGAAGCTGGCCATCGTGCTGGGCGCGCTGACCGCGGTCACCCTGGCGAGCGGGCTGGGCGCGGCGCTCCGCAAGCGCCGCGAACGCGTGCTCGCGGCCGTCCGCTCGGTCGCCGAGGCCGCGCAGCAGGCACTGCTGCTGCCCGTCCCGGAGACGGTCGGCCCCTTCCAGGTCGCCGTGCGCTACAGCGCGGCCGCGGCGGAGGCCCGGATCGGCGGCGACCTGTACGCCCTGGTGCCCACGCCCTACGGGGTGCGGCTGATCGTGGGCGACGTCCGCGGCAAGGGACTGCCGGCGGTGAGCACCGCAGCCCTGGTGCTGGGCGTGTTCCGCGAGGCGGCGTACGACGAGCCCGACCTGCTCGACGTCGTCGACCGGATCGAGCGCAGTCTGGCCCGCAACCTCGGCCCGGACGACTTCGTCACCGCCGTCGTCGTCGGGCACCCCCGCCCGGGCCGCATGGAGGTCGTCAACTGCGGCCACGCCCACCCGCTGCTGCTGCGCGGAGGCGACGTTGTCGCCGTCGAGTCCTCCGGCCACGTCCCGCCGCTCGGGCTGCGCGCGCTGGCCGGGGAGGAGCCGGAGCTCCAGGTACTGCCGTTCTACGAGGGCGACCAGTTGCTGCTGTACACCGACGGTGTCGTCGAGGCCCGCGACCACGGCCGCCGCTTCTACCCCCTGGACGAACGCGTCGCGCGGCATCTGACCGACGAACCGGCGCGCACCCTGGCCGCGCTCCACGAGGACCTGCTGCACCACGTCGGCGGCAGGCTGCACGACGACGCGGCGCTGCTCCTGCTGCGCAGCACCTCAGGTGTCGCGCCCGTCACCGAGCAGCCCGTCCCCGCCGTCACCGGTGGCGTGTGCGGGACCGGGGCCGCCTGACCCGCCGGCCGTCTGACCGTCGGCGGCGCCGCCTGACCCACCGGCGGTCAGAGGTCGTCCGGCGTCCCGTCCGGTGCGGGCAGCGGCTGCTCGGCCCAGAGGGTCTTGCCACGGGCGTGGTAGCGCGTGCCCCAGAGCGAAGCGAGCTGCGAGACGAGGTACAGCCCGCGCCCGCCCTCGTCCGTCTCCAGGGCGCGACGGACGTGCGGCGAGGTGCTGCTGCCGTCCCCGACCTCGCAGATCAGCCGGCGGTCGCGGATCAGCCGCAGCCGCACCGGCGGCGAGCCGTAGCGGATCGCGTTCGTGACCAGCTCGCTGACCAGCAGCTCGGTGGTGAACTCCAGCTCCGCCAGGTCCCATTCGGTGAGTTTCCGGGTCACCAGCCCGCGCGCCCGCCCGACCGACTCCGGCGCGTCCGGCAGGTCCCAGGTCGCGTACCGGTCCGGCGGCAGCCGGTGCAGTCGCGCCACCAGCAGCGACACGTCCTCCCCGGGCTGCCCGCCGGGCACCAGCCTGCGCAGGGTCTCGTCGGCGACCTCGCCGGGCTCGCTCCCGGCGGAGGCACCGGCACCGGCCAGCGCCTCGCCCAGCCGCACCACCGCCCCGCCCCCGGACTCCGGGGCGAGCAGCCCGTAGGTGTACAGGGCGAGGAGGTCGCCGTCGGTGTGGGCCATCTCCGCGCACTCGAACGGCACGCCACCGGTGCCCAGCGCGGGGGTCGCCGGGGTCCCGCCCACCGACACCTCGCCGTCGGGGCTCAGCCGCGCCGGCATCGCGTGTCCGGCGCTCGCCATCACGGAGCGCATGGTGATCGGGTCGAAGATCGCGTAGAGGCAGGTCGGGGCCGTGGCCCCGGGCGTGGGCCCGCCCTGTTCGTCCTGGAAGCGCTTGACCTGGTCGCTCAGATGCGTCAGCAGTTCCTCGGGTGCCATGTCCAGGTCCGCCAGCGTCCGCACCGCCGTCCGCAGCCGGCCCATCGACACCGCCGAGTGCAGCCCGCGCCCGCCCGCCTCGCCGATGACCAGGGCGGTGCGCGCGCCGGAGAGCGGGATGACGTCGAACCAGCTGCCGCCGAGTCCGGCGTGGCCGCCGCGGGACAGGTGGCGCGAGGCGGTCTCCACGGTCGCCAGCACCGGCAGCCGCTGCGGCAGGAGGTTGCGCTGCAGGGTCATCGCCGTGGCGCGTTCACGGGTGTAGCGGCTGGCGTTGTCGATGCAGACCGCGGCACGCGCGACGAACTCCTGGGCGAGCAGGACGTCGTCCGCCTCGAAGGAGTGAGCCCGGCTGAACCGTACGAAGAGCACCACGCCCAGCGCCGCCCCCCGTGCGAACATCGGCACCAGCAGCCAGGACCGCACCGAGAAGCCGCGGATCAGCTGCGCCCGGGCGGGATCGGCGGCCTCGAGCTCGACCAGCAGTTCCTCGCCGGTCAGCAGGACCGGCTTCCCGGTGGCCAGGGCCCGGGCGGCCGGGGTGCCGGGCGTGGAGGCGAAGCGGTCCACCTCACCCGGCGAGACCACGGTCCGCGCCGGGCCGTCGGGGACCATGGTCGCCGCCGCGCGGCGCAGGGCCACCGTCTCGGCGACCGGCCCGGGCAGCGGCTCCTCACCGCCCAGTACCGTGTCCAGCAGGTTGACGTAACTGAAGTCGGCGAACCGCGGCACCGCAACGTCCGTCAGCTCCTGAGCCGTGTGGAGCACGTCCAGGGTGCTGCCGATCCGCGCGCTGGCCTCGTTGACCAGGTCGAGCCGTTCCCGGGCCCGGGCCTCGGTGGTGAGGTCGAAGACCATGTGCGCCAGGGCCACCACGTCACCGTCGGCACCGCGCAGTGGCAGGATCGTCTCCGACCAGACGGTGTCCCGGTCCGGGTCGCGGGGGTCGCGGCCGCGCACCTCGCTGCCGATCATCGCCCGGCCCGAGGCGAGCACCAGGCGCTGGCGCGCCTCGAAGGCGTCCGTGTCCAGCAGACCGGGCGGCGACACCTCGCGCATGGTGCGCCCGACGAAGTCGTCGGGGAAGCCCGTCGCGCGGATCCGGGAGTCGTTGCGGGCCAGGAAGCACAGGTCCGTGTCGAAGACGTCGATGATGAACGGGGACTCCGTGAACAGGCCGTGCAGCAGCGCGCCGAGCACGTCGTCGTTCCGCACCGCCTCGGCGTTCTCCGCCTGCAGCAGCCACTGGTCCGGCGCGAGGGGATGTCCCCACAGCACCACCCCGACGCGCGTGCCCTCCCGGTGCCGCAGAAGCAGCGGGCCCAGGAAGACCGAGTGCTCGGGGCAGACGAGGCCCGCGAGGCGGGCGCCGTCGGCGCGGGACCACAGCAGCCGGGACACCGGTCCGCGGGCCTCGGAGGCCGCCCAGCCGAGCAGCCGCTCCGCGCCGGGGGACCAGTTCGTCACGGTGCCCCGTGCGTCGACGACGGCGAAGGCGTCGCCTCTGGACCGGGGGAAACCGTCAGGGGCGTCGGCGAACAGCGTGCCGCGCATGTCCACCCGTCACGCCCACCCGGCCCTGGCACACCCAAGGGTTCCCACAGACCAATACTGCCCGCCGTCAAGATCTGGGGCACGCGGTGCGTGCCCCACCGTCGCGACCTGCCGGAACACGACCGACGAAGGCAGTTTCGGCGCACGGCGACGAATTCGGGGCACCGCACCGGTCCTCAATGGTGACGGCAACCGACCCAGGAGATCCCCATGACGTCTCATCCCGACCTCCGCCCGGCCTCCCGGGACGTGAGCGCGCTGCTGGAGCGGATCGGCGACGAGCACCTCGACGCACCCACGCCCTGTCCCGACTACACCGTGGCGCACCTCATCGGGCACATCGCCGGGCTCTGCGCCGGCTTCCGCGACGCCGCCCGCAAGGACTTCGGCCCGGCCACGGACACCGATCCCGGCGCCTCCGTCCCCGAGCTCCCGGGCGCCTGGCGCGAGCTGCTGCCCGTCCTGCTGACCGAGGTGGCGGAGGCCTGGAACGGCCCCGGGGCGTGGGAGGGCGAGACGAGGGTCGGCGGGATCTCCCTGCCCGCGGACGCCGCGGGCCGTTTCGCGCTGAACGAGCTGCTGGTGCACGGCTGGGACCTGGCCCGGGCGACGGGGCTCGAACACCGCCCCGACGAGTCGGCCACGGAGGTCGCGCTCGCCCTGCTCACGGCCGCCCGGGCGGCATCCGGCGACGGCTCGGGGCCCTTCGGCCGGCCCGTACCGGTCCCGGACTCCGCGCCGGCGCTGGACCGGCTGGTCGGCCTCACCGGACGGGACCCGGGGTGGACCCCGCCGCGCTGAGCGGCCGGCGGCCCCACGCGGAGACCATGGGCGCCGTGGCCAGGTCGAGCGTGCCGGCGGCGACGTTCGCCAGATGGCGGTCGACCTCCTCGTCGGTGGCCAGCCCGGCCGCCACGAGCCGGTCCCTGATGTGCCGCACCGTGGCCGCCTCCAGGACGGCGCACGCCGGTGACGTGATCGGGAAGTACGCGTCGGCGCCGACCTCCTCCAGCCCGGCCTCCCGCAGCAGGCGCGGCAGCGTCCGCCCGTAGGCCAGGTCCGCCCCACGCTCGGCCATCAGTGCGCGGAAGCCCGAGCGCAGGCGGTTGGCGAGCCGCTGCTCCGGTCCGGACTCGTCCGGGCAGAGCAGTGGCTGCAGCCCGGGATCCGCGTCCTCCAGCAGCAGCCGGCCGCCGGGGCGCAGCGTTCCGACCATGCGCCGCAGCGCCTCCGCCCGGTCGGTGACGTGCACGAGCACGAGCCGGGCGTGGACGAGGTCGAAGCCGCCCGGAGGCGCGGGGTCGGCGGCGACGTCGTGCCGAAGCACCTCGACGACGCCGCCCGCGGCCTCACGGGCCCACGACACGTCGATGTCGGTGGCGACCACGGCGCCGCCGGGGCCGACGCGCGCGGCCAGTCCGAGGGGCACCGAGGCGCCCCCGGCGCCGACCTCCCAGCAGCGCATCCCCGCGCCGACGCCGAGCGCGTCGACGTGCCGGAACGTCACCGGGTCGAAGAGCTCGGCGAAGGCGGCGAAGCGTGTCCCCGCCTCGGCCCGCCGGTTGTCCAGCAGATAGCCGTGGTCGTGCCCCGGAACGTCCCCGTGGTCCGTGCCGCGTGTCGTCATGGCGCGATTCTCCGTTACCGGGGCCCTTCGCCGGCCGCCGGGGGCAGCCCGGCGATCAGGACAGTCGTGTGGGTGACACCGAAAAGCCCGCACGGCGGTGCCCGGCGGGTGGTTGCATCGCGCAGACAGTCGATATTTCGGCTGAGATTGACAGATGTCGCTTACAGCTAACAGTTACGGATATGTCCGCATTCTGTAACGCGAAGCGATTGTTCCGGTTGTGCGCGCCGCCGCTGGGTCAGAGTTGGGCCATCGGCAACCGCCGAAGCATCCGCACCGCGGGAACGGCCCGAAAGGGCCGGGAACGCACCTTTTTGAGGGGGCATCATGTCTGCTCGTATCACTCGTCGTGTCGTCGCCACCGTCCTCGCCTCCGGAGCGGTCGTGGCCGCCGTGGCCCTGCCGGCCGGAGCGGCGGAGACCCGCGACCACGGCCGGTCCTCCCGGGTGGTCATCGGTGACGTCAACACCCGCGACGGCCACGGCGGCCGCTTCGGTCGCGGCGGCGGCGAATGGATCGAAGTGGTGAACACCGGCCGCGGCTCGGTCAACCTGCGCGGCTGGACGCTGTCGGACCGCGACGGCAACCGCTACCGCTTCAACAACGTGTGGCTCGTCGGGCACTCGAAGGTGCGCGTGCACACCGGCTTCGGCCGCGACACCCGGCGCGACGTCTTCCAGGACCGCCGCAACTCCGTCTGGGACCGCCGCGACGCCGCGACCCTGCGCAACGACCACCGCCGGGTCGTCGACGTGAAGTCCTGGAGCGGCCGCCGCTGACCGGCGCCAGATCCGGGCCGTGCCGCCGCCTCCCCGTGGCCGGCACGGCCCACCCGTCCCCTCCACGGCGTGCCGCGGCGGAAATCCGCCGCGGCACGTCGTCGTGCTGCGCGAGGATGGCGGCATGGACCGTGAACCGGGCACATGGGTGACCCTCTTCGGCTGCGAGAACCTGCCGGGCCGCCCCCGGCCCGCCGAGCTGACGGCGCGTTGACTGCGGGACCGGGGGATCGACTGGTGGCCCTTCACCGGCCATGAGCTGGTGATCGACCTCGTCTGCGGGATCCGGGAGGACGGGCACTGGCACGGCACCTTCGGCGTACGGGTCGACGCCGACGCCCTGCGCCGGCTCGGACTCCACCCGGACCAGCCGACGTCCGCCCCCGCCGATCCGCCGATCCCGGCGTGGTGGGGTTCGTGGGCGTACGGCCGCGGGCAGCGGGGATGACGGAGCGCCGTGGTGCCGGCCGGCACCACGGCGCCCGCGCGTCCCCGCGCTACGGGTTGACGTTGATCGTGAAGGTGGACGTGGTGTTCTTGATGTTCAGGTAGTTGTCGTTCATGGTCAGGTTGTTGAAGGTGACGGAGCCGACCGCCGGACCCTGTCCCGACTCCGGCATCTCGTTGGCCCACAGGCCGAAGCCCGACTTGGCGTCGTAGGCGTCACCGCTGCGGTGGGCGCCGGTGATGGACACGTTGGTCAGGACCGTGTCCTTGATCGGGTTCTGCGGCTGGCCGCCCACGTAGTTCGTCTGGAACATGATCCCGCTGTAGGTCGGGTCCACGATGTCCACGTCGCTGACGCGGATGCCCTGGAAGACCTTCGAGGCGGAGAAGAGCCAGATGCCCGGGAAGGTCTGGCTGCCCCAGAAGTGCCCGCCGCAGCGGACGATGGAGATGTTCTGGAGGTTGGTCGGGTCGGTCCCGAAGCCGTTCATCGGGTAGCCGAAGTCCAGGGAGCTGATCGTGACGCCCGAGTAGACCAGGGTGTCCGCGACGAGGATGTTGCGGAACGTGTTGGCGTAGCCGCCGTAGACGGCGATGCCCGCGGCGCGCCAGGTCAGCAGGGACGTCAGGTTCTCGTAGAGGTTGTTCTTCTCGTCCGCCCCCCCGGCGTCGATCGCCGAGAAGAGGGCGAAGCTGTCGTCACCCGTGGCACGGGCCTCGATGTTGTCGAGGTGGTTGTCCGTGCTGCCGTTGGTCATGTTGACGCCGTCGGCGAAGGTGTCGCGGATCCGGGAGTTCGTGATGGTGACGTTGTCGGTGTTGGCGCCCCAGTAGAGGCAGACCGTGTGCTCGTTCCAGACGTTGTCGATGGTCATGTTCGCGACGTTGGCGAAGTCGAAGACCTTGCCGGGGCCGTCGATGCGCGAGGTGTAGTTGCCGAAGAAGGAGAAGCCCGAGAAGGACGAGCCGTTGGCGGTGGAGTCGGCGCGGAAGCCCGCGTCGGTGTTGGACTGGCCGGCAGGCGTGTGGAAGCGGGTGTACCAGGGCCCCGCGCCGATGATCTTCACGGACTTGCCGTAGACCTGGAACTTGCTGCCCGTCTCGTAGTCGCCCGGCGGCAGATAGACGCCCTTCAGGGTGCCCGTGGTGTCCATCCGGGCCTTGTCCAGGGCGTTCTGCACGTCCTGGTGGGTGAATCCGGTCGGCGCGGTGTAGGCCGCGGGGTCGGGGTTGGCGATGGGCGAGACCTGCTCGGTGTTGACGAAGTCGATCGCGTACTGGCTGCCGTTGGCGGCGTCCTTCTGCAGCTTGATCTTCGATCCGGCCGGCACGGTCGTGCCGAGCATCATGTTGGCCTCGTCGTAGATGTGGCGGGGGCTGCCGTCACCCGGGTTGTTGCCGGGGGCGGTTTCGCTGCCGTACAGCCACGCGTACTTGGAGGTGAGGTCGACGGCCTTGAGGAAGCTGCCGTTGACGTACACGTTCAGGGTGGAGTTGATCCCGCCGCCGCCCGCGGCGTCGGGGATGGAGTAGCGCACGACCAGGGTGTTGGTGCTGGCCCTGGTGGTGAACTCCACCGAGCTGCCGGTGCTGTTCAGCGTGACGGCCTTGCGGCCGGACGCCTCGCCCGCGAGGTCGCCGACGGTGCGGTTGGGTCCGACCAGGGCGGCGCTCCCGCCGAGGACCCCGTCCTCCGCCTCGTACATGTCGTACGGCATGTTGGCGCCGCGTCCGACGAACAGGGACTGGGTGCTGGTGTTGTTCTGCTGCTTGACCGCCAGTTCGTTCGCGTCGGGCGCGAGGACGGTCCTGACGGTGTACTTGCCGTTCGCGGCGGTCCAGGTGCCCAGCGAGACGGGGCTCGTGGTGCTGCCCGCGGCGATGGCGCCGTTGTAGGAGCCGGTCAGCGTCTTGACGACGGAGCCGGAGACGGAGTCGGTGACCGTGACGGTGATGCCGTGGGATCCGCCCGCGGAGGCGACCGTGCCCTGGTTCCTGATCGCCACCGAGAAGGTGACGGTGTTGCCCTTGGCCGGGTTGCCGGGGGACCAGGCGGTGGGCGAGGCGATCAGGTCGGAGCTGTCGACCGGCCTGACGACCAGCGGGGTCGGGCTGTTGTAGGCGTTGTTGGTGTCGTTCTGCTCGATGACGTCCCCGGCCTCGTCGACCTTGGCGCTCAGCGGGTAGCTGCCCGCGTCCCGTACGCCGATGTTCGCCGTCACCGTGGTCGAGGCGCCGGCGGCCAGCGCGCCCACGGCGGCGGTGCCGACCTTGGTGGTGCCCAGGTAGAAGGTGACGTTCGTGGCGCCCGAGGCCAGTTCGCCGATGTTGCGCACGGTCGCGGACAGGCTCACCGAGTCGGTCTCGACCGGCGCGCCGGGGGAGACGGACAGGCCGGTGACGGTCAGGTCGGGGTTCGGCGCCGGAGTGCCGATCACCTGGAACTCCGCCAGCTGGCCCGCGGCGGCGCCGCTGTTGGCGGTGAACTGCAGCCGCACGTCGGCGACCCGGGCGCCGACCGGGATGGTCACCGTGTTCGCGGAGGACGGGCTGAAGGTGTAGCCGGCCGCCGCCTTCAGGCTGGTGAAGCCGCTCGCGCCCTGTTCCCGGCCGAGCACCTGGACGGTCTGGGTGCGGGTTCCCCAGGCGCTGTCCGGGTTGAGCTTGAGCACCAGCGAGGTGACGTCGGCGTTCGCCCCGAGGGAGACGGTCAGCGTGTTCGGGTAGCTGCCGCCGGCGCCCTCCCAGTAGGTGGTGACGCTGTTGTCGTTGGCGTTTGCGGCGACGAAGTTCTGCGTGCTGGACGACGCCGTGATCGGCTTGCCCACGGCCAGGTCGGAGCCGTTGCCGCCCGAGCCGTTGCGGGTGACGGTGGCGCTGGCGACGCTGCGGTTGCCCGCCGCGTCCTTGGCCCTCACGTAGTAGGAGACGGTCGCGCTGTCGGGCTGGCTGTCGGTGTACGTGAGCGTGGTGCCCGACACCGTGGTGCGCAGCACCTCGTTCGCGTACACCTCGTAGCCGGTGACGCCGACGTTGTCGCCGGAGGCGGTCCAGGTCAGCTTGACCTGGCCGGAGGCGGGCTGGGTGAGGGCGAGGTCACCGGGCTGGCTGGGCGCCTGCGTGTCGCCGCCGGAGCCCGTCCGGGTGACGGTGTTGCTGTTGCCCGAGACGTTGCCGGCCGCGTCCTTGGCGCGCACGAAGTAGCTGACGGTGGCGCTGTCGGGCTGGTTGTCGGTGAAGGCGAGCGTGCTGCCGGAGACGCTGGTGCGCAGCTCGCCGTCGGCGTAGACGTCGTAGCCGGTGACGCCGACGTTGTCGGTCGCGGCGTTCCAGGTGAGCCGGATCTGGCCGGAGCCGGGCTCGGTGTAGGCCAGGCCGGTGGGCGCGTTCGGCGCGGTGGTGTCACCGGAGGCCGGGCCGTAGACCTCCAGCTCCGACAACTGCGCGGCGGCCCATCCGGTGTTGCCGGTCACGTCGACCCGCAGGTAGCGGGTGGTCGTGCTGCTCAGGCTGATCGTGACGGTGTTGTTGTCGGCCGGTTTGAACGAGTAGTCGCGGGACGCCACCAGGTCGCTGAAGGACGTGCCGTTGGTGCTGCCGCGCAGGGACAGCGTCTGCGTCCGTGCCTCCCACGAGGGCGGCAGCTTCAGCGCCACCTTGGTGACCGCGACGGAGGACCCCAGGTCGACCTGGACCCACTGGGGGAAGGCGTTGTTGGCGCTCTCCCAGTAGCTGGTCTGGTTGCCGTCGCCCGCGTTACCGGCGACATAGGGCGCGTTGCCGCTGCTGGCGGTGAGGGTGCGGCCCTGGGCGAGGTTGTCGGTCGAGGTGGCGGAGCCGTGCACCTCGAGCTCGGAGATCTGGGCGGCGGGCCAGCCGGTGTTGGCGGTGATGTTCAGCCGGACGAACCGGGTGGGGGTGGCCGCGAAGCCGATGGTCACCGTGTTGCCCGCGCCGGGGCCGAAGGTGCGCCCGGCCGAACCGGAGAGCGTGGAGAAGGTGGTGCCGTCGGGGCTGCCCTGGACCGCGAAGGTCTCGGTCCTGGCCTCCCAGGAGGCGGGGAGCTTGACGACGACCTGGTCGATGCTGGTACTGCCGCCCAGGTCGACCTGGACCCACTGCGGGAAGGAGCTGCCCGCGCTCTGCCAGTAGGTGTTCTGGTTGCCGTCGGTGATGTTGGCGGCCCCGTACTCGGCGTGGGAACTGCTCGCGGTGGCCGGTGCCCCCGCGGCGAGGTTGGGACCGCCGGCGGCCGCGGCGGGCAGGGCCGACTGGCCGAGCAGCACCAGGCCGGCCGCGATCACCCCCGCCAGCAGCCGTCGGATGAACCGTTTCCTTGGCATGTCGTCCCTGTGCCTCTCGTCAGAGTTGTTGGTGCCATGACATGTCCCAGCTATGCGGCTGCCACGCAAAGAAAATTGCGTCGAATGTTTTGGTAATTGCGCGGCCCGAGCCGATAGTTGCAGAGCTGTTTCCGGGCGTCTATGCCCCCGACCGGGCTTTCGTCTCAGCCGACACGCGCTTGCGCTGGAGTGTCGTCCAGCCGACAGGGTGTTGCGGAAGCACCGCAAAAACTTGCGCGTCTACTCCGTGGCGCGCAGCGCCTGGTAGATCGACCAGAGGACGGAAACCAGCGGGACCGCCACCACCGCGCCGATCACCCCGGCGGCGATGGCCCCGCCGATGACGGTGAGGGCGACGACCACCGGATGCAGGCGCACCGCCCAGCCCATCACCAGCGGGTGCAGCACATGGCCCTCGATCTGGCCGATGACGACGATCAGGCAGACGACGACCGCCGCGATGATGGGCCCCTTCGCCGCCAGCGCCACCACGGCCGCGACCCCCAGGGCGATGGGCGAGCCGATCAGCGGTACGAACGCGGCGAAGAACTCCAGCAGTGCCAGCGGCAGCGCGAGCGGCACCCCGAGCAGGTACAGCGCCACCCCCACCAGGATCGCGTTGGTCGCCGCCACCAGCACGATCCCGTGGGTGTAGCCGGTGAACGTACGCCATGCCGCACGGCCCGCCAGCGACACCCGGCCGCGGACCGACCTCGGCAGCTGTCCGCAGAACCAGGACCACTGCCGGTCGCCGGAGTGCAGGAAGAACACCGAGCAGAACAGCGCCAGCGCCAAGACCGTCAGCACCTCGACCAGGCGCCCGGCGCCGCTGAGCGCGGTGCTGATCAGGGCCGCCCGGTGGCGGGAGAGCCACTGCCCGACCTTCGACTGCAGGTCGGTGAGCGCCGCGGGGTCGAGCCGGAACGGCGGCGTCTCCAGCCAGCGCTCGATCCGTGTCAAGCCCGCACCGAACTCCCGCTGCAGTCCGCCGGCCTCGCCGGCGACCACATCGCCGACCAGCGCCAGGATGCCGAACACGACGAAGATGCTGCCGATCAGCGAGACGGCGACGGCCAGCGAGCGCGGAATCGCGCGGGCGAGCAGATCGGTGAGCGGCCGCAGCATGGCGGTGCCGACCAGCCCGAGGAAGACGGCCACCGCGATCTCGTGGAACCGTCCCAGGGTGGCGAACACGGCGTAGACGACGGCCCCCACGACGAGCAGCCGCCAGGAGTAGGCGGCGGCCGTGTTCAGCGCGGGGAACACCCGGACGCCGGGCCGCCCGGCGGGCCCGCGCACCTCCCGGCGCCCGGCGCGGATCCGGGCCCGCCGTCCTTGGGACACCGTCCCGCACCTCCCCGTCGCGCCCGGCCCGCACGCCCGCGTCCGGAGCGCCTGTCCCTGCTTGCTACCACCGGGGGTGAGCCGTCCAACGCGGCGGGCGCCGCATTCGCCCGAAGGCACCCCCGGGCCGGTGGTGGATCTCCGGGGGTCCCGGCTGCTAAATTGGTCTAAACCAGTTTGCGGTCTCTCTCACCAGATCGGCGGTCCCGAAGTGGAAGTCGTCATCGTTCCGGACGCCGCCGCGGGCGGCGAACTCATCGCGGGCGCCGTCGCCGACCTGCTGCGCCGCAAGCCCGACGCGCTGCTCGGCGTCGCCACGGGATCGACCCCGCTCCCGGTCTACCGGTCACTCGCCGCACTGGCCGGCGAGGGTCGCGCCGACGTGTCGCGCGCCCGGATCTGCCAGCTGGACGAGTACGTCGGCCTGCCCGCGGGGCACCCGGAGTCGTACCGCTCGGTGGTGCTGCGCGAGGTCGTCGAGCCCCTCGGCCTCGCCGAGGAGTCGTTCATGGGACCGGACGGCACCGCCGAGGACGTCGTCGAGGCGTGCGCGGCGTACGAGCGGACGCTGGCGGAGGCCGGCGGGGTCGACCTCCAACTGCTCGGCATCGGGACGGACGGCCACATCGGCTTCAACGAGCCGTGCTCCTCGCTGGCCTCGCGGACCCGGATCAAGACGCTGACCGAGCAGACCCGCAAGGACAACGCCCGGTTCTTCGACCGCCCCGAGGACGTGCCGCACCACGTCATCACGCAGGGCATCGGCACCATCCTGGAGGCCCGGCACCTCGTGCTGCTCGCCACGGGCGAGGCCAAGGCGGAGGCGGTCGCCCTCGCCGTCGAGGGCCCGCTGGCGGCGGTCGTCCCCGCCTCCGCGCTCCAGATGCACCCGCACGCCACCGTCGTCGTCGACGAGGCGGCCGCGTCCGAGCTGAAGCTGGCCGACTACTTCCGGGCCACCTACGCGGCCAAGCCGGCCTGGCAGGGTCTGTGAACCCGTCGGTTCACGCGCGGGGCGCCGGGACGGGCGGCAGGAACAGCGTCCCCCGCACCCCGGCGCGTACGGTACGCACCGCGACCAGCGCCCACGCCGCCACCAGGCCCGCGTAGAGCACCAGCGCCGCCCCCTGGAAGGCCGCCGAGTGCAGCCGCAGCGCCAGGGCGCTCGTGCCGGTCACACAGGTACCCAGCGGGAAGGTGAAGCTCCACCAGGTCAGCGTGAACGGCAGGCCGTTCCGCGCGGTGCGCAGGGTGAGAGCCGCCGCCAGGGCCAGCCACATCATGGCGAAACCCCACGTGGGCACGCCGTAGAGGTAGCCGAACACCTCGGCCCCGGTGGCGTAGGGGCGGGGCAGGGCGGTGGGCGCCGCGTGCCCGAGGAGGTTGGCCGCCGTGACGGACTGCCCCAGCGGGCCCAGCACGATCCACAGGGTCGGCACCATGGCCGCCGGGCCCGTCTTGTGGCGCACCAGCCTGCCCCAGATCTGCGGGATGATCACCAGGCTCGCGATCAGGCTCATCCCGAACATCGCGTAGCACGCCAGCAGGAGCGTCAGCCGGGCCTGCCCGGCCGCGAGGTGCGGGACCAGGGCGGCCCCGGTGGCCGCGGACACCATCGGCGGGACGACGGGCATCAGCCAGCCGCCGAACGCCGAGTCGTCGGAGACGCGGTGGTCGGTCATCGCCCGGTACGGGATCCACACCCAGGTCACCAGCCCCAGCACGGTGCCGGCCGACCAGAGCGCCGCGGCCACGGCCAGGGCCGTGTGGGGCCCGATCCAGTCCGAACCCAGCGCCAGGGTGCCCGCGCCGACGGTGAGCAGCGCCATCGCCGGTGCGCCCCAGAAGTGCGCCATCACCGGATGCCCCGCGTGCGCCCGCGCGCGCTCGCGGTGGCGGGTCCAGTGCACCGCCCAGGCCGCGGAGAGCACCACCAGCCAGACGGCCGCCAGGGCCCACACGACGGTGGCCGCCGTCCGCAGCCCCGGCATGTGCGCGGGGAGCCCGGCCGCCGCCGTGGCGACGATGCCGGTGCCCATCACGGAGGCGAACCAGTTGGGGCCGAGGTCGCGGAAGACCCGGGAGCGGTGTTCCGGGTCCGGCACCCCGGTGCGCGGGTTGGTGCCGGGCGGGGAGGGGGCGGCGAGCGTCGAAGGCATGCCCTCAGCGTCGCCCCGGCCGGGTCCCGCCGGTAGGGACCACTTCCGGATGGGGTCATAGACTGGGCTTATGCCCCTGCCCGAGCGAGTGAGCGACCTGGCGGCGTTCGACCTGCTGCTGTCGGTCGCGAGCCTCGGCAGCGTCGGCGCGGCCGCGCGTGCCCACGGCGTCAGCCAGCCCGCCGCCAGCTCGCGCCTCCGGCACCTCGAACGCAGGCTCGGCCTGCACCTGCTGGAACGGTCACCGCGAGGCTCGCGGCTCACCGAGCACGGCGCGCTCGTCGCCGACTGGGCGCGCACCGCCGTCGACGCCGCCGCGTCCCTGGACGCCGGGATCACCTCGCTGCGCGGCACCACCGAGTGCCGGCTGCAGGTGGCGGCCAGCATGACCGTGGCCGAGTACCTGCTGCCGCAGTGGCTGCTGGCCCTGCGGGCGGGCGCCCCGCGCACCACGGTCGCGCTCACCGCGGGCAACTCCGAGGACGTCGCCGCGGCCGTCCTGGCCGGCGAGGCCCACCTCGGCTTCGTCGAGGGCCCGGACGTACCGCGGGGCCTGGTCGCCCAGGCGGTCGCGCACGACGAGCTCACCGTCGTCGTCGCCCCCTCCCACCCTTGGGCGCGCCGCCGGTCCGGCATCGGCGCCGCCGAACTCGCCGCGACACCCCTGGTCAGCCGTGAACGCGGCTCCGGCACCCGCCGCCACCTCGAGCACGCCCTGACCCGGGCGGCGGGGCTCGCGCTCGCAGACCCGCTGCTCGAACTCCCCTCCACCACCGCCATCAAGACCACCGTCGCCGACGGGCTCGCCCCGGCCGTCCTCAGCTCCCTCGCGCTCACCGCGGAACTCGCGAGCGGCACCGTCGTCGCCGTCCCCGTGACCGGACTGGACCTCACGCGGACGCTGCGTGTGGTGCGAGCCCGCGGGCGCGACCTGACCGGGCCGGCGCGGGAGCTGGCGGGGATCGCCCGGCAGGGCGGGGTCAGTGCCCGTCCGGCGGTGGGAGACGGAGATTCCGCAGGTCCGGCGGGACGGGCGACTTCGGCCGGTACAGCGGCGGGGCCTCCCCGTCGGCGGCCGCGGCCGGGGCGTCACTGAGCCGGAAGCGGTCGCGCACCCGCCCGTAGAAGTCGGTCGGGCCCAGCCGGATCAGCCGCAGCCGGTGCCGGGCCTTGTACACCCCGACCCAGTCGCCCGGATCCAGGACGCCCCTCAGCTGGCCGTCGATGCTGACCGCGACCCGGCCGGAGCGGGTCAGCACACGGACCGCCAGGACCTCGTCCGGGGCCGCCAGCAGGGTGCGGTCGAAGGCCATGTGCGGTGCGACGGGGGTGAACACGATCGCGTCGATGCGCGGGGAGACCACCGGGCCCCCGGCGGCGAAGCTGTACGCGGTGGAACCCGTCGGCGTGGCCGCCACGACCGCGTCCGCCGAGTAGGACGCGAACAGACGGCCCCCCAGGTACACCGCGAGGCTGGCCTGCCGGTCCCGGGCGAGCTTCTCGAAGACGACGTCGTTGACGGCGTTGACGGCCATCGGCACGCCCCAGCCCACGTCCTCGGGCTCGCTGGGCCGTACCCGCGGCGGCGGGAGCGCCGGCCCGCGACCGTACCGCAGCAGCGACTCGATGCCCTCGGGGATCTCCAGCGGCCGCGACGCCCGCAGCGTCAGCGTCATACGGTCCTCGACGGTGGCCCGGCCCTCGTGTACGCAGTCGAGCGCCCGTTCGATGTCCTCGGTGCACACCTCGGTGAGGAAGCCGACGCGCCCCAGGTCCACGCCCAGTACCGCCGCCCCGCACGCCGCGGCGACCCGCGCGCCGCGCAGGAACGTGCCGTCGCCGCCGAGGGTCACGACCAGGTCCGGATAGCCCGCCGAGGCCGCCTCCTCCTCACCGCTGTGCCGGGGGCGGTCCTTGCGCCACACGTCGATCTCCACCGCGGGGACCCCGTGGCGCGCACACCACCGCTGCACCGCCGCGGCGGCCTCGCTCGCGTCCTCGCGCGCCCCGTGCACGACCAACCCGATCCGGCCCACTGGCATCACGGCCTCCCCGGCGGCGTCCGCTGCGGCGTCATGACCCCATCGTCCGCCTCCCCGGTGCGCGCGTCGCGTTGGGCGCCGCGCGTCGCCGCTCCCCGCCGCCGTGCGGCGGCGCGCGGGCCGGAGTAGCGTTCGGCTGTTCCACACGTGCAGGGAGGACGAACGTGGAGACCAAGCCCGCGCCGGGTGTCCTCGCCCAAGTGGCGGACCTGATCGGCCGTACGCCCGTCGGGCAGCGCGGAGCGCTGTGGCGGCTCGGTGCGGACCGCCGCCAGCTCGACGCCAACGTCATCCGCCTTCCGGCGGGCACGGAGGTCCGGCCGCACGTCGAGGCCGACCTGGACGTCCTGCTGTACGTCGTGGACGGCGGTGGACACCTCTCGGGCGACGACGGCGGACGCCAGACGACCCTGGCGCCCGGCGCCCTCGCCTGGCTGCCGCGCGGCACCTGCCGCGCGCTGTCCGCAGGCGGCGCTGGACTGACCTACCTCACGGTGCACGCCCGCCGCCCGGGCCTCACCATCGCCGGTCCCGCCGCCGCGCCGGAAGCGGGTGACGCGGCCTGCCTGCTGCACCGCGTCTGCGTGGAGTGCGGCCGCCTGTCGGGCGAGAGCGACGCCCTGTACTGCTCCCGCTGCGGCACCGCCCTGCCACCGCGCTGAGCCCGCCCAGCGGGCCCGGCCGTCGGTACGATCACGCCGCAGCCGTGCTCGGCCCCGCAGCGGGCAGCGGCCGGGCCGTCCTGCGAAAGGCGACGCGGTCCACGGCGGCGCGTCCTTACGGGCGTCGTACCGGACGCGGCGACGGGGTGGGCGATTCCGGCGGGCAGCCGACCGCACGGCGATCGCGCCGCGGTCGTGCTCGGCGGGGCGCCGCGAGCCGCGGGATCCGGTCTCGGGGGCCGCCGGCGTGCGGGAGCCGGCTGACGCGGTCGCGGCCATGGCGCCCTCCGGCCTTCCGCCCCCTGGGGCGGAGCCCCGGGGCGGGGCGCGGCACGGCGGGTGCACGGGCCGAAGGCCCACGTGCCGTACCCGGTCAGAAGTCCCCCTGCAGGGGCAGGGGCTGCTCGGTCCAGATCGTCTTGCCCTCGCGCGTGTAGCGGGTGCCCCAGCGTTCGCTGAGCTGGGCCACCAGGAACAGCCCGCGGCCGCCCTCGTCCGTCGTCCGCGCACGCCGCAGGTGCGGGGAGGTGCTGCTGGCGTCGGAGACCTCGCAGATGAGGTGGCTGTCGCGGATCAGCCGCAGTGTGATGGGACCGCCCGCGTAGCGGTACGCGTTGGTGACCAGCTCGCTGACGATCAGTTCGGTCACGAAGGCCGCCTCCTCCAGCCCCCACTCCGCGAGCTTGGACTCCACGAAGGAGCGGGCCTGCCCGGCGGCGGTGGCGTCCGGGGGGAGGTCCCATGTGGCGACCTGCTCCGGCGCGAGGACGCGGGTCCGGGCGACGAGGAGGGCCACGTCGTCGGCGGCCTCGGTGGCGCGGCGCCCCTTGAGGAGGGTGTCCTCGACGGCGCCGCAGGTCTCCTCCAGCGAGCCGGAGGGCGCCGTGAGCGCCCCGCACAGCATCGCGATGCTGTCGTCGACGTCGCGGCAGCGGGTGCACAGAAGGCCGTCGGTGTACAGCGCGAGCGTGCTGCCCTCGGCCAGTTCGATCTCGGCGGTCTCGAACGGGAGGCCGCCGAGGCCCAGCGGCGGGCCCGCGGGGATGTTGATCAGGCTGCCCCGTCCCTCCGGGGTGACGACCACCGGCGGCGGATGGCCGGCCCGGGCGAGCGAGCAGCGCCGGGAGACCGGGTCGTAGACGGCGTACAGGCAGGTCGCGCCGACGACGGGAGGGGCGTTCTCGTCGGTCTCGAGCTGTTCCGAGGCGAGCCGGTCCACGAGATCGTCGAGGTGCGACAGCACCTCGTCCGGCGTGGGGTCCAGGTGGGCCAGGGTGTGCACGGCGGTCCGGAGCCGGCCCATGGTGGCCGCGGCGTGCAGACCGCGGCCGACGACGTCACCCACCACCAGCGCGATACGCAGCCCGGAGAGCGGGATGACGTCGAACCAGTCGCCGCCCACGCCGGTGGCGGTGTTGGCGGGCAGGTAGCGGTGGGCCACCTCGGCGGCGGGGTGCCACGGCACGTTGCCCGGGAGCAGGCTGTGCTGCAGGGTCAGGGCCGCCTGGTGCTGCTGGGTGTAGCGGCGGGCGTTGTCGATGCTCAGGGCCGCGCGTGCGGCGAACTCCTCGGCGAGGGTGAGGTCGTCGGCCTCGAAGGGCTCGCGGCCGCGCGTCCGCCAGAGGCTGATCAGCCCGAGCACGAGCCCGCGGGCGACCAGCGGCACCACCATCAGGGAGTGCGCGCCGACCTCGCGGGCCGCCCTGGCCCGCGCCGGGTCCTCGTCGAGCCAGGCCAGCGCCCGGTCCATGTCCGACTCGAAGACCGGGCGGCCCTCGGCCAGCGAACGCGCCTGCGTGGAACCCGGGGGGATGCGGATGGTCCGGCCCACCGGGTACATGATGCGCTCGGTGTCCGGGAGGGCCGACTGCACCGCCGCGCGGCAGACCGCGGGGAAGGCGTCCTGGGCGGGCTCCTCCCCCTGCGGGACGGCCTCCAGCAGGTCGACCGAGGCACTGTCGGCCAGCCCCGGCACGGCCACCTCGGCCAGTTCGCGGGCGGTGCGGCCGACGTCCAGCGTGGTGCCGATGCGGGCCCCGGCCTCGCTGAGCAGGGCCAGCCTGCGGCGGGCCCGGTGGCGCTCGGTCACGTCCTCGACGGTCTGGGTCACCCCGAGCACGTGCCCGTAGGTGTCCTCCATGCGGAACGCCGAGACCTCCACGTACAGTTCGCGCTGCGGGTCGCGGCGCAGCCGGCAGGGCTGCTCGGAGAAGATCGAGGACCGGCCGGTCTCGAGGACCCGGCGCAGCTGGTCGTCCACGGCTTCGGCGTCCGGCCCGAAGAGGAAGTCCGCCGTGCGCAGACCCTGGTGCTTCTCCGCGGGGACGCCGCTGAACTTGGTGATCGCCCGGTTCACGCGCAGGAAGGTCAGGTCGGGCGCGAAGACCGCCAGCCCGATGGGGGAGCGGCGGAACAGCCCGTCCAGCACCCATCGGTCGGTCTCCCACTGCACGACCTCGGTGGCGGGCGCCGCGACCACGTACCACTCGCGGCGCTCGTCCTCCCGCGCGACGGCCCGGACCCGGCAGCCCACCTCCACCCGGCGTCCGTCACGGTGCAGCACCGGCACGACCCCGAACCAGCCGTCCTCGCTCAGGCACGCCGCGGTCACATCCAGGACCAGCCCCATGTCGGCGGGGTGGACGAGGAGTTCGGGAGCCGGCCGGCCCAGCACGTCCTCCGCCCGGTGGCCCAGCAGCGTCTCGGCGCGCGCGCTCCACCCCACCACGGAGGCGTCGTCGTCCAGTACCACCGAGGCCGCGCCGTGCACCGAGAACGGGTCCTCCGGTGACTCGCTGAACGTCTTGGCCGGGTTGTCCATCGCTACCACCGTCGCACGTGCGGGAGAACCGGGCGAGCTGCGTCACAGGGGGTGGTTCCCCGCCGGGGCCCGGGAGCGGCGCCCGTACGGGCACAGCTCCAGTATCGGCCCGTCCTGCCGGCGGCGCGTGGCCCGCCACGCGGCGTCGCGCGCTCAGTCCGGGGGTTCATGGCGGGTGGTCGGGTGGATTGGCCGGGCCAGCAGGATCGCGACGTCGTCCTGCGCGCCCCGGGGCAGCAGACGGGCGAGGACGCGGTCGCAGACCCGGGAGAGCGGCCGGCCGCGATGGCGCAGAGCGCGGGCGAGTTGGCGCATGCCCTGGTCGAGGTTGCGGTCGCGGGCCTCGATCAGGCCGTCGGTGTAGAGCACCAGCACGGCGCCCGGCGGCAACGGCACCCGCTCGGTCTGGAAGTCCCGGCGGCCCACGCCGAGCGGTGTACCGCTCGGGCCGTCCAGGAAGGCCACCTCGCCCCCCGCGCCCGCCACCGCGGGTGGCGGGTGCCCGGCGCGCGCGACCAGGCAGCTGCCGTCCGCCGGGTCGTGGACGGCGTAGACGCAGGTGGCCATCTCGTTCTCGCCGACATCGGCGACGGCCGCGTCCAGCGACCGGAGCAGCTCTACCGGGGGGATGTCGTGCCGGGCCAGGGTGCGCACCGTGGTCCGCAGCTGCCCCATGACGGCCGCCGCGTGCACCCCGTGGCCCATGACGTCCCCGATGACCAGGGCGGTCCTGTCACCCGGCAGGGCGATGACGTCGTACCAGTCGCCGCCCACCTCCTGGTCGCTGGCGGGCAGGTAACGGCCGGCCAGTTCCAGCCCGGGCACCGTGGGCAGCGCGGTGTTGGCTAGGCTGCGCTGGAGGGTCAGGGCGGCGCGGCGCTGGGCGGAGTACATCCGCGCGTTGTCGATGCCGAGCGCCGCGCGGGCGGCGAGTTCGTCGATGAGCAGGTTGTCCTGGTCGTCGAAGGGCTCGCGCCTGCGGGACCGGGTGACCATGACGATGCCCAGCACCGTGCCGCGGGCCACCAGCGGGACCATGCGTGCGCAGCCGAGAGTGCGCAGATAGCTCCGCAGCCGCTCGTTCTCCGGGCCGGGCACCAGCCGGGGTATGTCGGCCCTGGTGAGCCTCATCGGCCGTCCCTCCACCATGACCTGCTCGTACGCCGACGCCCGGGGGACCTGGTGCGTCATGCCGACGGCCAGGTCCTCGGCCGGGGCCGCGGGGTCGGCGAAGGCGACCGCGAGACGGCGCACCATGCCGTGGGCGGAGGCCGTGGCCTCGTCCGGGTCGAGGACCTCCTCCAGCAGGTGCACGTCGGCGGAGTCGGCCACCCGGGGCACGAGCACCTGCACCACCTCCTCCGCGGTCTGCCGCAGGTCGAGCGTGGTGCCGATACGCGTGCCCGCCTCGGCGAGCAGGGCGAGCCGTTGCCGTCCGCGGGTGGCCTGGAGCTGCGCGCGCTCCTCCCGGGTGATGTCGATCAGGCTGGCGATCACGCCGAGCCGGCGGCCGCCGCCGCCGAGGAGCGGCGAGAACGAGCACGACCAGACCCGCTCGGCGCGGGGGTCGGCGCCCGTCCGTCCCAGGCCCCGGAAGTCCACCACGGGTTCGCCGCGGGCCAGCACCTGCCGCATCACGGTCTCCAGTGCCATGGTGTTCAGCCCGGGGACGACCTCGCTCACGCGCCTGCCGATGTGCTGGGCGGCGGGGACGCCGTTCATACGGGCCAGCGCCTCGTTGACCCGTACGTAGCGCAGGTCGGGCCCGAGCATGGCCAGACCGATGGGGGACTGGGTGAACAGCCCCTCCAGGGCGGCCAGCGAGTCCCGCATGCGCAGCACCGCGGAGGTCTCGGCGGCGATGCCCATCAACCCGGTGCGCCCCTGCGGATCGGCGGTGGGGCAGATCCACATCTCCATGGTCACCAGGTGGCCGTCGCGGTGGCGTACCGGCAGCGTGCCCACGACGGCCTCGCCCGACAGCACCCGGTGCGTCAGCTCGTCGGCCAGTTCCCAGTTCGCCACGGGGACCAGCAGCGGGGTGGCGCTGCGCCCGAGCACCTCCTCCGCCGTGTGGCCGAAGAGCTCCTGTGCGGCCAGCGACCACTGGGAGATGCGCCCCTCCGAGTCGATCCGCCACATCGCGATGGGCAGCAGGTCGCGGAACACACCTGCCTGCCCCACCGCCGTCTGGGGCTGACCGACATCCTTCGCAGACTGCTGTATGTCCACCGCGACGACCCATCCCCGGGAACGAGGGGCGTTCTCATGCGGTCGGTCCCCGCAGGCCCCCACCCGCAGGAACCAACCGGTAGATGTCGCTCATTGATAGGCAATTCTGACAGAACAGCCTATCGGAGATGCCGGAGACCGCCCGGGGAACGGGCTGCCGCAGCGCCGCGGCAGCCCGATCTGGGTTAGCGTCGTAAATATGGGGACCGTCCGGCGGATCCTCCGCCTCGTGCCGGTACTCGCCGTGATCTGCGGGGTGCTCTGCATCGCCGTCGCGACGGGCGCCGGAGCGCGGGCCGCGGGCGGTCTGGACACCGCGGCTGCCGCCCTGCGCGAGGGGCCCGTGTACGTCGATCCGCGGGCGCGCGACGTGCTGTCGCAGGCCGAGGCGGACACCCTCGCCGGGCGCATCGAGAAGGCGGACCGGCCGGTCTTCGTCGCCGTCCTCCCGGACACCGCGGAGTTCCCCGCCGCCACCCTCCTGCAGGACCTGCGGACCAAGGTCGGCATCACCGGCGTGTACGCCGTCGTCCTCGGCGACCGCTTCGACGCCGGAGCGGACCCCGCCGTGATGTCACGCAACGCCGTCGAGAACCTGACCGGCGCCGTGCGCCGGTCCGACCCCGGCGACCCCGCGGCGATGGTCGCCGGCTTCGTCGAGCAGGCACTGCCGCAGGCCGGCGGCCACGCCCCCGCCTCGTGGGGCGGCGGCTCCGTCGGCGTCGGCACGGGCGGCGGGACCGGGGTGCTCGTCGCGCTCGGCCTCCTGGTCCTCGTCGGGGGCGGCGGGGCTGTCCTGGTGTCCCGACGCGCCAAGCGGCGCCGCGAGGAGCAGGACCGTGCCCGGCTCGACGAGCTGCGCCCGGTGGTGGACGAGGACATCACCGCGTTCGGCGAGGAGCTGGGCCGGATCGGGTTCGACCCGGGCGGCGCGACGGCCGACGACGCCATGCGCGAGGACTACACGCGCGCGCTGGACGCCTACGACACCGCGAAGACCGCCATGGAGCGGGCGCACGCGCCCGGCGACGTGCAGCAGGTCAGCCGGGCACTGGGGGAGGGGCGCTTCGCGCTCGCCACGCTGGAGGCGCGCATCGAGGGCGGCCCGCTGCCCGAGCGCCGCCCGCCGTGCTTCTTCGACCCCCGCCACGGGCCGTCGGTCCAGGACGTGCCGTGGACCCCGGACGGCGGCGGGGCCGAGCGGACCGTACCCGTCTGCGCCGCCGACGCCGCCCGGCTCGAGGACGGCCTGGAACCCATGGCCCGCCAGGTCGACACACCCCGCGGTCCCCGCCCGTACTGGGAGGCGGGCCCGGCCTACGCCCCCTGGGCCCAGGGCTACTTCGGCGGGGGGATGCTGCCGGGGATCCTCGTGGGGACGCTGCTCGGCAGCTCGCTCGGCGGGCCCTTCGGCGGCCCCGGCCCCTACGCGTCCGGCGGCGGGCCGCCGGACGACCAGGGCGGCGACTATTCGGGTGCCGATTTCGACCCCGGGGATTTCGGGGGCGGGTTCGGGGACGGTGGGGGGTTTGGTGACGGTGGGGGTTTTGGGGGCAACTGAGCGCCGTTGTCGTGTGCGGGCGCGTTGTGGTTGGGGTTGGGGTTTCTCCCCCGCCCGCCCTCCCGATTGCCCCGGATGGTTGATGCGGGCCTGCGCGCGTGCGTGGTGGGCCGGGGGCGGGGGATGCCCGCCGCAGGCGCAACCAACCCGCACACGAGCAACCGGGCAGCCCGGCGCAGCTGCCCCCACCGGGCGCCCCCTACGCGGACATCGCGCTGTCATCCCCCGTCTCGGGGACGCACGCGAAGGCGAGTTCGTCCAGCGAGATGTCCAGCGCCGCGGCGAGCGCCGCCACCGTGAAGAACGCCGGGGTCGGAGCACGGCCGGTCTCGATCTTGCGGAGGGTCTCGGCGGAGACGCCGGCCGCCGCGGCGACCTCGACCATGCTGCGGTCGCCGCGTGCCCGGCGCAGCAGCGCACCGAAGCGCTCGCCGCGCTGTCGTTCCCAGGGGGTCAGGGGAGTTCGTACCATGACCGTGATACTAATACCGGTATAAGAATTGGGTGCCCCCGGGGGCGGAACAAGGAGCAACGGACATGGTGGAGATCAAGACGGACGCCGCGCTGGCGGCCATGCGGGAGGCCGGGCGCGTCGTGGCCCGTGCGCTCGCCGCGGTCCGTGAGGCGGCGCGCGTCGGCGTGTCGCTGCGGGAACTGGACGAGGCGGCCCGTGCCGTGCTGGACGCGGCGGGCGCGCGGTCGCCCTTCCTCGGCTACCGGCCGTCCTTCGCCCCCACGCCGTTCCCCGCGGTGATCTGCACGTCCGTGAACGACGCCGTCGTGCACGGCATCCCCACCGGCTACCGGCTGCGGGACGGCGACCTGGTGAGCGTCGACTGCGGTGCCGAACTGGACGGGTGGACCGGGGACGCCGCGATCAGCTTCATCGTCGGCACAGCCCGCCCCGCCGACCTGCGCCTCGTCGAGGCCACGCGGCGGGCCCTCGACGCCGGTATCGCCGCGGCGACCGTCGGCAACCGGATCGGCGACATCTCGCACGCCATCGGCACCGTCGCGAGCGAGGCCCGGTGCGGCATGCCCGGGGACTTCGGCGGCCACGGCATCGGCCGACGGATGCACGAGGACCCGCACGTGCCCAACCAGGGCCGCCCCGGGCGCGGTTACCCGCTGCGGCACGGCCTGGCCCTCGCCATCGAGCCGATGCTGATGGCCGGGGGACGCGGCGGCTACCGCACGGCCACCGACGGCTGGACCCTGCACACCGAGGACGGCAGCCGCGCAGCGCACTTCGAGCACACCGTCGCCGTCACGGACGAGGGCCCGCGCATCCTCACCGCGCTGTGACCTGGCCTTCCAGCGCCGAGCGCAGCCAGGTGTGGGCGGCCCCCGGGGTCGTCTCGCCCGGGCCCCTGACCTCGCCCACGAGCTGCCAGTAGCGGTCGATGCGGGGTTCCACGGCGAGCATGCCGCTCAGCCTGCGGCGGAAGCCGGGGGTGTCGCGTGCCTGGAACGACCGCGCGTGGGCGGTGACGAAGCAGTCGAGCGCCTCGCCGGCGCCCGGGGCGCGGCCGGCCAGGACGTCCGGCGCGGCCAGTTCGTAGGCCTCGTAGAGCCCTTCGTACAGCATGGCCGGACGGGGGCCCGCGTCGGGCCGGTGCGCCGCGAGCCGGTGCACGGCACCGGGCGGGCAGGAGGCCGAGGTGAAGGCGTGCAGCCGGGCGAAGGCCAGCACCTGCGCCGGGCCGGGCTCGTCCGGCGGCTGCGGCACGGCGAGGTCGACGACCCGGGCCAGCACGGGAGCGGGCAACCGCGCGGGCAGCAGCCAGCGGCGCCAGAAGCGGGCCATCGGGTCGGTGCTCGGCGGCACCGGGACGGCGCCGACGAGTTCCAGCCGCTCGGCGCGTTCCTCGGCGGTGCAGTCCTGGAGCAGCCGCAGAGCGGCCTCCTGCCAGCGCAGGGCGGCCAGTCGGGAGCCGAGCGTCTTCAGGTGGCCGGCGACGGCGTCCTCCAGGGCGTCCTCCCGCTCCAGCGCCCGCGCCACCTCCGGCACCGGCAGGTCCAGGGCACGCAGGGAGCGGATCAGGCGGAGGCGGGCCAGTGCCTCGGGGGCGTAGCGGCGGTGGCCGCCCGCGCTGCGGCCGGACTCGGGCAGCAGTCCGCGGTCCGAGTAGAAGCGGACGGTCTTGACGGAGACGCCGGCCCGCCCGGCGAGCTCCCCGATGCCCAACGTGCCGTCGTTCTCCACCGCTTGAACCTCCCTCAGGGGGAGTTCCTACCGTACCGGCGAGCGCGGACGGCGGGGACGGCCGGACCGCGGACCACCGCGTGCGGGGAGGCACACATGACCGTGTTCGTACTGGTTCCCGAGGCCCACACGGGCGGCTGGGTGTGGGAGGACGTCGCCGGGCGGCTGCGGGAGTCGGGCGTCGGAGCTCACCCGGTGAGCCTCACCGGCATGGCCGGCTCCGGCCGCCCGGCCGGGCGCGGCACCGACCTGGAGACCCACGTCGACGACGTCCTGCGCGTGATCGACGGTATCGGCTCCCCGGACGCGGCGGACGTGGTGCTCGTCGGCCACGGCTACGGCATCCACCCGGTGGTGGCCGCCGCCGACCGGCGGCCGGGACGCGTCGCCCGCGTCGTCCACCTGGACGCGGGCATGCCCCGGGACGGCGACCCGCCGCTGGCCCTGGTGCCCGACCAGGAACTGCGCGCCCGGCTCTCGGCCCCGGCCGCCCCTTGTGACGACGCGCGGCCCGTCACCCTGCCGGCGCCCAAGGCGTGGGAGCACTGGGGCAGCACGGCCGGCGTGCCCGCGGCGGCGCTGGCGCGGCTCGCCGCCGACGCCGCGCCCCAGCCCGCCGGGACGCTCACCCGGCCGCTGCGCCTGTCGGGGGCGGCCGCCGCCCTGCCGACGACCGGCGTCCTGTGCGCGGGCAACGGTTCGAGCATCGCGATGGTGGAGGCGCTGGTGGCCCTGGGGCACCCCGAACTCCAGGGGCTCACCGACCCGCGCGTCACCTTCTTCGAACTGGCCACCGGCCACTGGCCGATGCTCTCCGCCCCCGGCGAACTCGCGGGCGTCCTGATGAAGGCCGCCGCCGGGGACGGCCATCGCATCACCGCGACCGAACAGCCCGCGCACCTGCGGCCGTTCCTCCTCGATGTGCCCGAGTGTCCCCGCGAGCGCCGCGAGCGTACCGACCTGTACCTTCCGGAACCAGACCACGGCGGTGGACCCCGGCCGGCCGTGGTGTTCGTCCACGGCGGCCCGGTGCCGGCCGGCGCCCGGCCGGCACCGCGCGACTGGCCGGGCTTCGTCGGTTACGGCAGGCTCGCGGCGGCTCTCGGAGCGATCGGCGTGATGGTCGACCACCGGCTGCACGGACTCGGCGACTTCCCGCGCGCCGCCGGGGACCTCGCCGAGGCGGTCGAACTCGTCCGCGCCGATCCGCGGGTCGACGCCGACCGCGTCGCGCTGTGGTTCTTCTCCGCCGGAGGGCTGCTGTCCGCGGACTGGATGGCCGCGCCCCCGCGGTGGCTGCGCTGCGTGGCCGCCACCTACCCCGTCCTCGCGCCGCTGCCCAACTGGGGCCTGACCGACCCCCGTTTCCGGCCCGCGGCCGCGGTGCGCGCGGTGGGGGCACCGCCGATCGTCCTGACCCGGGTGGGGCGGGAGCGGGCGGAGGTCGCGGCGACGGTCGAGGAGTTCCTCTCCGCGGCCAAGGACGCGGGGGCGGACGTGGAGGTCCTCGATCTCCCCGACGGCACCCACGGCTTCGAGACGACCGACCACGGCGAGGCGGCGCGCGGCGCCGTGGAGCGCGCGATGCGCACCGTCCTGGAGCACCTGCGGGGCTGAGGCTCAGACCCCGGCCGGCAGGCGTGACGGCGGTACGGCCAGCACCGGGCAGGCCGCGTGCGCGACGCAGTAGCGGGCGACCGAACCGCGCAGCGCACGCGGCAGCAGTCCGCGCGACCCCGTGCCGACGACCAGCAGGTCCGCACCGCGGGCGGCCGCCTTCACCAGCACGTACCCGGCGGGCCCGCGCCCGGTCCCGGCGCGGAAGTCCGGCATCCCGGGCGGGGCGCCGGCGCCGAAGGCCGCCTCCAGAGCGGCACGCAGGCGCTCGCGGGCCTCCTGTTCCCAGTCGAACGGCCGCGGCGGAAGCGGCGTCCGGCGATGCGCGAACTCCTCGGGTGGCGGTTCCCACGCCAGCACCGCCAGCAGTCCCGCGGAGCGGGACCGGGCCTCCGCGACGGCCCGGTGCAGCGCGGCCAGACTGCCGGGGGAACCGCTCAGGCCGACGACCACCCGCGGGCCCGCACCTGACGCGCCGCGGTACGGCGACTCGCTCACGGACTGCCTCATTTCCCGCCGTACCACCGACGACGCAGCGGCCGGTCAGCCGATCCAGGAGGCATCGAGCACCGAGCGCGCCGTGGCGCCGTCGATCCGCTCGCCGAGCCGCCTCAGTACCTCTTCCCCCTCGCTGAACGTGCCGGCGGTGCGGGAACGCCGCGCCCCTGCCTCCAGCCGGTGCCACAGCAGCGGATTCGCCTCCAGGACGCGGGGATCGAGTTCCAGCCACCGGCCGTGCGCGTCGCACAGGAGCAGAAGCCGCGACACCCCGGGGGACTGGCGGACCAGGGTCAGCGCGTCCGTCCGCACCCGCCGCTCCCGCAGCGGGCCGCGCACCGCCGGCCACCCGTCGCCCGCGGTCACCCGGTCCGGGTGGAGCAGCACGAGCACGATCACGGCCAGGAGCAGCCACAGTGCCGCGCGCCGCGGGGTGAGCGTCCCCGCGACCGCGTCGAGCGGCACCGCCAGGCACAGGAAGGCGAGCGCGCACCCCAGCGCGCGTCGCAGGTCGGCACGCCAGTGGCGGTCGCCGATCGTGCCCCGCAGTTCGGGCCGGGGAGCCCTTCGCCGTTCCATGGGCCGACCGTAGACAGGACCGGACCCTTCCGGCGCGGCCCTGACGGCCCCTTGACGAGGGCCGGTCCGGTCTTGGCACGCCCCTGACGTGCGGGGGTCAGCCGACGTGGACGCGGGGCCTGCGGCTCCGGTCGGGCTCCGCCTCGCGCAGCACCTCGCGCGTGACCGGGGCGACCTCGCCCTGCCCGAAGAGGAAGAAGCGCCAGAAGTTGGCGAACGGGGTGCCCTCGGTCCACTCGAAGTAGATGTGCGGACGCTGTCCGGTGGTGTCGCGGACGTGCAGCAGGAACGCCGCCAGCGCGTTCGGGATGGAGGAGCTCTCCAGGGTCAGGACGCGGTAGCGGTCGTGGAGGACCTCGCCCCGGACCACCAGGCCCGCCTCGAACTCGGACGGGTCGGCCACGGTCACCTCGACGAAGACGAAGTCCTCCTCCGCCGGCAGGTCGTTGTCGGACCGGATCTGCTTGATCTTGTCGCGGTACTCGGCGGCGTCCCGCCGGTCGGGCTCGTTGGCGATGAAGCGGATCGTGCGGTGGGAGATGTCCCGTACGAAGCGCTCGGCCATGTCGTCCGTGCTGATGCCGGTGATGCGCAGTTCGAAGGCGCGGGCGAGCCGCGACAGCAGCGAGATCAGCATGATGCCGACGATGAAGCAGGCGCCGATCTTCACGCCGTCCGGACGCTCGAAGACGTTGACGACCGTGGTGTAGAGGAAGACGGCCGAGATCACCCCGAAGCCGATCGTCCAGTTGCGCTGCCCCGCCTTGCGGGCGGCGATGGTCACCGCGATCGCCGCGGAGGAGATGAGCACCAGGACACCGGTCGCATACGCGCCGCCCTGGGCGTCGACGTCGGCGTCGAAGATCCACGTGACCAGGAACGCGACAAGGGTGAAGACCAGCACCATCGGCCGCACCGCGCGCGCCCAGTGCGGCGCCATTCCGTAGCGCGGCAGATAACGGGGCATGAGGTTGAGGAGCCCGGCCATCGCCGAGGCACCGGCGAACCACAGGATGCAGATCGTCGACACGTCGTACACGGTGCCGAAGACGTTGCCCAGGTACTCGTGCGCGAGGTAGGCCAGCGCGCGGCCGTTGGCCTTGCCGCCGGCCTCGAACTCGTCGGCGGGGATCAGCAGCGTGGTGATGAAGCTGGTCGCGATCAGGAAGCAGCTCATGATCACGGCGGCCGTGGTCAGCAGCTTCTTCGTGTCACGGATGCGCCCGGCGGGACGTTCCTCGGTGTCGGACGCGTCGCCCTTGACGTGCGGCATCACCGCCACACCCGTCTCGAACCCGGACAGGCCCAGCGCGAGTTTCGGGAAGACCAGCAGCGCCACCCCGACCATCACCAGGACGTTTCCGTGCTCCGTGGTGAGGGCGTTCGACCAGTCGGTGACGACGTGTCCGGCCGTGGCGACGTGCCACAGTCCGGCGACCACGACGACCACGTTGAGCGCGAGGTAGGTGCCCACCAGGGCGACCGCCACACCGATCGCCTCGAGGAAGCCCTTCATGAACACCGCGCCGAGCAGCGCGACCAGCACCAGCGTGATGAGCATCTGCTTGCCGTGCAGCGCGCTCGCCAGGTGCGGGTTCTCCACCAGGTGGGTCGAGGCGTCGGCCGCCGAGAGCGTGATCGTGATGAGGAAGTCCGTCGCCGCGAAGCCCAGCAGCGTCAGCACGAAGAGCTTGCCCTTCCAGAACGACAGCAGCCGCTCCAGCATGGCGATCGAGCCCTCGCCGCGGGGGCTCTCCTGGGCCACCCGGCGGTAGACGGGCAGGGCGCCGGCCAGCGTGACGACGACCAGCACGACGGTGGCCACCGGCGACAGCAGGCCCGCCGCGAGCGCCGCGATGCCGGGCTGGTAGCCGAGCGTGGAGAAGTAGTCGACGCCCGTCAGGCACATCACCCGCCACCAGCGCTGGCCGTGGTCACGCCGTTCCGGGGCCGCCTGTCCGCCCTGCTGGTGCCGGGCCATGTCGGACAGGCCCTCGAGCATCCACGCGCGCAGGCGACCCGTAGGGACGGGGGAGGTCATGGAGGCTCCTGACGTACTGCGACTGATTCCCGCCACCACGAGATGGCCTGGTCAGCGTACGCATCGGCCGGCTCCCGAACCCCCGTAGGGGAGCCTCACGACGTTAAGATTCCGTCAAGAGTGGCCGTGGTGTCCCTGACGCGTCCCTTACGCCCCGCTCCGCACGCCCGCTCCGGTCAGAACCTGGGCACGAGCACGTCATGGTGCGGCCCGCCCAGGACGACCTTGAGCGCGCCGGTGTCCGCCGCCGCCGCGAACACGTCGTAGGCCTCCGCCATCTCGTGCAGTTCGAAGGTGTGCGTGACGAAGGGGCCGGTGGGCAGTTTCCGGGCCTCCAGCAGGCGCAGCAGGGTGGGCGTGGAGTAGGTGTCGACCAGGCCCGTGGTGATGGTGACGTTGCGGTTCCAGAGCTTCTCCAGGTGGAGCGTGACGGGCCTGCCGTGCACCCCCGCGTTCGCCACCCGGCCGCCGGGCCGGACCATCCGCGTGCACATCTCGAAGGTCTCCGGCAGCCCCACGGCCTCGATCACCACGTCCGCGCCGAGCCCTCCGGTGAGGTCGTCCACCAGTTGCTCCGGCTGCTCGCCCGCCGGGACCACGGCGTCAGCGCCCAGGTTCTTCGCGGCCTGCAGACGGGCCGCCGCCACGTCGACGGCGATCACGGTGTGCGGGGAGCAGAGCTGGGCGGTCGCGACGGCGGCCAGGCCGATCGGGCCGCAGCCGACCACGGCGACCGTGTCCCCGGGCCGGACCCGGCCGTTGAGGACGCCCACCTCGTAGGCCGTGGGGAAGACGTCGGAGAGCAGGACCGCGTCGTGCCCGCTCACGTTGTGCGGCAGCGCGTGCAGCGAGGTGTCGGCGTAGGGCACGCGCACGTACTCCGCCTGCGTGCCGTCGACGAGATGACCGAGCACCCAGCCGCCGCCGTCCAGGCACTGCCCATAGGCCTGCTCACGGCAGAACCGGCAGCGTCCGCACCCGGAGACGCAGCTGACGAGCACCCGGTCGCCGGGCCGGACGGTGTCGACGTCCGCGCCGGTCTCGACGACCTCGCCCACGGCCTCATGGCCGAGCACCGTGCCGGGAGCGACGTCCGGCACGTCGCCTTTGAGGATGTGCAGGTCGGTGCCGCAGATCGCGACGGTGTCGACGCGGACGATGGCGTCGCTCGTGTCCTGGAGGACGGGATCGGCCACCTCCTGCCAGGCGGCGCGTCCCGGACCCTGGAAGACCCATGCCTTCATGGCGTTCCGCTCCTTCGGGCTGAGCTGTGTCCCCCCTCCCAGCGTGGGCGCGGCCGGCGGCCCTCGCATCCGGCGCCGGGACCGTGCCGGACGGCGTTCATGGCGGCTTCCTGGACCCGGGACGTGCCCCCTGGTTCCAGTCTCGGCCGGTGCGGCGGCGCGCGCACGGTCCGGCCGGGCCCGCCTCACTGCGCGAGCGTGAGCGGCACCGTGTCCAGGACGACGCGGTGGCCGTCCTCGGCGGACAGCACGTAGGCGGTCAGGGTGCCCGGTCCCGGTACGCCGGCCGCGCGGTAGGGCACGGTCACGTCGAAGGTGCCCCGGGTGCCGCTGCCGGAGGAGGCCGCCACCCGTACGTCGGCGACCGTGCGGCCGGAGCCGTCGGAGACCCGCAGCCGGAACTCCGCCTCGAAGGTGTTCGCCGTGCCGTGCACGCGCAGCGGGGCGGTGACGGTCTCGCCCAGGAGCGGCGACTCCACGAGGACGCCGGGGGAGAGGTCCTCGAAGTCGCCGCGGCCGAGCGGGCGGCCGCCGGCGGCCGGGCCGAGGCCGGCCGCCGGCCCGCCGTCCACGCGGAAGCGCACCCTCTCGACGCCGGGGAACCGGGTCGCGGTGAACACCACTTGGGCCAGCCGGGCGTCCGCGGAAGCGCCGGGGGCGTCGTCGTAGCGGCCCGAGAGGTCCACGGTGGCGACGCGGTCGCGTACCGCCAGGGACCGCAGCGCCGTTCCCGAGGGGATCGCCGTCACCCGGTCCTGGCCGCGCTCGACGCCGCTCGGCCCCGCGAGCAGGGCCCGCAGGGCCGCCGCGGCGGTCGCCGGGCCGGTGACCGTGCGCGGCGCGGCAGAAAGCCTGCCCTCGTGGAGGAAGTAGACGGCCGCCCGGACCGGGCGGGGCGCCGCCGTGGCGGACGCGGACGCGGACGCGGGCGCGGACACGGGCGGGGGCGCGGAGGCGGGGCTGGTGGGGTCCGGCGATGTGCGGCTCGGGGTGCCGACGGGTGTGCCGGTCCGGGACGGGGCCCCGGAGGGCTCCCGGCCGGTGCCGCCGCAGGCGGACAGCAGGGCGAGGGACAGCAGCGCGGCGGCGAGCGCCCGCGCGGGGCGTGAGGCGGCGAGCCGGGCACCGTCCATGTGCGTCCTCCCCTCCGGCATGTGCACACAGTGCCCGCTCCGGCCCCGGCGCGCCATCACCCGGGAGGGTCACCCGCATCGGGTCGACCCGGGTGCGTGGTGCCTCGCTCAGGAAGGCATCGACGCCCTAACGCGGGCGCGGCCGGATCCGGCCGCGGCGGCGCGGCTGCCCGGTGGCGGAAGAGCAGGTGCCGGTCCGGCACGGTTCCGCCCCGGCTGCGGCTCCGGCCGCCCTCGTCACCGAGCCGCGGCGGCCCCTGGTCCGGCAGGAGGCCGAGCCGCCCGCGGCGCCCGGAACAAGGCCGCCCACAGGAAGTCCTCGCCGAAGCGGGCGGAGTCCGCCGGTTCGTCGCGCATGCGGCGCAGCTCGACCTCTGTCAGGCCGGAGAAGATCCGGCGCAGCGACTCCGGGGTGTAGGCCAGGCCGCCGTGCAGCCGGGACTCGCGGTAGAAGTCGGCGTCGTCCAGCTCGGACCCCATGGCGCCGGCGGCGAAGCAGGTCAGCGCCAGATGCCCGCCGGGTGCAAGGACCCGGTCCAGCAGCGAGAGGTAGCTGATGCGCCGGTGCGGCGGCAGATGGTGGAAGCAGCCCGAGTCGTGGACCAGGTCGTACGGGCCGCGCAGCACCGTCCCGGCCAGCGTGAAAGCGTCACCGCGGTGGAAGCGCACCGCCGCCCCGGCCTCGCGGGCCCGCTCCTCGGCCCAGGCGATGGCGGCGGAGGAGAGGTCGACGGCGTCCACGGTGAACCCCCGTGCGGCCAGGTACCGCGCGTTGCGCCCCGGACCGCACCCGACGTCGAGGACCCTGCCGCCCGGGGCGATCAGGCCCCGGTCGAGCCACTCCACGAGGTTCTCGTCCGGCTTGTCCACGAAGAACGGCACGGGCCGGGCCCGGTCCGCGTAGAACGCGTCCCACCAGTCGGCCGCCCCGTCCGTCCAGCGGTCGGCGCCCGCGGCGAACAGGTCGTCCAGGAGCCTCAGCACATCGTCGACGTCTCGGATTCCACGGTCCATCAGATCCCCTTTCCCGATGTGGAGACGCTAGGCCGTGCGAGCCCGAAAGCCCAGCTCAGCGGCAGTGCGCGAACCCCGCGTACGCCCGCCTCCCCCACACCGGACCCGCCCTACGGCCGCCGTGTCCGCCCCCCGCCCGCGGGCACGCCCCCGCCCCCTCCGAGGCCCTCCGCGGTGCCTTTCCCGGGCACGCCCGGCGATGTTTTCCAGCGGATTTCCGGCGGATCCCCGACAGCGTCACCGCGTCGGCAACGGCGGCGTCAACGGCGCAGGGTCGCCGCGTGGTCCGGGACGTAGGTCTGCAGGTCGCGGGGCGGGCGCTGGTAGCCGGTCGACTCGGGGCGGGGCGGGAGCTCGATGACGGGGAGCGGCACCTCCTCGTACGGGATGCCGGCCAGGAGGTGGGCGATCATGTTGATGCGGGCGGCGCGTTTGTCGTCGCTCCCGACGACGTGCCAGGGGGCCTCGGGGATGTCGGTGTGCACGAACATCTCGTCCTTGGCTCGCGAGTACGCCTCCCAGCGCGTGATGGACTCCAGGTCCATCCCCGACAGCTTCCAGCGGCGCGTCGGGTCCTTTAGACGGGCCCGGAAACGCTGTTCCTGCACGGCGTCGCTGACGGAGAACCAGTACTTGCGCAGGATGATGCCGTCCTCGATCAGCAGCCGTTCGAAGATCGGGCACTGGTGCAGGAAGCGCACGTGCTCCTCGGGGGTGCAGAAGCCCATCACGTGCTCGACGCCCGCGCGGTTGTACCAGCTCCGGTCGAAGAGGACGATCTCCCCGGCGGCCGGCAGATGGTCGACGTAGCGCTGGAAGTACCACTGGGTGCGCTCGCGTTCGGTCGGCGCGGGGAGCGCGGCGATGCGTGCGATGCGGGGGTTGAGGTGCTCCGTCACCCGCTTGATCGTGCTGCCCTTGCCGGCGGCGTCGCGCCCCTCGAAGACCACGACGAGCCGGTGTCCGCCGGCCCGCACCCATTCCTGCAGCTTGACCAATTCGACCTGCAGCCGCAGCAGTTCCCGCTCGTACACAACGCGCGGCAGGCGGTCCTGCCCCTTCTTGTCACCCATGCCCCGGCGCCCTCGCTTCCGTAGGACGCCCACGGTACGGCTCCCGGGGCGGCCTCCGGGGGAGGCTCAGCCGACCGGGCCGGTACCGCCCGGAGCGCCGGCGGAGTGACCGGGGGCGGTCGCCGGGAAGGGCAGCCAGGGGCCGTGGGCGTGCCCGCGGCCGTGGAGGTGCGGTATCCCCGCGAAGGGCGGCGGCAGCTCGGTGTCCGCGCGGTGCGGGGCGGTGGGCGGCGCGGTTCGCGGGGCGGACGCCGCCGGGGGCTCGGCCGCCTCGGCAGCCGGGGGTGCGGGGGTGTACGGGGCGCTGGTCGTGGGTGCCGGAGTCGGGGCCGGGGTGGTCGCCGGCGGAGTCGGGTCCGGTGTGTGTGTCGGCGTCGGCGTCGGGGTGGGCGTCGCCGGCGGGGTGGTGGAGTGGGTCGGCTTCGGGGTCGGCGTGCTCGCGGGGGGCTTCGGCTGGGCCGGCTTGGTGGTCGTGGGCCCGGCCGTGGTCTTCGCGGGCTTCGGCTTCTCGGGCTTCGCCTTCGGCTTGGCCTTCGCCGGGGCGGGGCGTTCGGATGGCGTCGTGCCGGTGTCCTTCTTCTCCTCGGCCTCCGGGGCTGTGTCGCGGTGACCGCTGTCGGCCTCGGCCAGCCCGCGTTCCGGCTGCCCGGACGCGCTCGGCACGATCGAGGTGACGTGGACCTTGGAGGAGCCGGACGGGCGGTCCGCCCCGGAGCCCTCCGAGCCGGACTGCTGGAGTGCCCATGCGGTGCCGCCGAAGGCCGCGGCGGAGGCGACAGCCGCGGCGGACAGCTTGAGCCGCAGGGAACGCCCGCGGCGGTGCTTGGCCTGGTTGCGCATGTGAGACGAGGACCCTTTCGGCTAGCCCCCGCCCGGAATGCCGGCTGCCGCGCTGCGCGGCCGGGGCCGGATACGTCAGGACTCTGCGCGAGCATTCCCGCCGGCGCAAGGGCCTGACCTGCGCAGTCGTCGGAAACGGAGTGCCATGTTCCGGAAAGTCGCAGGTCAAAGCCATGAGGAACCGCGCAAATCGGTGCATGTGACATCGCCCACGTCCCTGACGGGGCGGAAGTCCTGTAATGGTGGATAGGGATTTTATGGTCAGGTTCCGGACGATACGGACGGATGCCTCCGTGTTCCGGGCAGGGGTCGTCGACGTGAAGATCCACCGGCTTGCATACTCGGGTGCGCCGTACGGCGATCGAAGCCACCACATCACACGCGGAGGCATGGACGTGGAGTACACGAAACTCGGCAGGACCGGTCTGGACGTCTCGCGGATCTGCCTGGGCTGCATGAGCTACGGCACACCCGACCGCGGCGGCCATCCGTGGACGCTGGAGGAGGACGCCGCCCGCCCGCTCATACGCGCCGCGGTCGAGGCCGGCGTCACGTTCTTCGACACCGCCAACGTCTACTCCGACGGCACCAGCGAGGAGATCGTCGGCCGTGCCCTCGCCGAGTACGCCCCGCGTGAGGAGATCGTGCTGGCCACCAAGGTGCACGGCCGCATGCGCCCGGGCCCGAACGGGGCGGGTCTGTCGCGGAAGGCCGTCCTCACCGAGATCGACGCGAGCCTGCGCCGCCTCGGGACGGACTACGTGGACCTCTACATCGTCCACCGCTGGGACCCGCACACCCCGGTCGAGGAGACGATGGAGGCCCTGCACGACGTGGTGAGGTCGGGCAAGGCGCGGTACATCGGGGCGTCCTCCATGTACGCCTGGCAGTTCTCCAAGGCCCAGTACACGGCGGAGCGCCACGGCTGGACGAAGTTCGTCAGCATGCAGAACCACTACAACCTCCTCCACCGCGAGGAGGAGCGCGAGATGCTGCCGCTCTGCGCCGACCAGGGCGTCGGCGTGACCCCGTGGAGCCCGCTCGCCCGGGGGCGGCTGACCCGTGACTGGGACGCGGGCAGTGCCCGGCAGGACACCGACGCGTTCGGCGGCACCCTCTACCTCGAGGAGGACCGGGTGATCGTCGAGGCCGTGGCGTCCATCGCGGCACGGCGCGGGCTGTCGCGGGCGCAGATCGCCCTGGCGTGGCTGCTGGGGAAGCCCGGGGTGACGGCGCCCGTCGTCGGCGTCGGCAAGGAGGCGCATCTGCGCGATGCCGTCGCCGCGCTGGACGTGCGCCTCACCGAGGAGGAGCTGAAGGAGCTGGAGAGCCCGTACCGGCCGCACGCCGTCGTCGGCTTCTCCTGAGCCGCCACCGGGCCGGGGCCGGAACCCCGGTCCCGGACGGGGCGGTCGTCACGGCGTGATGTTCTGGTTGAGGTGGAACAGGTTCCCGGGGTCGTACGTCCGCTTGACCTCGACCAGGCGGTCGTAGTTGCCCTTGTAGTTGGCCCGGATCCGTCCCTGGTCGTCGCCGGCCATGAAGTTCACGTACCCGCCCTCCTCCGAGAGCGGTGCCAGGTCGCGGTAGTAGTCGCGCACCCAGGCGGTGTTGGCCTCGTTGGCCGCGGGATCCGGCCACATGCCGGCGATCACGGTGGCGAAGGACGCGTCGCGGTAGGCGAAGGCGGTCGCCTCCGCGGCGACGCGGTGGCAGGCGCCGTCGATCGGGTAGATGTGCACGGTCGAGTTCAGGGCGGGCAGGCCGGGCGCATGCGCGAGGTGCGCGGCGATGGCCTCGTCGGTCAGCTCGGTGACGAAGTTGGCCTTCCAGTAGTGATGGAGGCCGGGAGGCACGAGCCCGTCGAAGGCGGTGTTGAGCGCCGGGTACGGCATCGGGCCGACGTGCTCGGCGACGACCGGCGCCATGTCGCGGAAGGGCCGCAGTGCCCGCTCGCCCTCCTCGAGCGGTCCGGCCCAGCAGGTCACGGCGGCGATGTGGACCCTGCCGTGCCGCTCCGGCGGGATGAAGGGCAGGGGCGGGGCGATCTGGAACGCGGGGAAGGCGCCCAGCTGTTCGGGGGCGTCGGCGATGATCTCGCGGTAGGCGTGCAGCACGCTGCGGGCGTCCTCGAGGTCGTAGAAGATCGGGCCGCCGTAGATGTCCCCGACCGGGCTGAGCCGGAACCGGAACGAGGTCACCACGCCGAAGTTGCCCCCACCGCCGCGCAGCGCCCAGAAGAGGTCGTCGTACTCCTTCTCGCTGGCGACGAGGAAACGTCCGTCCGCGGTGACGACGTCCGCCGAGACCAGGTTGTCGCAGCTGAGCCCGAGCCCCCGGGACAGGTAGCCGATGCCGCCGCCGAGGGTGAGGCCGCCGACGCCGGTGGTGGAGATGATGCCGCCGGTGGTGGCCAGCCCGAAGGCGTACGTCGCCGCGTTGACGTCGGCCCAGGTGGCGCCGCCCTCGGCGCGGGCGGTGCGTGATCCGGGGTCGACGCGTACGGAGCGCATCAGCGACAGGTCCGCCACCACCCCGTCGTCGCAGGTACCGAAGCCCGGTACGGAGTGCCCGCCGCCGCGCACCGCGAGGTCGAGACCGTTCTCCCGGGCGAAGTCCACCGCCGCGATGACGTCGCCGGCGTTGGCGCAGCGCACGATGACGGCGGGACGCCGGTCGATCATCGCGTTGTAGACCCTCCGGGCCTCGTCGTAGCCGCCGTCGTCCGCGGTGATCACCGCCCCGTGCACGCGCTCCCGCAAGTGGTCGATTGAGGGCTTGCCCATGGCCGACACTCCTCGTGCGCTTCGTACGCGGGCACCGCCCGGGGACACGGCCCGCCTGGGGCCGGCGGTGCGGCTCGACGTGGCGTGCACCTCGCCCGCGGGCCCGCCCGTCCGCCGGCGCCGGCCTGATTCCACGCTACGCCGAAGGGGCGGAGCCTCAACCCGGGGCCGTGCCGGGGCCATGCGGGGGATGTTGGTCTAGACCTTGACAGGTATAGGCCAATCCGGTTCATTGCTCAGTGCGAAGCGCAGCAACTCCCCCCACGCAAGGAGCAGTTACGGTGATGCGACGTATCCTCGCCGCCCTGACGACACTCACGGCCGCCGCCGGCCTGGCGGTGGCCCTCCCCGCCGGTACGGCCTCCGCCGCGACCTGCGCCACGCCCTGGAGCGCCGGCGCGGTCTACACCGGCGGCATGACCGCCTCCTACAGCGGCCACAACTGGCAGGCCAAGTGGTGGACGCAGGGCGAGACCCCCGGCACCACCGGCGAATGGGGTGTCTGGGCCGACCAGGGCACCTGCGGCGGCGGCACGACCGACCCGGGCGACCCCGGCAACCCGTCGGGATTCGTGGTCAGCGAGGCCCAGTTCAACCAGATGTTCCCGAGCCGGAACTCCTTCTACGGCTACAGCGGCCTGGTCGCGGCCCTCTCCGCGTACCCCGGCTTCGCCAGGACCGGCAGCGACACGGTGAAGAAGCAGGAGGCCGCCGCCTTCCTCGCCAACATCGCCCACGAGACCGGCGGACTGGTCCACATCGTCGAGCAGAACACCGCCAACTACCCCCATTACTGCGACTGGGGCCAGCCCTACGGCTGCCCCGCCGGCCAGGCCGCCTACTACGGCCGCGGACCGATCCAGCTCAGCTGGAACTTCAACTACAAGGCCGCCGGCGACGCCCTCGGCATCGACCTCCTCCACAACCCCTGGCTCGTCGAGCAGGACGCCGCCGTGGCGTGGAAGACCGGTCTCTGGTACTGGAACACCCAGAGCGGCCCCGGCACCATGACCCCGCACAACGCCATGGTGAACCAGGCCGGCTTCGGTCAGACCATCCGCTCCATCAACGGCTCCCTGGAATGCGACGGCCGCAACCCGGCGCAGGTGCAGAGCCGCGTCGACAACTACCAGCGCTTCACCCAGATCCTGGGCGTCGCCCCGGGTGGCAACCTGACCTGCTGAACGACTCCACCTGTGCGCAGCGGAACGTGCGCCGTTGAACGGTGCATGACGCCGCCTCCCCCCGAGCGGTGGCCCGGGGGGAGGCCGCGACCGCGTGTGCGGAAACCCTTGTGGCGCGCCCCGTTCGCCGCGACGCTGCTGTTCAGAGCGGTTGCCCGGGCGACGGGCGACCCGCCCCGCCCCGCGGGCGATCCTCAGATTTCCCTCTGATCCCCGGTCGGCGGCAACCCGTCGTTCACGGAATGGTCGCCATGGGACGGCTTGCTGGGAGCGAAGTTATCTAGACAACTTTGCCCACCCGTACGCCGCCGCGGCGGCGCCCGGGGCGGAGAGGACCCAACACCGTGCCATCCCTCTCACAGGTCGCCGCATCCGGGAGCAGCGTCGCGCTCGACTCCACGACGCCTCCGCAACGCGGTGACAAACTCACCTTCACCTGGTCGACGGACGCTCCGGACCCCAAGAACTGGATCGGCGTCTACGACGGCGACCGGCAGCCCGCCGGCGGCAGCGGCTCGCTGGTGTGGACGTACGTCACCGGCAGCTCGGGGCGGACGACCCTCGACACCTCCGGCCTGAGCGGGGGGCCGTACACCGTGTACCTGCTGGCCAAGGACGGCTACGGCATCCTCGCCAGGAGCGAGCCGTTCACCTTCGCCGGCCCGCCCACCGGTGACTCCGTGGAACTGCTGACCCCCCACCCGTTCGAGGGCGACAAGGTCTCCTTCCACTGGACGACCGACGCACCCCACGCCAAGAACTGGATCGGCGTCTACGACGGCGACCGGGTCCCCGGCAACGGCGCCTCCCTCGCCTGGGAGTACACCCCCGCCGCCTCCGGCGACATCACCATCGACACCTCCGGCCTCAGCGGCGGCCCGTACACCGCCTACCTGCTGGCCAAGGACGGCTACGGCATCCTGGCCCGCACCGCGCCCTTCAGCTTCGTGCCGCGCCCCGTCATCCCGCGCCCGCACGCGGTCGTGGACGCCCTCACCACCGCCGCGCAGACGGCGGGCACCGCCTTCTCCGTCGAACTCGGCGGGCTGTGGATCCGCCCCGAGGGCAACGCCGAGGGAAGCGCCACCTTCAAGCGGGCGGGCGGCGACCCCTGGCTGACCGTCGCCGCCGACGGCACCGTCAGCGGCAAGGCCCCGTCCCTCGCGCCGCGCACGCCCGGACGGCTGGTCGTCGCCGTCACCGACAGCGCCGTGGGCACCGACACCGTCACCGTGCAGGTGCCGGTCCGCGCGAGCAGGGACCGGCTGACCCTCAAGGTCGCCACGCTGAACCTGTGGGAGGCGGGCAGCCACATCGACGGCGCGCTGGAGAAGCAGCTGCGGCTGGTGCTGACCCAGGGCCTCGACGCCGTCGCGCTCCAGGAGTGCGGTGACGACGCCGCCCAGCGGCTCGCCGCCGCGCTCGGCTGGCACGTGCACCAGGCCGGCGGCCTCGGCATCGTGAGCCGTTACCCGCTCACCGGCACCGTCGTCCCCACCGCCTCGCTGCCCGCCGCCGCCGCGACGCTGCGGCTGCCCGGCGACCGCACCGTGCGGCTGTGGACGGCGCAGCTGGACGAAGCCGGATACGGGCCGTACGCCGTGCTCGCGGGCCGGACCGCCGCGCAGGTCGAGGCCGCGGAGAAGGGCAGCGCGCGATACCGGCAGACGCAGGCCCTGGTGGCCGCGATGCGCCAGGACATCGCCTCGCGCGGTCCTGTCGTGCTCGCCGCCGGCCTGGCCTCGCCGTCGCACCGCGACTGGACGAACCGCACGTCGTCCGCACACGGGGGGACCGGCCGGCTCCGCTGGCCCGTCACCGAGGCCCTCGAGGACGCCGGCCTCACCGACGCCTTCCGCGCCGAGCACTCCAGCCCCGTGAAGAACCCCGGCACCACCTGGTCGCCCGTCAGGCCGCAGCACGAGGGCGGCGGCGCGGAACCGCAGGACCGCATCGACCAGGTCCAGTACGCGGGCCCCCTCAAGGTCGTCGAGGCGCACACCCTGGTCACCGGCCGGCCCCGGCCCGTCCCGGACACCGCCGGCAACGGCTGGCCCTCCGACCACGCCGCCGCCGTCGTCACCTTCTCCCTGTCCGCCCGCGGCTGACCCCGAACGACCTAAGGACACATTCACCCATGACCGAGTTCAGCCGCCGCGCCTTCATCGGGACCGCTGCGGGAGCCGCCGCAGCCGTCGGGCTCTCCGGAACGGCCGAGGCCGCCGGGCACGGCCCGCGGCAGGGCAGCATCGAGGACGTCAAGCACGTCGTGATCCTGATGCAGGAGAACCGCAGCTTCGACCACTACTTCGGCACCCTCGGCGGCGTACGGGGCTTCGGCGACCGCCAGGCGGCCGTCCTGTCCAACGGCGACCCCGTGTTCCGCCAGCCCGCCCGCGGACGCGAGGAGGGCCACCTCCTGCCGTTCCGCATGGACACCACCAAGTACAACGCCCAGAACGCCGGCGGCCTGCCCCACGACTGGGACAGCGGCCACACCGCCGTCAACAACGGCGCCATGGACAAGTGGGTGTCCGCCAAGGGCGAGCGCACCATGGGCTACTTCACCCGCGAGGACATCCCCTACCAGTACGCGCTCGCCGACGCCTTCACCCTCTGCGACGGCTACTTCTGCTCGCTGAACGGCCCCACCGACCCCAACCGCCTCTACCTGTGGACCGGCACCGCCGGCCCCGGCGTCGACGGCACCACGGGCCCGTGGACCGACAACACCCCGGTCACCGGCAACCCGGTGGCCGACTGGACGACGTACGCGGAGCGGCTGGAAGAGGCCGGCGTCAGCTGGCGCGTCTACCACAACCCGGACGGCTCGGACGACCGCTACGGCGACTACGACGACAACGCGCTGTCGTACTTCAAGCAGTTCCACGCGTTCCCCAAGGACGACCCGCGCTACATCAACGCCATGACGAAGTTCGACCCCACGGCGTTCGACAAGCACTGCAAGGACGGCACCCTGCCCACCGTCTCGTGGCTGGTGGCGCCGTACCTGTTCAGTGAGCACCCGTCGGCCGGCCCCGACTACGGCGCCCACTGGGTCGACACCGCGCTCCAGTCGCTGTTCTCCAACCCCGAGGTCTGGAAGCACACCGTCTTCCTGGTCATGTACGACGAGAACGACGGCTACTTCGACCACGTCATCCCGCCGTTCCCCGAGCCGGGCACCAAGGACGAGTTCGCGAACGGCAAGGCCATCGGACTGGGCAGCCGGGTGCCGCTGTGGGTCGTGTCGCCGTGGTCGCGCGGCGGCTGGGTCAACTCCCAGGTCTTCGACCACACGTCGGTGCTGCGCTTCCTGGAGCGCGTCACCGGGGTGAAGGAGCCCAACATCTCCGACTGGCGGCGCACCGTGTGCGGCGACCTCACCAGCTGCTTCGACTTCAGCAAGCCCGACTACAGCATCCCCCGGCTGCCGGACACCGTCGCGCTGATGGCCAAGGCCGACGCCAACAACTCGCTGCCCGCGGTGAAGGTGCCGGACCGGTCGGCCATGCCCGAGCAGGAGGAGGGGCGGCGGCCGCACCGACCGCTGCCGTACCGGCCGTGGGCCGACGTGGCCGTCGACCGCGACACGGGCAAGGTCACCTGCCGGCTGATCAACGACGGCACCGTCGGCTACCACTTCACGGTTTTGCCGAACACCGCGCTGCCCTTCACCGGCACGCCGTTCACGGTTCCGCCGCGCTCGTCGCGCACCTATGTGTGGGAAGCGGCGGCCACCGACGGCCGCTACGACTTCTCCGTTCACGGCGCCGACGGGTTCGTCCGCCGCTTCTCCGGGACGATCGTTCCCGAGGGGCAGGACGACGTCGCCGTGCCCGGCGTCACCGCGACCCTGCGGCACGACGGCCGGCCGGAGAACGCGAACGTCGAGTTCTACCTGCGCAACGACGGCGGCACCGAGGTCGCCTTCACGCTCACGCCGAACGACTTCGCGGGCAAGGAGCAGACCGTGTGGGTCCGGCCGGGCGACCGCACCCGGGTGACCTGGCGCACGGACGGCGGCCGCTACGACGTGACCGTCACCGCGGGCACCGGCACCCGCTTCGCCCAGCGGTACGCGGGAACCGTCCACGCCGTGTGACGCGCGCCGGAGGGGACGGGGAGCGGGCGGTCGCCCCTGCCCCCGTCCCCTCCGGGTAGGGTCGGGGGAACCGGCCGCGCGCGCGGCCCGCACGGCACGAGCAGCGCAGGAGACCATGGTGCGGCAGGAGCAGGGCACCCCGGACAGCGAGCTGCGCTACCGGAAGGTCGCGGCAGAACTGCGCGAGGCGATCATCGCGGGCGAGTACGCCGCCGGCACGAAACTGCCCCCCGAGGGCACCCTGGCCGAGCGCTACGGCGTATCGCGCGGCACGGTCCGGCACGCGCTGGCCGTGCTCCGCACGGACGGCCTGGTCACCTCGCGCCGCGGCACCCGGCGCACGGTGCTCGGCGGCCCCCGTGCGCAGAGCTTCTCGGAACTGCTGAGCTTCACCAACTGGGCCCGCTCCATCGGGGAGACCCCGGGCGGCCGGGTGGACAGCGTGGTGCGGCGGCCCGCCGAGCCCTTCGAAGCCGGCCGGCTCGGCCTGGAGGACGGCGCCGACGTCCACCTGGTGCTGCGGGTGCGGACGCTGTCCGGGGAGCCGGTGATGGTCGAACGGTCCCTCTACCCGGCCCGGATCGGCGAGCTGGTGACGGAACTGCCGCCCGACACGGTCTCGCACACCGAGGCCCTCGTCGCCCACGGCGTGCTGTTCACCGACGCCGACCACACCATCGACCTCGCCTGGGCCGACGCTGACGACGTCCGCCTCCTGGACTGCCCGCCCGGGCAGGTCCTGCTGCGCGAGCGGCGCCGCACCACCGATCCGGCGGGCGCGCCGGTGGAGTGGTCCGAGGACCGCTACCTCCCCGGCACCATCGCCTTCACGGTGCACAACTCCGTCGCGGCCTCCACCCTCGGCCGCCGCCACAGCCCGCGCAACGGCAGGGACTGAGTGCCCCGGAGCCTGGACCTCGGCCGCGCACCCACTGGCACACCGCGGACCGGCGGCCCCCGGACCGCACCCTCCCGTCCGCGGCCCGCATCTTCGCGCCCCAAGGGCGCGAGACGGCGGGACAGCCCACCCGTCCACCCACCCATCCACGCACCCTCCGACCGGCGTTCCCCCCAACCGTCCTAGCCGCGCATCAGCGCGTACAGCAGCGGGAGGAAGTGCTCGAACGACGGTGTGGCGGCGGCGGGGTCCTTCGCCTGCTCGTCCCAGCGGCGGACGGCGACCGCGTCGGCCGCGCCCGGCAGCCCGGCGAACTCCGCCGCCTGGCGGGGCGTCATCACACCGCCCTGGACCTCCAGGGTGTACTTGGACGCCTCCGACAGCCGGTCGTAGTAGCCCGGTTCCACCGCGCAGAGATAGCGCTTGGCGGCAACGTGCAGCCGCACCGGCTCGGTGACCTCGGGGCCGAACCAGCGGCCCAGCAGGTCGGCGCCGGTGTGGCTGTGCCGGTTGTCGTGGCCGGCCATCAGGTCCCGTCCGGTGACGACCTCGCCCTCCACGTGCCCGATGTCGTGCAGCAGAGCGGCCGCCACCAGGTGCGGCGGGGCACCGGCGGCCTCGGCCCGGGCTCCCGCCTGCAGCATGTGCTGGGCCATGGTGACGGGCTCGCCCAGGTACTCCGCGGACACCGCGCCCGCGAACAGCTCGGCGAGCGGCTCCAGGGTGTCCGCGCGGCGCAGCACGGCCAGGGTGCTCGCCAGCGCGTCCAGGTCCGCGTAGCAGCCCTGCAGGTGGCGCGCCCCGTCCTGGGCGAAGGCGGTGCGGGCGTGCAGCAGACGGGTGTTGTCGAAGACCAGGCAGTCGCCGGGCGTGAGCCGCAGGTCCAGCTGCAGTTCGGGGCGGAGCAGCAGCTCGGCGAAGGTGCGGTAGGCCGCGTAGAAGTCCTCCAGCTCGTCCGCGGCGAGCCGCAGGGTGCCGATCGAGCGGTTGTTGAGCCGCACCTCCCGTACGCGGCCCAGCGGGTCCGTGTCGATCAGCGGGCGGTCGGCGCGCAGTTCCGTCCCCGCGTCACGGAAGACGAACGGCACGGGCGTGCGGGTGAGCACGTCGAACGCCTCCGGGTCCTCACGGCGCAGCAGCGCGGCCGCCGCGAAGCCGTCGACGAGGCCGGAGTCCCCGCCGGCCGCGTCGTTGACCAGGCAGTGCAGCAACTGGAGCGTCGGAACGGGGTCCCGGTACGGGTTGTCGGTGTGCGGCGTGATGGCGGCCGAGGTGAAGGCCAGATTGTTCGGGTCCGGCTCGACGCGAACGTCGAAGAGCTTCCCGTAGTTGGTCTCGCGGACGTAGCCGAAGGTCTCCGCCACGTCGAGCACCTGGCCCTCGCGCCCGGGCACGCCGCGCAACAGCATGAAGCCGAGCCGCAGCACGGACTCGAGCATCCGGGCCCGCACACCGGCCTCGGCGAGGTACTCCTCCCAGCCCGCCTCGGGCAGCCGTCCGGCGACCTCGCGCGCGGTCCACAGTTCCTTCCCGGCCTCGCTGCGCAGGTCGCCGTGCCCGTTCCGCCCGGGCCGGACGGCCTGCAGCCACGCCAGCGGATACGAGGAGCGGTGTCCGTCGGGTTCCCAGACCACCTCCACGGCGGACGTCGCGTCCCCGGCCGTGTCGGCCGCGGAGCCCACCCGCAGCCCGGCGGGCAGGGCGCCGATCTGGAACAGCTTCTGCCCGGACCGCGGGTCGCGGCACTCGGCGCAGGGGCAGTTGTCACGAAGCCACATCGCCGGCAGATCACCGACGGGGAAGCTGGGCAGGGCGGACATGGTCGCTCCTCGGGGCAAAGTTGTATAGCCAACTTTGCCGACCGTCACAGGCGGACACGACCGGGAGGTGACCCGGGCGTGTCGCGGCGGCGAACACCCCGGCACGCGCGGAGGGGGGACACCAGGCGGTGTTGCTTGTAGCATGGCAGGGCGGTTACCGACCGGTAGGTACGTGAGGCAGCGGGACCGCCCAGGGACTCTCAACGACGGAGGCAGCCATGCCCACGCTCGATCGCCAGGACGACGTCTTCGTCCTCGACCTCGGGGACAGCGAGAACCGCTTCCACCCCGACTGGCTCGCGTCCGTCGACGCCCTGCTGGACGAGGTGGAGAAGGCGGAGGGGCCGCGGGCCCTGGTCACCGCGGCCACCGGCAAGTTCTGGTCCAACGGGCTCGACCTGGAGTGGCTGTTCGCCCACGCGGACCGGGCCGGCGCGTACGTCACCGGCGTGCAGGCCCTGCTCGCCCGTTTCCTGACCCTGCCGGCGGCCACCGTCGCCGCCCTGCAGGGCCACACCTTCGCCGCGGGCGCGATGCTCTCGCTGGCCCACGACTTCCGCGTGATGCGGGCCGACCGGGGCTACTGGTGCCTGCCCGAGGCGGACATCAACATCCCCTTCACCCCTGGCATGTCGGCCCTCATCCAGGCCCGACTGCACCCGCAGACGGCCCACGAGGCCATGACCACCGCGCGCCGCTACGGCGGCCTCGACGCGCTGGCCGAGCGCATCGTGGACCGCACGGCGGGCGAGGGCGAGGTCCGCGAGGCCGCCGTCGCCCTCGCCCGTCCCCTGGCCGGGAAGGCGGGTCCCACCCTCGGCACGATCAAGACCCGCCTGTACGGACCCGCCCTGGAGGCCCTTCGCCAAGAGGGCGTGCCCCTCGGCTGACCCGAACGCCAGGGGCGCCGGGGTGGGTCAGCGGGGGTCGTTGAGCCAGTCGCCGGGGAGGTCGTCGCGCACCCGGTCGAGCGCCTCCTCGGTGCGGGCCCGCGCCCACAGCCAGGTGCGGTCCTCCTCGCGGAGTATCACGTCGGTCCCGGCGTACCAGCGCGCGCCCGGGTCCTCGCCGGGCGGGTACGCGGGCAACGGCAGCGGGGTGAACCGGCCGCCCAGGGACTCGGACTCGGCCTCGTCGAGGTCGTCGCGGAAGTCGCCGAGCTCGAACGGCGCGTGCAGCGACTCCGACAGGACGATCTCGACGCACGTCCAGGAGAAGCGGTCCAGCCACGCCGACCACCTCTCGGCCTCCTTGTCCGCGAGGTCCGGTTTCATGACGACCGGCGGATCGGCCTTGTGCAGGTCGGTGAGGAGGATGCCCCACGACGCGGCGCCCTGGTTCTCGTACCGGAAGACGAGCGCCTCCTCGCGCGAGTCCACATGCAGCTCGGCCGGCGCGAGCAGCCTGTCGTGATTGCTCGTCAGGTCCGGCCGCCGGCCGAAGAGCCGGTAGGCGTCACGCAGCACGGCGGGGAGGGTGAGGCCCAGGCGCTCTTCGGCTGCGGCCAGTTCGGGCTCGCCGCAGCCGTCGCCGTCCTGCAGGGGGGTGAGCCAGTGTCCGGCGAAGCCCCGCACGAACCGCAGCGCCCCGGCCGGGTCCGTCATCCCCGCGGCCAGCTCCCGCCGCACGTCGAAGTCGTCCTTCATGCCGCGCACGCTATCGCGCCGCCGCACGGCGCCCACCACCTCGGCCGCCGCCGGCCCGCGGACGCGGACCGGCCCGCCCCGTCCCCGACTGCGTTCCGCGTCCGACTCGTCACCCTGGGGTGATGGGGCGCATGGGGCGTGCGGCGGGAATCCGCGAGTCGGTGCGGTGGCGGGCCCGCCGGATTAGCGTGCGGATATGGCAGTACGCTTCCCCGCTTCGGTCACCATCGACGGCCGGTACGCGCGGCTCGTCCCGCTCTCGCCGCTGCACGTGCCGGCGCTGTTCGCCGCGGCGCGCGCCGACGAAGGGATGTGGCGCTGGCTGTCGACGACACCACCGGGTTCACCGGGCGAGATGGCGTCGCTGGTGGAGCAGCGGCTGGCGCAGGCCGCGGCGGGGGAGTCCGTGGTGTTCGCGGTCGTCCCGCACACCACGGAGCGCCCGTCGGGCTGGGCCGCGTACATCGACGTCTCGGTCGTCGACGAGCGCGTGGACATCGGCTGGAGCTGGCTGGATCCGGCCCTGTGGGGCAGCCCGGTGCACCTGGAGACCCACTTCATGCTGGTGTACTACGCCTTCGAGGACCTGGGCTTCGGCCGCGTCCAGTGGCGCCTGGACGACCTCGACGTGGCGACCCAGGACGCTGTGTCCCGCATCGGCGGCATCCGCGAGGGTGTGCTGCGCCGGCACTTCCGCCGGATCGACGGATCGTGGCGCGACACCGTGTACTACTCGCTGGTCGCCGCGGAGTGGCCGGCCGTGCGGGAGCGCTGGATGGCGGGCTGGATCCTCGAATGACGACGGGCGTCAGTGCCCCTTGCGGGTGCGCCGCCAGGAGAACGGCCCCGGGAGGTCGACGGATTCGGTGCGTTCGCCGCGGGTGTTGACCGTGTGGTGGACGCCCTTGCTGCCCGTGGTGATGGACAGCGAGCGCTTGTTGACGTTCAGGCGGACGCCGGGCAGGATCCGGAACGACTTGCGGAAGCGAAGAGGCATGTGGTGCTCCTTTCCGAGGGTTCGGTCTGGAGTACGTGTGCCCAGCTGACGGCCTTTCAACGGGTCTCATTCTCCAGCGGATCGCAGACCGCCGCGTCAGGCCGGAGGGCAACCCGCATGCCGCCGCCCGCGAGTCCGGTGTCTTCGGCGCCGCCGTGCCGCCGTGCCGCCGTGCCGCCGTGCCGCCGTGCCGCGTCGCGGCAGCGTCGGCGTACCGCTCTCGGCCGAGCCGGTCTTCCCGCCGGCGGAATCCGGGGAGGCGCGATCGCGCCGGGCTCAGGTCCCGGCCGCGTAGGCCCAGAAGGCGCGCATCGTGTCCGGCGCGGCCGGGCCGGTCAGTTCGACCTGGGTGAGCAGCACCGACACGGTGCCGGTGGCCGGGGTGATGTGCGCCGCCGTGCCGGTGCCGCCGATCCAGCCGTAGCGTCCCGGTACGTTCCACGGGGCGGTCGCCGCGACGTCCACCGAGCCGCCGAAGCCCCAGCCCTGCCCGTCCAGGAAGATCTTGTTCGCGGCACGCTCGGCGGGCGGCAGGTGGTCGGCGGTCATCAGCCGCACGGACTGCGCGGACAGCAACCGGCGGCCGCCCGAGGTGCCTCCCGCGAGGAGCATCCGGCCGAAGGCGTACCAGTCGTCGGCGGTCGACACCAGTCCCGACGCGCCGGAGGGGAACGCCGGGGGACTGCTCCACTGCCCGTCCGGCGCGTCCACCAGTTCCAGCCCTCCCCGGGGATCCGGACGGTAGAAGGTGGTGAAACGGCCCAGGTCGGCACGCCGCACGGCGAAACCGGTGTCGGTCATGCCCAGCGGTTCGAAGATCCGTTCGGTCAGGAACTCGGGCAGTGTCCGTCCCGACGCTCGCGCGACCAGCACGCCCTGGATGTCCGAGCACGTGTTGTACAGCCAGGCCTCGCCCGGCTGGTGCAGCAGGGGGATCCCGGCCAGCGTCGCCATCCAGGCGTCCGGCGCCATGACCTGCTGGGGCCGCGGCGGCCCCTGCCTCAGCTCGCCGAACAGCGGGGCGAGCGCGGGCAGGGAGAAGTCCGCGGGAAAGCCGTAACCCGCGCGCGAGGTCAGCAGGTCGAGGACGGTGATCGGCGCCGCGGCCGGCACCACGTCGTCGACCGGGCTCGCCGGGGTGCGGACGACCACGGGCTCGGCCAGTTCGGGCAGCCACGTGGCGACGGGGTCCGACAGGGCGATCAGCCCGTCGTCCACGAGCATCATGACCGCCGCCGCGACCACCGGTTTGGTGATCGAGGCGATGCGGAAGACCGAGTCCCTGGCCATGGGGGCCGGGTCCCCGACCCCCATGGTCCCCACGGCCGCCACCTCGACCCGGTCGCCGCGTGCCACCAGGCCCACCGCTCCGGGCACCGATCCGTCGTCCACGAACGCCTGCAGGACGTCGCGCAGCTGCGGCTCCATCGCTCCACCTTCCCTCGTGTGCCGTCATGGAGAGGACTCCCGCCGCGGCGCCGACTCATCGGTGCGCGGGCGCCGGGCGCCCCGTTCGGCGGTGTGTGGCAAGGGGCGGCCCCGGGCACCCGCGTAGCGTACGGAAGGCCGGCCCGTATCGGGGTGTACACGGAGGAAAGGGCACCGGACCCATGCAGCAGGAGCGCGGTGACCGCTGTGACGTGATCGTGGTGGGGGCGGGCGCCGCAGGCCTGGCGTGCGCCGCGGACCTGGCCGTGGCGGGTCTGGCGGTGCGGGTGCTGGAGGCTTCCGACGCGGTCGGCGGGCGGATGCGCACCGACCGGCACCGCGGCTTCCTCCTCGACCGCGGCTTCCAGGTCTTCAACACCTCCTACCCGCAGGTGAAGCGGCGCCTGGAGCTGGAGCCGCTGCGGCTGCGGCCCTTCACCCCCGGTGTACTGGTGCACACCTCACGCGGGCGGCTGCGCTTCGCCGACCCGACCCGCCCGCCGTACGCGACCGCCGACCTGCTGCCCGGCCGGCTCGCGTCGGGGCGCGACCTGGCGGCGCTGGGGGTCCTCAGCGCCCGTGACATGGTGCTGCCCGCGGGAAGGCTGCGCGCGGGCGCCGACACCACGACGCTCACCGCGCTGGCCGCCGCGGGCATCTCGCCCGAGCTGGTGGAGACCCTGTTCCGGCCGTTCCTGTCCGGGGTCTTCCTGGAGGACGAACTGGAGACCTCCAGCCGCTTCTTCCACTTCGTCTGGCGCAGCATGCTGCGTGGCACCCTCGCCCTGCCCGCCGAGGGGATCGGCGCCGTGCCCGCGCAGCTCGCCGCGCGACTGCCCGAGGGCACGGTCCGCACCGAGGCGCCGGTGCGCGAACTGACCGGTGACGGGGTGCTGCTGGAGGACGGTACGGACCTCGCCGCGCCCGTCGTGGTGGTGGCGACCGGACCGGGGGCGGCCGCACGGCTGCTGCCCGGCCTCACGACGCCGCCCACGCGGACCGTGACGACGTACTACCACGCCCCCGAGCGGTCGCCGCTCGCCGAACCGACGCTGATGGTGGACGAACGACGCCGCTTCCTCAACACCGTGGTCCTCACCGAGGTGCAGCCCGGGCTGTCCCCGGACGGCCGTGCCCTGGTGGCGACGTCCGTGCTCGGCACCCCGGGGCCCGCCGACGAGCCCGCACTGACCGCGGCGCTGTCGGACGTGTACGGCACGGACGCCTCCGCCTGGGAGCCGCTGCACCGCTGCACCGTGCGCGAGGCGTTGCCCGCGATGCCGGCGCCGCACCCGATGACCCGCACCACCCGCGTCTCCCCGGGCCGCCATGTGTGCGGCGACCACCGGGCGACCGGGTCGCTCCAGGGCGCGCTGGCCTCGGGCGCGCGGGCCGCCCGGGAGGTGCTCTCGGACCGCCGCCGGGCGGCGACGCGGCTGCGCTGAGCCGCCGGGGCGCCGGGGGCGCTCAGTCAACGCGACCGGCTGGTCCATCCCGGTCGCGCTGACCCCCTGGGCGATGAACAGCTCCGCCGCCTTGATATCCGCTCCCGGGCGCCTCGGTCACCGCGCCGGCGTACGGGGGACGGTCCTTCCCACCGGCACCCGCCACCCCGTCCCCGTTCCGTCCCCTTCGCGGGGACAGGGGTACACGCGCCTGAGCGAGGTCAGCGCCGGACCCCCTCGGCGTCCCCCGCGAGGCCGCCGCCTGCATGCTGGAGCGGCTCCGCGGCGGCGACGCCTCCCTGGTGGTGGAGCCGCGCAGGCCGGTCGCCCGACCTGCCGCGGCGGCGCGGCGCCGGTCACGACGACCGGGGCCGCGCCCCGCGGGCTCCGGTGGACCGGATCCCCCCGGTCCGCGATGCTGGGGTTCCCACCACGGGCGAGCCGGGGCGGCGAGGAGAGGAAGGACGGCGCGGCATGCCCATCATCTCGCGCGGATTCCACGGCCGGCGCCCCACGTCGGGCAACAACCTCCCGCCGGGACAGTACGAGACCTTCGACTTCCCCGTCATGTCCGCCGGCCCCACACCGCGGATCACCCACGAGGACTGGGAGTTCACCGTCACCACCGAGGACGGCACCTGTCACCGGTGGGACTGGACGGAACTGATGGCGCTGCCCGCCGAGACCCCGACCGTCGACCTGCACTGCGTGACCAAGTGGTCCAAGTTCGGCACCAGATGGCGGGGCGTCTCCCTCGACACGCTGCTCGCCGACGTCGAGACATCCGCCGAGTACGCGCTCGTTCACTCCTACGGCGGCTACACCACCAACCTGCCCCTGGAGGACCTCCTCGACGGGCAGGCGTGGATCGCCCACGAGTACGACGGCGAGGAGCTCGCCCCCGAGCACGGCGGCCCCGCCCGGCTGCTGGTCCCGCACCTGTACCTGTGGAAGTCGGCGAAGTGGGTCCGCGGCATCCAACTGCTCCCGGAGGACGAGCCGGGCTTCTGGGAGAGCGTCGGCTACCACGACTACGGAGACCCATGGCGCGAACAGCGGTACCAAGGCGACTAGGCGACCGCCTGCGCTGGCTGGCCGCCGAACTGGTGGAGCGGCGCGCCGAGTCCGTGGCGGCGCGGACCCTGGTGTTCGACGTGCCCGGCTGGCCGGGTCACCTGCCCGGCCAGCACGTCGACGTCCGGCTCACCGCGGAGGACGGCTACAGCACCCAGCGCAGCTACTCCCTGGCGTCCGCGGCCGACGGCGGCCGGGTCGAGCTGACCGTCCAGCGTGTGGAGGACGGCGAGGTCTCGCCCTACCTGACCGACGACCTCGCCGTCGGGGACGCCGTCGAGATCCGGGGCCCCGTCGGCGGCTGGTTCGTCTGGCAACCCGAGCAGACCGAACCGGTCCTGCTGGTCGGGGGCGGCTCCGGGATCGTCCCGCTCATGGCGATGGTCCGCGGCCGCGCCGCGGCGGGCAGCCGCGCCCCGTTCCGGCTGCTGTACTCCGTACGCACCCCCGAGGACCGGTTCTACGCGGCCGAACTGGACCGGGGCGCCCCCGGCCTCGACACGACACACGTCTACACCCGTTCGGCACCGGACGGGTGGACCCGCCCGGTGGGCCGGCTCCAGGCCCGCGACCTGGCCGAATGGGGCTGGCCCGTGGACTTCGAGCCCACCTGCTACGTGTGCGGCCCCACCGGCTTCGTCGAGACGGCCGCGGGTCTGCTGGTGGCCCTGGGCCACTCCCCGGACCGGATCCGCACCGAGCGCTTCGGTCCCAGCGGGGGATGACCCCGCGCCACCTCACGGTAAGGAGACCACCCCGACCATGACCGAGCGCTACGCCGCCCGCCTGATCGAGGTGCCCGACGAGGGCGTCCGCCTCCACCCGACGGAGGGCACGGCGCCGCCCGAGCGGCCGACCGAGGTCAACCTGCTCGGCATGGCCGTCGCCCTGGCCCTCGGCGCGGCCGGCTACGAGCACCACCCCGCCCTGCGCGACCCCCGGCTGCAGACCCTGGAGGCGCTGCTCGCCGGCGAGGCGGTGATGCCCTGGCGCCCGCCCGCCGCGCAGGCGGGGACCGCCGCGTACGTGGAATGCGAGCGGTCCGGCTCCGGCGTCTTCACCTGCGCGGTACGGCACCGGCCCGCCGAAGGGGCCTGATCGCCGCCCGCGCACCGGGGTGGTACCCCCGTTCCCAGGTTCACCGGGGCCCGGCCGACCTGCGATGGAGGGCACCAAGCCCGCTGTTCCAAGGGATCGGAGGGTGGTGGTCCGGGACACGGACGCCACGGAGACCGCGAACGAGGAGAGCAGTGACGATGCTTGCCACCGTCGCCCCCGAGGACCGATGGTTCGTGGGATTGCGGTTCAGTACGGCCCGCGGTGCCGTGCGCAGCCACTACTACGTGGTCGGTGAGGCCGACGACGCCGAGGACGCGGTGCGGGCCGCGATGCACCGCGCCGCCGACGCCCACGAGTGCGCGGCGCGGGAGAACGCCGAGATCGACGGGGTCGAGGTGCGCCGTCTGCGCTGGAACCCGCTGGGCTGGGCCTACCTCACCGCAACCGACGGGGACGCCGGGGCATCGCTGTGCCTCGGGTCCGGCGCGGGGACGGCGTGGAGCGCCTGATGGCCCTGCTCGGCACGGAGCGGCGCGGGCGCGCGGCGCCTGCGGAGCGTGCGGCCCCGCCGGGCGGGAGCCGACGAACCGCCTGAGGTGGCCGGGGCCGCTCTTCGCGGGCCCGCGCCCCCGTCGGGATGATCGCACCGTGCGTCGTGCCGGATGTGCCGGATGTGCCGGATGTGCCGGGAGGGCACCGGGCCGGCGTCCAGCGTCGCGGTGGCGGCGGCCGCCATGCTCCGCGACCGGCGGGTGCCGTCCGTCACGGCGTCCGTCGCGTCCCCTGGGAGCCGCGCCCGATGAACGAGCGATCCACCGTCCACTCCGTGACCCACGACCTGCTGCGGTCACTGCGGCTGACAACGGTCTTCGGCAACCCGGGATCCACCGAGGAGACGTTCCTCCGGGAATTCCCCGACGACTTCACCTACGTCCTGGCCCTGCAGGAGGCCTCCGTGAGCTCCGGAAGGAGTTCACGGCGGCTCTGGAGTCGGGCGTCACCTGCGTCATCGTGGTGACCACCCGGCCGCAGAAGATCACCCTCTGAGCGCGGGAGGGGAAGGCCCCGACCGACCTGGGACTGCGCGGCCGCGTGCGCCTGTCACCGGTGGCGGGCGGGGACTCGGTCGGGCCGCGGCGGAGGCGCCGACCGCCTGCCGGGTCGGCTGGTAGGGTGACGCGGATCTCCGAACCGGGAACCAAGGGAGTCCGAACGTGGCGGGTGACGACGACATCTCCGGGTGATACCGGGTGTCCTCGGCCATGGGCGGGCGCGCACGACGCGCCGATGCCGTGGCCGTTTCGTCATGCCTTCCCACACTCCCCTTCCCGCGCGGCGGCCCCATGGCCCCGTGCGGTGACCTCCCGAGGGCCCACCCATGTCCGACGCGCATGTCATCTGTGCCCACCCGTCCTTCCCCCGGCCTGACGGCACCCCCGTCCTCGAGGCCCCGTCCTCCACCGTCGGCGGCGTCCGCACCGGTCCCGTCGCGCCGAACGGCGCCGGCGAGAGCACCCTCCTCACGCTGATCGCGGGGGAGTACGGGCTCCGCGGCGGCACCGTCACCGTCGACGGGACGCTCGGCCGTCCCCCGCAGAGCCCGCCGCCGGCCGGTGACCTCGCCATTGCCGAGGTCGCGGGGTCGCCGACGCCGTCCGCGCGATCGACGCCGTCGAGCCGGGGGACACCGCCGAGGAGCACATCGCGACGGTCGGCGACGACGGGGACATCGGGGAACGCACCCGCGCCGAGCCGGACCGGCTCCGCCTCGGCGACCTCGGGCCGCCCGACGAACCCACCGACGACCTGGACATCGACGCGCGCCGCCGGCCGCACCTGTCCGACGGGCGCCTGACGCAGACCGGCGCCTTCCCGGTGTGACCCGCGCCCGTCCCCTCAGCCCTTCCGCCCCGCCTGCCGTCACGGCGGCCATGGCCCCGACCCCTTTTGTGGTGATCCCCGTGACCCAGCCCGCCCTGTCCGCCCATGACCTCGTCCGCACCTTCGGCGGCCGACGCGTGCTCGACGGCTTCTCCCTCACCGCCGCCCCCGGGCACCGCATCGGTCTCGTCGGCGAGAACGGCGCCGGCAAGTCGACCCTGCTCGAAGTGCTCGCCGGAGTGGCCGAGCCCGACGCCGGAACCGTGATCCGCCCTCCCGACCTCGGCTTCCTGCGCCAGGAACTTCCCTTCCCCGGCAGCGCGACGGTCGGCGACGTCCTCGACGACGCCCTGCGCGAGGCGCGCGGTCTCCTGGCCGAGCTCGACCGTTTCGCCGCCGCCCTCGCCAGGACCCCGCAGGACGCGCCCGCCCACGGCGAACTGCTCGACGCGTACGCGGGAGCGCTCGACGCCGCACAGGTCCAGGAGGCCTGGGACGCCGACCGCCGCGCCGACATCGTGCTGGCCGGCCTCGGCCTCGGGGACGTCCCGCGCGACCGCGTGCTGTCGCGGCTGTCGGGCGGACGGCGCGGCCGGCTGGCGCTCGCCGCGCTCCTGGTGCGACGGCCCACCGCCCTGCTGCTCGACGAGCCGACCAACCACCTGGACGACGCCGCCGCGGCCTTCGTGGAGGAGCAACTGCGCGGCCTGCCGGGTGCCGTGGTGGTCGCGAGCCACGACCGGGCCTTCCTCGACGCCGTCTGCACCGACGTGATCGACCTCGACCCGGCGGCGGACGGCCCGACCCGCCACGGCGGCAACTACAGCGCCTACCTGAAGGAGAAGCACGCCGAACGGGCCCGCTGGCAGCGGCGCTTCGACGCCGAGCAGGAGGAACTCGCCGAGCTGCGCCGGTCGGTGGACGCCACCGCCCACCGGGTCGCGCACGACCGGCCCAAGCGCGACAACGAGAAGATGGGGTACGGCCACTCCGGCGGACGCGTACAGCAGCAGATCTCCCGGCGTGTGCGCAGCGCCGCCCGCAGGCTGGGGGAGCTGGAGCGCGAACAGGTCGCCCGGCCGCCGGAGCCGCTGCGGTTGCGTGCCGCCGCACTCGCCGCCCGGTCCGCCGAGGGTGTCCTGCTGGCGCTGCGCGACGTCCATGTGCCCGGAAGGCTCACCCTGGACCGCCTCGACGTGCCGGCGGCCGACCGGCTGCTGGTCACCGGGGTGAACGGGGCGGGGAAGTCGACCCTCCTGGCCGTGCTCGCCGGGCACCTGACGGCGGCGGGCAGGGTACGCCGCAGGGAGGGCCTGACCGTCGGCCTGCTCACCCAGGACACGGCCTTCGAGCGGCCGCACCGCACCGCGCGGGAGACCTACGCCGCGGCGCTCGGCGCCGAGCGCGCGGAGGCGGTCCCGCTGGCAGACCTCGGGCTGCTCGGCACCCCCGAGCTGGACCGGCAGGTCGGGCGGCTGTCCGTGGGGCAGCGGCGCCGACTGGCCCTGGCCCTGCTGGTGGCCGACCCGCCCGAGCTGCTGCTGCTCGACGAGCCCACCAACCACCTCTCGCCGCGGCTCGCGGACGAACTGGAGGAGGCGCTCGGCCCGGGACCGGGCGCGATCGTCGTGGCCAGTCACGACCGGCGGCTCCGGTCCCGGTGGAGCGGCCGTGAGCTGCGGCTGGAGGCCTTGTGAGCCCGCCGGGGCGCTGTCGTGCCCGCACCCGGAGGTGTAACCTTCAAACGACCGATGAAGGGTTACCTGGGATGGGAGGCGCCGAGCATGACGGCCGAGACGGCGGACGACGACTACCTGCTGGAACTGCTCAACACGACCCCGGTCGCCGACGGGACCCAGGTGGACGAACTGGCCGACCCGGCCGCCGGCCGCCGCTGGCTGCGCGCCCACGGCGGCACCGGGACGGCACAGGAGCTGCGCCACCTCCTGGCGGCGCGTGACGCGCTGCAGCGCGTCACACGTGGGGACTCGGCGTCCGCCGAGCTCCAGAAGCTGCTCACCGGGGTCGCCCGGGTGCCGCGGGTGTCCGCGCACGGCGTGGACTGGGTGCTGGAGGCCCCCGCCGAGCGCATGCCGGCCGTCCGGGCCGTCACGGCCTGGGGCGCGCTGCAGGAAGGCAGGCCCGGACGCCTGCGGCCCTGCGCCAACGACGAGTGCCGGCTGTTCCTGCTCGACCGCAGCAAGGCCAACACCGCCCGCTGGTGCTCCATGGCGGCCTGCGGCAACCGCATGAAGGCCCGGCGCCACCACCGGCGCGCCCGGGCCGCCGCCGACTGACCTGCGACGACGGCGGCCCGGGGCCGCACAGGGCCCCGGGCCGCCGAGGGCCGCCGCGCCGCCCGAGCCCGTCACCAGGGCGGCGCGACGGGGTCCGTCAGCCCTTCGTACGGGCGGGCAGCCGCCAGTTCGGCCGCGGGAAGTGGCAGGTGTACCCCTCGGGGTAGCGCTCCAGGTAGTCCTGGTGCTCCGGCTCGGCCTCCCAGAAGGGCCCGACGGGCTCGACCTCGGTGACCACCTTGCCGGGCCACAGGTCCGAGGCGTCGACGTCGGCGATGGTGTCCTCCGCGACGCGCTTCTGCTCGTCGTCCACGTAGTAGATCGCCGAGCGATAGCTCATGCCGATGTCGTTGCCCTGGCGGTTCCGCGTCGACGGGTCGTGGATCTGGAAGAAGAACTCCAGCAGCGCCCGGTAGTCCGTCTTCTCGGGGTCGAAGAGGATCTCGATCGCCTCGGCGTGGGTGCCGTGGTTGCGGTAGGTGGCGTTGGGCACGTCGCCGCCCGTGTAGCCGACGCGGGTCCCCACGACTCCGGGCTGCTTGCGGATCAGGTCCTGCATGCCCCAGAAGCAGCCGCCCGCGAGTACGGCCCTCTGTGTCTGTCCTGCCATGTCAATCCTCCGAATCGGTCCTGTCACCATTGTCGAACAACCCGAGGTAGGCCCCGTAACCTTCCCGCTCCAGGTCATCGGCGTGGATGAAGCGCAGCGAGGCGGAATTGATGCAGTACCGCAGGCCGCCGGTCTGCCGGGGGCCGTCGGGGAAGACGTGCCCCAGGTGGCTGTCGCCCACTGCCGAGCGGACCTCGGTGGCCAGCAGCCCGTAGCCCGGGTCCGGCCGCTCCACGACGGTGCTCCGGTCCAGCGGCCGGGTGAAGCTCGGCCAGCCGCTGTGGCTGTCGTACTTGTCGACCGATGCGAACAGCGGCTCTCCGGAGACCACGTCCACGTAGATCCCGGGTTCCTTGTTGTCCAGGTAGGCGCCCGTGAAGGGGCGCTCGGTGCCGTTCTCCTGTGTCACGCGGTACTGCTCCGGTGACAGTCGCGAGACGGCCTCCGGGTTCCTGCGGTAGCCGGTCACGGTCCCTCCTTGCTCGCGGCTCTCTCTTTTCCGTACGCCCATTGGTGGCGGGGAACGACCGGGTCTTACCTCCCGGGAGCGGCCGGTTCTCGCGGGGGTGCGGCGGGCGCCGCCGTGGAGGTGGGGGCGGGCGGCCGCGTCTAGGATCGCTGCATGGATTCCGCACAGAACGACGGCCCCGCCGGCGACGGGGGCCGGGGCGGCCGGTCGATGGACGCGGAGTCCGCGCAGTGGGTGCGGGCGCTGTCGGCCGGCGGCGACGAGCACGAGGAGGCGACCGGCCGGCTGCACGCCCTGCTGCTGCGGATCGCGTACGCGGAGCTGAACCGGCGAGGGTCGCGGCACGGCATCAGCGGGCCGGAACTGGACGACATCGCCCACCAGGCCGCGGCCGACGCCCTGCTGTCGATCACCCGGAAGATCGGCGAATTCCGCGGCGACAGCCGCTTCACGACCTGGGCGTACAAGTTCGTCATGCACGAGGTGTCGAGCAAGCTCGGCCGTCACTTCTGGCGGACGGCCGGTGTGCAGCTCGACCCCGAGGCGTGGGAGCGGCTCCCCGACCGGCTCGGCGCCGATCCCGTGCGGCAGAGCGAGGCCCGGGAGCTGGTCGCCGCGCTGCGCGAGGCCGTGGACGAGGAGCTCACCGAGCGCCAGCGCCGGGTGTTCACCGCGCTCGCCGTGAACGGCGTGGACGCCGACACGCTCGCGGCGGAGCTCGGCACGAACCGCAACGCGCTCTACAAGACGATGTTCGACGCGCGGCGTAAGCTCCGCGCCCGGCTCGCAGCCAATGGACATCTGCCCCTGACGACAGCGAGGCGCTCATGAACGAATGGCAGGGTCTCGACGACCTCCTGCGCAGCGATCCCCTGGACCCCGGCTGCGACGCGGCGCTCGACCTGATGGACGTCTACCTGGAGCTGTTCCTGGCGGACGCGGCACCGGAGCGGCGCTACCCCGGTGTCGCGGTCCACCTGCGCGGCTGCCCGGCCTGCGAGGAGGACTTCCGCGGACTGCTGGCGGCGGTGACCGGCCGCTGACGGCGGTCAGGCGGTGAGCGGCGGGTTGAGCCGGTAGGGGAGGACGGCGTCCGCCCGCACCGGGACCCGCCCGGTGGCCACGTGCCGCGGGGTGAAGCGGACCCGGCGGCCGGTGCCGCCGTCGTCGCCCGGAACCCCGGGCGACGTCCAGTCGACGGCCGCGGTCCCGGACAGCTGCAGCGTCGTCCCCGTGGCGAAGTCCACGAAGAGCAGGGCCGCGGCGGGGTCGCTCGCCAGGTTGCCGAGGCTGTTGAACATGTTGTTGCCGGGATAGTCCGGCCACCACAGGCCGCCGTCGTCCGTCACCCGGACGAATCCCGGCGGGCCGCCCCGGTGGGAGACGTCCGCGCCGCGTTCGGGGTGGGCGGTGCCGAGGAAGAAGGTGTCGGCCCGGCCCACCATGGCCGCCTGCGCCGCGTCGAGCCGGTCGGCGGGCCACGCTCCGGCGGCGGGGGCGTCCCCGCCGCCCGGGCCGCCCTCCGGCGCGGGGCCGAGCAGGCGCTGCTGGATGTACTGGGGGCAGTTCCCGTAGGCCTGGTCGACGGCGAGTTCGAAGCCGGCGTCGTCGGCAGCGGCGAGGGTGCCGTTGAGGCGCAGCCGGCGGCGGCTCGCGAGGTCGATCACGATCAGGGCCGCGGCCCCGCCGGACGGCAGCCCGGCGAGCGGGTCCCCCGCCCGCGGACGGGCCCCGACCCGTACGGCGTCACCCTGGGTGGAGAGGAAGCCGGGGGCTCCCGTGAGCGGGGAGACCCACAGGCGCCCGTCCTCGTCACGTGCCCCCAGTACGGCGAGGTCGCGGTCGGCGAGGAAGAGGGACACTCCGCCGCCGAGATGCGGCGGGTCGAGCATGCCCCGCAGCCGGGCGGCCTGCTGAGCGACGCCTGCACGTCGCTGGACGGCGAGTTCTCCCTCGTGGAAGCCGGTGTGGCGGGTCATGGCCCTCGCAATCGTCGTTCTGCGGTTCATGATGCGGGATGCGGTGGCTCAGCGCGCCAAGCCCGCCCGGTCGAGGAAGCCCAGGATCAGCTCCGCGACGGGCTCGACATGGGTCTCCAGGAGGAAGTGGCCCCCGTCGAGGAGGTGCACCTCCGACCGCTGCGCGTCCTTGGCGAAGGCCCGGGCGCCGTCGGGCCCGAAGATGGGGTCGTGCTCGCCCCAGACCGCCAGCACGGGAACGGCGTGGGTGCGCAGGTACTCGTGCAGGCGCGGGTAGAGCGGGATGTTGGTGGCGTAGTCGCGGAAGAGCGTGAGCTGCACCAGGTCGTTGCCGGGTCGGGAGACCAGCTGGAAGTCGTGGTGCCAGGTGTCGGGGGAGACGCTGGTCTCGTCCGCCACTCCCGTGACGTACTGCCACTTGATGCCCTCGAGGCTCAGCGCCACGCGGACGCCCGCCTCGGTCTCGGGGGTCTGCTCGCGCTGGTAGGCGCGGACGTCGTCCCAGAACTCCTCGACGAGTCCCGCCTCGTAGCCGTTGCCGTTCTGGGTGACGATCGCGGTGACGGCGCCGGGGTCGTCCAGCGCGAGGCGCCAGCCGATCGGCGCTCCGTAGTCCTGGACGTAGAGCGCGTACCGCGTGACGCCCAGCCCGTCGAGCAGGCCCCTGGTGAGTCCGGCCAGGGCGTCGAAGGAGTACGCGAACTCGTCGGCGGCGGGGGCGTCGGAGAACCCGAAGCCGAGGTGGTCGGGCGCGATGACGCGGTAGTGGCCGGCGAGCCTCGGGATCAGCTCGCGGAACATGAACGAGCTGGTCGGGAAGCCGTGGAGGAGCACGATGACGGGGGCGTCGGCCGGGCCCGCCTCCCGGTAGAAGAGCCGGTGCCCCTGGACCTCGGCGTAGCGGTGGTGCACGGTGGCCATGTCTAACCCCTTCGATTCACTTGGATGGTTACATAGAAACAGGGTCGGGGTAACCTGTCAAGCGAGTGATGGGGGTTAGCAGGGGGCGGGTGGGGCGCTCGTCCGGCCCGGGGCGGGAAGCGACGGCGCCCTCTTGGTGTTGTGCATGGCCACAGGGGACTTCGGGTGCCCGCCGGACGTACGGCCGGCGAAGCCCGCGACAGGGACGGAAGACGCAGATGACTGGTACGGCCATGGCACAGCGCGCGAAGGGCAACGAGGAAACCCGGATCGTCACCCCCCGGCTCGTCCTGAGGCCGTGGCGTACCGACGACGCGGAAGCGGCGCTGGCCGTCTACGGTACGGACGACGTGACGCGCTGGCTGGCGCCGGCGATGACCCGGCAGCCCGACGTCGCGTCCATGCGGGAACTGCTGCGCTCCTGGCAGGAGGGCGGCGCCGCCCTGGAACGGCCGGCCGGACGCTGGGCGATCGAACTACGCGAGAGCGGTGAACTCGTCGGCGGAGCCGCCGTCCTGCCGCTCCCGCCGTACGGCGTCGACCTCGAGATCGGCTGGCAGCTCGCCCAGCCGTTCTGGGGCAGGGGCCTGGCCGCCGAGGCCGGACGCGCGCTGGCGGGTCACGCCTTCGCGGCGGGCGTGGACGAACTCTTCGCCGTGGTCCGCCCGCGGAACGACCGCGGCGCGGCCACCGCCCGCAGCGTCGGCATGGAATGGGTCGGGGAGACCGAGAAGTACTACGACCTGCGGCTGCAGGTGTACCGGCTGCGCAAGGGGGAGTTCGAGGCCTCCACCGCGCCGGGGCCCGTGGCCTGACGCCGGACTCGCGCGGCGGGTCGCGAAAAGCCGGGTGCCGGACCGTACGGAGCACGGTCCGGCACCCTTGTGTCATGCACGGCGCGTCACCGCGCCGCCGTCAGCGACCTGGGTCAGTGACGGGCTGCGGCGCGACGCTTGCGGTTCGCGAACAGCAGGCCGCCGCCGGCGAGCAGCGCGACGGCCGCACCGCCCGCGAGCAGCGGGGTGGAGCTGGAGGCACCGGTCTCGGCGAGGTCGCCGGCCGGGGACTCGTCGGTGGAGGGGGTCGAGGGCGCAGCGGAGGGGGCCGTGTCGGCCGACTCGCTGGGCGTCTCGCTCGGCTTCGGAGACTCGGTGGTCTTCGTCTCCGTCGGGGTGGGCGTGGGGGTGGGCGTGGTCTCGTCCGAGCCCTCGCAGACCGGGGCGGTCTTGTCGCCCTCGAACGAGTAGCGCTCGCCGTCGCCGGCCTTCACGCTGAGGTGGAGCTTCACCTCGGCGGTGTGCGCGGGGATGTCGATGGTCTGCTCGAACGACTTGCCGAACTCCGTGGCCGGCAGCAGGTCCTTGCCGTCCGCGGTGATCGTCACGGTGTTCTTGACGTCGCCGTTGTACGCGTTCAGGTGGACTTCCACCTTGGAGCAGTCAGCGCTCCAGCGAGGCGTGTGGGCGGACGCCGGGGTGGCGCACAGGCCGAGACCGATGATGCCGGTCGCGGCCGCCGCTATCAGGGTGCCGGGTCGGGACCAGGCACGGCGGGGGGATGGGGTCACAAGTTCTCCAGGCTGTCGCTAATTCCGATGCCAATGGCAGCCGCAATCTACTCCGCCTCTTCACACCGCTCACTGCCGCCCCACAGCTAACGTGGAAACGCGGGGGAAAGGTCGGATTCGCCTGATGTGCGCGGCCGTTGTCAGACGCCTGCGCCAGACTGCCGTCATGTCCGCGAACGACGCCACCGCCGCAATGCCCGAACCCGCCGCCCTGTTGGCGGCGACCGACTGGTCCGCACTCGCGCACGCCTACGGGCCCGCCGACGGCACCCCGGACGATCTGCTCGGTCTCCTGCACCAGGACCCGGAGGTGCAGGCCGAGTCGCTCGGCCGGCTGGAGATGTCCGTCCTGCACCAGGGGTCGTTGTACTCCGCCACCGCGCCGGCGGCGCTGTTCGTCGCCGGCATCCTTAACGACCCCCGCACCCTCGCGGTCCACGAGAGCTTCTTCCCCTGGGACGACCGGGCCCGGCCGCTGCGTGCCGCGCTCCTGGAATGGCTGGGCGAACTCGCCGACTCCGCCGCGTACGAGGACGACGAGGACGACGAGGACGACGGGGAGGACCCGGAGGGCGGCGGCGAGGAGTGGGCCGAGGAGATCGCGGCGATCGAGGCGTGCCGTACGGTTCGTCCGCAACTGTTCGACGCGGTCGTGCCCTGGCTGGACGACGCGGACGCCACCGTCAGGGAGGCGGCCCTCGGCGCGGTGACACATCTGCTCCGGGCACCCGAACTCGCCGACCGCATACCGGCCGCGGCCGAACGACTGGAGCGGATCGCCAGGGGCGACGGCGACCGCCGCGAACGGGCCGGCGCCCTCCTGTCGCTGGGCGCCTGGGGCCGTGACACCGGTGGCCTCCTGACGGACTCCGACCCGGCGGTACGCGCCTGCGCCGCCCTGGGTACCACCGGCCCCGGCGCCGTGCCGGCCCTGCTCGACGCGCTCGCCGACCCCGCGGCCGCAGACCGGTGGTTCGACGAGCCGCTGCCCCACTTCGACGGCTGGTTCCGTTTCACGCTGCTGCGCGGACTGCTCGACCGGACCGGGCACTTCGACGAGGTCCTGCCGGCCGCCCTGGCGCTCGTCCCGATGTGCGGCCAGTACACCGTCGACAGCGATTGGGGCCCGCTCCTCGCCTCCGCCTTCCCCGAGCCGTACACGCCCGGCCGCCCCCTGACGGCCGCCCAGCACGCCTTCCTGCGGGCCCTGGCCGAGCGTGACGCCTGCTGGGGCGACGTCGCCAACCGTGTCTCCTGGCTGCGGTCCGCGGGACTGCCCACGGAGCGCGCCCCGCTGCGCGTCCTCCTCGCCGCGGGGGCGGCGGCGCCGTCGCCCTGATGCCCGCCTGACGGCGTTCCGCCTCAGCCCCCGTCGAGGGGCAGGGACGCCACGAACTCCGCCAGACCGGCCGGCCGCGGCGGCGCCTCGCAGGGGAGGAAGCGACGGTAGTGGTCGGCGACCAGCCGACGCAGAGCCGGCTCGTCCGGTGCGGCGCCCGTGAGTTCGAGGGTGACCCGGTGGGGTTCGCCCGTCATGCGCAGGGGGCGGGCCCGCGCGTCGAATCCGCAGGTGTACTCGCCCGGCTCCTCCCAGTAGGCCTCCGCGTGGGCCGCGTTCGCGAGGACGTATATGTGGAGGTCGTCGTCGAAGAGGATCACGGGGCCGGTCGGTGCGGTCATCCGGGCAGTATGGCGGAGCCCGCCGCGCTCCCGCCGTGCCGGGTGACGCGGGAGCGCGTCAGTCGGCCGCCGCGGGCTGCCAGGGGACTCCGGGGACGACGAGGGGGCTGCCCGTGACCGGGTCGGGGACGATGACGGAGGTGAGGCCGAAGACCTCGTGGACCAGGTCCGCCGTCACGATGTCCCGGGGCGGGCCCTGGGCGACGACGCGGCCGGCCTTCATGGCGATGAGGTGGTCGGCGTAGCGGGCGGCCTGGTTGAGGTCGTGGAGCACGGCGACGACCGTGCGCCCGCGCCCGTGGTTGAGGCGGCGGACCAGGTCCAGCACCTCGACCTGGTGGGCGATGTCGAGGTAGGTGGTCGGCTCGTCCAGCAGCAGCAGATCGGTCTCCTGCGCCAGGGCCATGGCGATCCACACCCGCTGGCGCTGCCCGCCCGACAGTTCGTCGACCGGCCGGTCCGCGAGATCGGCGGTGCCGGTGTGCTCCAGGGCCTCGGCGACAGCGCGTTCGTCGGCCTCGGACCACTGCTGCCACCACTTCTGGTGGGGCTGGCGCCCGCGCGCCACGAGGTCGGCGACGGTGATGCCGTCCGGCGGCGTGGGGCTCTGCGGCAGCACGCCGACCGTGCGGGCGATCTGCCGGCCGGGGATGCGGGCGAGTTCGGTGCCGTCCAGCAGGACCGTGCCGGAGCGCGGCTTGAGCAGCCGGCCCAGCGCGCGCAGCAGCGTGGACTTGCCGCAGGCGTTGGGGCCGACGATGACGGTGACGCGGCCGTCCGGGATCTCCAGGTCCAGGCCGTCGACGACGGTTCGGTCCTCGTATGCCAAGGTCAGTGCCCGGGCGGTGAGTCGGCTGGTACGGCTCATGGGGTGGTGCCTCCGGAACGGCTGCGGGTGCGGGCGATCAGCCACATCAGGTACGGGGCGCCCACCGCTGCGGTGAGGACGCCGACGGGGAGTTCGACGGGGGAGAACAGGCGCCGGGCCAGCAGGTCCGCGACGACGACCACGAGCGCGCCCGTCAGCGCCGAGGACAGCAGCGGGATCTGCGCGGTACGCGTCAGCCGGCGGGCGATCTGCGGGGCGAGGAGGGCGACGAAGTCGACCGGTCCGGTCGCACCCGTCGCCACGGACGCCAGGACGATGCCGAGCGCGGTCAGTCCGAGCCGCACCCGGTCCAGCCGGATGCCGAGGGCCAGGGCGGTGTCGTCGTCGAGGGAGGCCCCGCGCTGGGCCCTGGCCGCCCACAGCGCCGCGGGGACCGCCAGCAGGAGCACCGTCGCCAGGGGAGCGGCCTGGTCGTAGCCGCGGCTGTTGAGCGAGCCCGTCAGCCAGACCTTGGCCTGCTGGGCGACGAGGAAGTCGCCCTTGGTGAGGAAGAGTTGGGTCAGCGAGCCCAGGGCCACCGAGACGCCGATCCCGACGAGGACGAAGCGTGAGGCGTGCAGCCCGCGGCGCCAGGCGAACATGTAGACCAGCAGCGCCGCCGCGAGTCCGCCCGCGATCGACACATAGGGGAGCGCGGTGTACGAGACGAGGCCGAAGCTCATCGCGGCGACCGTCGCGGCGCCCGCGCCGTGGGTGACGCCTATGACGTCGGGGCTGGCCAGCGGGTTGCGCGCGACGGTCTGCACCAGCGCCCCGGCGACGCCGAAGGCGAGCCCGGCGAGCAGGCCCACGACCAGCCGCGGCAGCCGCAGCGTGCCGACGACGAGCTGGTCGGGGCTGGGCCGGCCAAGGAGGACGTTAACGACCTCCACCGGGGAGACGAAGGACTCGCCGACGCAGAGGTAGACCACGACGGCCGCGGCCAGCAGCACGGCGAGCACGACGGCGACGAGGACGGCCCTGCGGTGGACGAGGAGGCTGCCGCGCCCGCGGCGCAGGACGGCGTGCCCCGCCGGGCGCACCCGTCGGCCGGCGGCGGCCGGCGAGGCGTCCCGCGCCACGGTGTTCGTGGGGTTCGTGTTCTTGGGACTCGTGCGGCTCATGCGGCGACCACCGTCCGGCGCCGTACCAGCGCGATGAGGAAGGGCACGCCGAGCAGGGCGGTCATGACGGCCACCGGCACCTCCGAGGGTGGGAAGACGATACGGCCGAGCACGTCGGAGGCGAGGATCATCACCGGTCCCAGGAGGGCGGCCACCGGGAGCACCCAGCGATGCGCGGCGCCGACCAGGGCCCGGGCGATGTGCGGAACGGCCAGGCCCGTGAAGGCGATCGGGCCCACGGCCGCGACGGCGGCGCCGGTCAGCACGGTCGCCCCCACCGCGCCCAGGACGCGCAGCAGCGCCACGTTGTGGCCGAGGCCCTTGGCCGCGTCGTCGCCGAGCGCGAGCGCGTCCAGTCCCCGGGCCAGCACCGCGGCCAGGAGCAGTCCGGCGGCCACGAACGGCCAGATCTGGCCGATGACGTCGCTGCCGCGGCCGCTGATCGAGCCGACCTGCCAGAACCGGAACTCGTCCAGGGCGTGGGCGTCGGTGGTGACGATCCCGGAGACCACGGAGGCGAGGAAGGCGTTCATCGCGGCGCCCGCGAGCGCCAGTTTCACGGGGGAGGCCCCGCGGTAACCGCCCGCGGCGACGGCGTACACGGCGACGGCGGCGACCGCGGCGCCCACGAAGGCGAACCAGACGTACCCGGTGAGGGTGTGCACGCCGAGGAACGCGATCGCGCACACCACCCCGACGGAGGCGCCCTGGCTGACGCCTAGGATGCCGGGTTCGGCGATGGGGTTGCGGGTGATGCCCTGCATCACGGTCCCGGCCACGGCGAGGGCCGCGCCGGCCAGCACGCCGATGACGGTACGCGGTACGCGCAGCGCCCGCACCACCTGGGCGTCGTCACTGGTGCCGCCGTGCAGCAGGGCCTGGACCACCTCGCCGGGGGCGATCTGACGGCTGCCGACGGCCAGGCTCAGCAGGACGGTGATCAGCAGCATCACCGCGCACCCCACCAGCCAGGCGATACGGCGACGGGTCGGTCGCGCCATGCGCCGAGCTCACTCTCTCTTTCCGGTTCGGGTGTCGTACGGGCGCCGGGCGCCGGCGGGCACGACGGCCCGCCGGCGCCCGGCGCACGGCTCTGGAACAGCCTCGCCGGCTCAGGCCGTGAGGTGCTTCTCCAGGTCGTCGAGGACCGCTTCGGCAGCGGTGACCCCGAGCCCGAGGTACCAGGTCTCGTCCGGGACGTCGAAGGCGTGGCCGTCCTTGACCGCCTGCAGGTTCTTCCACAGCGGGTTGCCCTGGGCCTTGGACTTGTCGGTGGCCTTGGGGTCGCCGTAGACGCCGGTGAAGATGTAGTCGGCGTCGGCCTGGTCGATGTTCTCGGCGCTGATCTCGGCGGCCAGGTCCTCGATGTCCTGGTTCTTCGGCCGCGGGATGCCGACGTCCTTGAGGATGGTGCCGATGAACGAGTCGTTCGCGTAGAGGCGGATCTTGCCCTCGGGCATGTAACGCACCATCGACACGCTCGGCTTGTCGGCGCCCAGCTTCGTGCCGAGGTCCGCCGCCTTCTTCGCGTACGCGTCCAGGTTCGCCCTGGCCTGCGCGGTCTTGTCCAGCGCGGCGGCGTTGAGGAGGTAGTTCTCCTTCCACGTGAAGCCGGGGCGGATGGAGAAGACGGTCGGCGCGATCTGCGAGAGCTCGTCGTAGGAGTCGGCGGCGCGCAGTTGGCTGCCCAGGATCAGGTCCGGCTTGAGCGCTGCGACGGCCTCGAGGTTGAGGCTGTTGATGGTGCCGATGTTCGCGGGCTTGCCCGCCTTCCCGCCGAGGTAGGACGGGAGCTCCGGCGAGCCCTCGGTGGGCGCGAGGCCGACCGGCTTGATGCCGAGCGAGACGACGTTGTCGAGCTCGCCCACGTCCAGGACGACGACGCGCTCGGGCCGCGCCTTGAGGACGGTGCTGCCCATGGCGTGGGTGATGGTGCGCGGCCACTCGCCCGGCTTGGCGGTGGTGCCCATGGCGGCGGTCTTCTCCGCGGCGTCCCCGAAGTCCTCGCCGCCCTGCGCGACGGACTTGGAGTCCTTGGACCCGGCGGTCGCGGAGGCTGCTGCGCTGCCCTCCTTCCCGTTGCTGCTGGACCCGCCGCAGGCCGCGAGAGACAGCGCGGCGGCGATGGCGACAGCGACGGCGGCTGTGCCGCGGCGCCGAAGAGACATGTGGAGACTCCTGTACATGGTTCGCCTTTGAAGTATTAGGCGAGCCTAACCTTATGCGCTGCCTGTGGGTCTCCCGCAGGCGGGGGGTCCGTGGGCGCCCCGTCACCCTCGTGCGGCCTGCGGCGACCCCGGGCTCGTGAGTCCCGGACAGGGGTCCGGCGCTCGGAGGTGCGGCGGACGTCCGTCCTTGGCACGGTCTTGACCGGAGCCTGATAGTTACATCAGGTTGATTAACCTACTGTTACTGAATATGGATGCCAAGGCACTCGAAGCCGGTGAGCCGACCGAGGTCGGGGCCGCGTTGCGGCTGAGCGTGGGGCGGATCGCGCGGCGGTTGCGGCAGGCGCACGCCGTCGGCGACGTCACCCTGTCGGAGGTGTCGGTGATCGCCCGGCTGGACCGGGACGGCCCGGATTCGCCGGGGTCGCTGGCGGAGCTGGAGCGGGTGCGCCCGCAGGCGATGGCGACGACGCTGGCCGGGCTGGAGGAACGCGGGCTGGTCAGCCGCAGGCCAGACGCCCACGACAGGCGGCGCGTCGTGATGACGGTGACGGAGGCGGGGCTCAAGGTGCTCGCGGACCGGCGGTCGGAGTCGGTGCAGCGGCTGGCGGCCGTGCTGGGAGGGCAGTTCACCGCCGAGGAGCGGCGGCAGCTCGTCGACGCGCTGCCGCTGCTGGACCGGCTGGCGGAGAAGCTGTGACCGCCGCGCAGGTGGACGACGGCGGCCGCTACAAGTGGGTGGCGCTGTCGAACACGACACTCGGCGTGCTGATCGCGACCATCGACGCCTCGATCGTGATCATCTCGCTGCCGGCCATCTTCCGCGGCATCGGCCTGGACCCGCTCGCCCCCGGCAACATCGGCTACCTGCTCTGGATGATCCTCGGCTACCTGCTGGTCTCCGCCGTGCTGGTGGTCGTGCTCGGCCGGCTCGGCGACATGTTCGGCCGGGTCCGGATGTACAACTTGGGCTTCGCGATCTTCGCCGGCGCGTCGCTCGCGCTCTCCCTCGACCCGCTGAGGGGCGGGGGCGGTGCCCTGTGGCTGATCGGCTTCCGGATCGTGCAGGCCGTCGGCGGGTCGATGCTGACCGCCAACTCCGCGGCCATCCTCACCGACGCCTTCCCCGCCCGGCAGCGCGGAACGGCGCTGGGCATCAACCAGATCACCGCGCTGGCGGGCCAGTTCCTCGGGCTGATCGCGGGCGGTCTGCTGGCGACCATCGACTGGCGTGCCGTGTTCTGGGTGAGCGTGCCCATCGGCATCGCGGGCACCGTCTGGTCGTACCGCAGCCTGCGGGAGACCGGCGCACGCAAGCCCGGGCGCGTGGACTGGATCGGCAACCTCACCTTCACCGCCGGGGCCGGGGGACTGCTCGCCGCCATCACGTACGGCATCCAGCCCTACGGCGGACACCCCACGGGCTGGACCAACCCCTGGGTGCTGGGCGGCCTGGCGGCGGGCGTGCTGCTGCTCGTGGTGTTCTGCCTCGCGGAGACCCGGGTCGCGGAACCGATGTTCCAGCTCGCGCTGTTCCGCGTCAGGGCGTTCGCCGCCGGCAACCTGGCGGTGCTGCTCACCGCGATCGCCCGCGGCGGCCTGCAGTTCACCCTCATCATCTGGCTGCAGGGCATCTGGCTGCCGCTGCGCGGCTACGACTTCGAGCAGACGCCCCTGTGGGCCGGCATCTTCATGCTGCCGCTGACCGTCGGCTTCCTGCTGGCGGGGCCGGTGTCAGGGCACCTGTCGGACCGCTTCGGCGCACGGCTGTTCTCCACCACCGGACTCGTCCTGGTGGCGGCCTCGTTCGTCGGCCTGCTCGCGCTCCCCGTCGACTTCCCCTATCCCGCCTTCGCGGCACTGCTGCTGGTGAGCGGCATCGGGCAGGGCATGTTCTCGGCCCCCAACACCTCGGCGATCATGGGCAGCGTCGCGCCCGAACACCGCGGTGTCGCCTCCGGCATGCGTTCCACCTTCCAGAACTCCGGGACCGCGCTCTCCATCGGCCTGTGCTTCTCGCTGATGATCGCCGGACTGGCCGGCTCGCTCCCGGGGACGCTGGAGGGCGGCCTGCGGGCGAACGGCGTTCCCGCCGGGACCGCCGAGCAGGTCGCCGGACTGCCGCCGGTCAGCACCCTGTTCGCCACCTTCCTCGGCGACAACCCCATCGGCCACCTGCTCGGGCCCAGCGGGGTCCTGGCCACCCTGCCCGGGCACCAGGTGCACATCCTGACCGGTACGGCCTTCTTCCCCACCCTCGTCTCCGGTCCCTTCCACCACGGACTCGTCACCGTCTTCGGCGCGGCCGCCGTCATGGCGCTGATCGCCGCGCTCGCCTCCGCGCTGCGCGGCCGCCGCGACACCCCCGCGGCGCGCCGGCCCGGCGGCGGCGACGACTCGCACGATCCGAACGGCACGAACAAAGGACAGCAAGAATGGCGCACAGCGCACTCCTCGTGATGGACGTCCAGCGGGCCATCACGGACCGCTTCACCGCGGACGCCGGCTACCTGTCCCGGGTGCGTGAGGCGACCGATGCCGCGCGCGCCGCGGACATCCCCGTCGTCCACGTCGTCATCGGGTTCCGCGCCGGGCACCCGGAGGTCAGCCCGCGCAACAAGACCTTCGGCGCCCTCGCCCGGGGCGGCGGCTTCGCCGCCGGCGACCCGGGCGCCGAGATCCACCCCGACGTCGCGCCCGCGCCCGGCGACGTCGTCGTCACCAAGAAGCGCGTCAGCGCCTTCGCGGGCAGCGACCTCGACATGGTCCTGCGGGCGCGCGGCGTCGACAGCCTCGTCCTGACCGGCATCGCCACCTCAGGCGTGGTCCTGTCCACGCTGCGCCAGGCGGCCGACCTCGACTTCGGCCTGACCGTGCTGGCGGACGGGTGCCTGGACTCCGACCCCGAGGTGCACCGGGTGCTCACGGAGAAGGTGTTCCCGCGGCAGGCGGACGTCGTCACCGTCGAGGAATGGGTCAAGTCCCCCGCGCACTGACCCCCGTGGACGGCTCCCCGTGCCCGCCGAGGGCGCGGGCGAGTCGTTCCCCCTGGGCGGCGGTCACGCCGAGGCCCGGCAACGGCACCCGGCCCGGCCACCCGTCGCCCTCCCCGGCACGGGGAGTGCCGCCGCCGAGCGGCGAGCCCCACGCCGGGTCGTGCCGGACCGCGTCATCCGGCCCGTCGATGAGGCACCGGGCCGCGAGCGCCGCAGTCTCCTGCGGCGCCCCGACCGCGGTGAGCGCGCCGGCGATCCGGGGCACGGCCTCGGCCGCGTTCCGCCGGCCGTCGGTGAGCACGGGCAGCAGGAGCAGCAGCCGGGCGGCGGGGCCGTACAGGCCCCCTTCCGGCCCGGAGTCCGGCCCGCGATCCGGCACGGCGTCCGCGACGTGCACCAGTTGGCGCCACCGCAGCCCGGGGCCGCAGCGGTCGCCGTCGTACGAGAGCAGGGTCTCCGCACGGACCCAGCCGGGGTGGGTGAGCAGGAAGTCCAGTCCGGGACCGTCGGCGAAGTTCCGGAAGACCGCGACGGCGCGGTGCCCGTCCCCGAACGGCACCCGGAGGACGGGCCAGGCCCGCTCGTCGTACAGCACCTCCGCCAGGGCGTCGGTGTCGGCGCCGTCGTCCCCGAACCACTCCGGCTCGGGACGCTCGCCGTCCGGCCCGGCCTGGCACCACCCCAGCAGGTGGTTCGCCCAGAAGCCGGGCCGGTCCGCCAGCGGCTCACCGGCCGTCAGAGGCCCGTGGTCGTAGCCCTTGATCAGCACACCGCACAGCATGCCAGGCTGCCGCAGGTCAGGTCAGGTCAGGTCAGGTCAGGTCAGCGGCACGGTGCCCTCCGAGGACACCGCGGCGGCGACGCGGCCGCCCAGGTCGAGCCGGAGCCGCAGGAAGTCGGCCCCGCCCGGGCCCGGGCGGCGACCGCCCTCCGGGACCCAGCCGTGCCGGGTGTAGAAGGCGAGGGCACGGCTGTTGCGCTCCCAGGCGTCCAGCAGCCCCGTCTCCAGGGAGGACTCCCGCAGGAAGCGCACGAACTCGGCGTGCAGCAGCCCCCCGAGGCCGCGGCCCCAGCGGTCCGGACGCACATGGATCCGGTGCAGCTCACCGCACGAGGGCGCGGCCTCCGCGCCCTCCTTGGGCGGCCCCATGGCCACCACACCGACCACCTCGGTGTCCTCGACGGCGCACAGCACCGTCGTCGCGCTCGACTGGATCGCGTGCGCCCAGGTCGCACGGCGGCGCGCCCAGCCGTCGGGGCTGTCGATCTCTGAACCGGGCAGGCCGCCCGCCTGGTAGTACGCGGCACGTGCCTGCGTGTGCACGTCCACGATGGCCGCCAGGTCGCCGAACCGCGCCGGGCGCATCAGGGTTGGAGAAGTCGTCACCTCCTGTCAGACGTCCGCGATTCGGGACGGGTTCCCGGCGCGGGGGACCGCTGTGGCGGCCACCGGGAGGTGACCGCCACGGCGGTGCGGCCGGCTACGGCTGCGCGGTGACCGCGGGCACGTTGTAGCCGTCGACCCGCAGCTTCGGCCGCTTCGACGGCAGCGCCCCGGCGGGCCAGGACAGCGTCACCGTGCGGCTCTCACCGGGGAGCAACCAGACGTAGTTGTCGCTGTACAGCGTCGGCAGCACCCGCTCGCCGGAACGGGAGTCCAGCAGGGAGAGCCGGACCAGGGCGGCGACCGAGGCCCCCCGGTTGCTCACCCGCGCGGTCAGCCCGTGCCGGTCGCCCGAGAGGTCGGTGTCCGTCACGTCGGCGGCGACCCGGGTCCGCGCGGCCTTGTTGAGCGCCTGCATGTGCTCGGGCTTGCGGTAGCGCCAGTAGACGTTCTCGGACAGCACCTCGCCGTGACGGTCCGTCAGCCGCAACCGCAGCAGGTGGAAGTCCGGCAGGCCGTCCGTCCAGGCCACGGTGAACGCGTCGGCCTTCGCGGACGCCGCGACGTCCACCGTGCCGCGCCGCTCCGCGGACAGCGGATGGCCGGACAGGTCGAGCAGACGCGCCGAGACCGTCGCGCCCTTGAGGGCCCGGGGCGTGTGGTTGACCGCCACGACCTTCCCGCTCACGGGGTCCGCCTGCACGTGGACCGGCTCGGCGGCCTTGCGGACGCCGTAGTAGGCGCCGTTGACGTCGAAGTCGTAGTCGTACGTCTGCCACACCGTGCTGTACCACGCGGGGTGCGACATCCACAGCATCAGGCCGCCGGCGTCGTCCCACAGCCTGCCGTTCCAGGCCTCGAACATGGCACGGAAGTTCTCGTAGTTGACGAACTGCGCCTTGCGGCAGAAGTCGTCGAGGTCCTCGGCCGTGCCCAGCCGGCCCTCGATGGCCGCGCGGTAGTTCTGCGGGGCCTGGTTGCCGCGGGTGCTCCAGTCGTGGTGGTACCAGACACCGCCGACCGGCCACTCCGGCTCGTCGCCGGCCATGCGCCGCATCGTCTCGGCCGTCGAGACGACGGGCATGCCGATCTCGGTGTGGAACCCGAAGCTGCCACCCCCGTAGGTGGACGCGGAGTAGTACCGCTCGGGCTCGACCCAGCCGTAGGGGCCGCCGCCGGAGACGATGCCGCCGGCCGAGTTGTTCTGGTAGAGCAGGGCGGGGGCCTCCGCGCGCACCGCGGAGCGCATCCCGTCGTCCACCGGGCCCGGCGGGTTGCCCTCGTTGGCACCGCACCACACGACGACGCTGGGGTGGATGCGGTAGCGCCGCACGGTGTCCCGCGCGAGGTCGAGGAAGGCCTGGCGGTTGGGCGGGTCCATCGCCCAGGCGTTGGGGAAGTCGTTCCACACCAGCAGGCCGTGCTCGTCGCAACTGGCGTAGAACTCCTCGCGGTTGCTGCTGCCGACCCAGTTGCGGATCATCGTGAAGTTCATGTCGCGGTGCATGCGCACGGCCGCGTCCATGCGCTCCGCGGGCATGCGGCGCAGCAGCTCGTCCCAGCCCCAGTTGCCGCCGCGCGCGAAGACGCGGACGCCGTTGACGCTGATCTTGAGCGGCACGGTGGAGTTGTCGACGGACTTCACGTCGGTCCACTCGTCGCCGTCGTCGGAGACCTGGACGGTGTAGGTCCTGGCGTAGGCCTGCTCCCAGGTGATGACGACCCGGTCGAAGCGCACCGCGGAGCCCAGGTCCACCTGGATCCACTGCTCGTCCTCGTACTTCGAGGACCAGCGGGTGCCCGGCTTGCCGTCCACCGCGTTGCCCGGCCCGCTGCCGTCGCCCTCGAAGGACGAGGCGGTGGCCTCCCTGCGCAGCGCCAGGTCGGTGCCCGGCGTGCCGCTGTCGACCACCGACAGGCCCCACATCGACGAGCCCCAGCTGGTGGCGCGCGTGTGGCAGAGGATCCGCAGGTAGCGGGCCGTGGTCGCGGCGAACTCCACGTCCTGCAGGCTCGCCGAGCCCGAGGTCTGGAAGGGCAGCGGCACCGCGGCGTTGTCGACGGACGCGGCGTCGGTCCACTCGTCGCCGTCGTCGGAGACCTGGACGGTGTAGGTCTCGGCGTACGCCTGCTCCCAGGTGACCACGACGCGGTCGAAGGCGACCGCGGAGCCGAGGTCCACCTGGACCCACTGGTCGTCCTCGAACTTCGACGACCAGCGCGTGCCCGGGTCCCCGTCCGTGATGTTGCCGGGCCGGTTGGACGGGTCGTCGGTGGACGAGGCGGTGGCGTCCTTGTGCAGGGCGAGGTCGAGATCGGGCAGGGCGCTGTCGGCGACCGACAGCGCCCACATCGACGAGCCCCAGTCGGTGGCCCGGGTGCGGCACAGGACGCGCACGTAGCGGGCGGTCCGCCGGGTGAACGTCACCGTCTGCGCGTAGGCGTTGGAGCCCGACTGGAAGGTCAGCGGGACGTCGTACTCGTAGCCGAACTGGCGCATGCCGAAGCGCGTGGTGCGCCGGTCGCTCTCCTGCCCGGCCACGGAGGCGGTCAGGGTGAGGCGGTGCAGCTCCGGCTCGCCGTAGCCGTTGGGCCACCACAGCTTCGGGTTCCGTACGCGCAGCTTCGGGTCCGATGCCGGGGCGAAGACGACGTCGGTGCTGCCGCCTCCGGGAACGGTCACCGTCCGCTGCACGCGCACGCCGTCGAACGCGGCGGTGACGGTGACGGACCGGGCGTCCGCGGCGGCGTTGCGGACCGGGACGACGATCGTCAGCTCGGCCGTGCCGGTGTCGGGCAGGTCCGGCAGGACGGTGTCGACGCGGGGGTCCCCGAGGACGGCGTCGCCGGTGGAGCGCAGCCGTACGTGGTTCCAGATGCCGGCGGCCCGGTCGCGCACGGCGGGCATCCAGTCCCAGCCGGAGGAGGCCAGGTAGGTCGGCGAGTTGCGGTTCATCATGTTCGCGCCGGCGTCGACGAAGGCGAGCCCGGCCGGGCCCTTGTCGCCGGGGCTGCCGGGGAACGGCATGGGGCTGATCTTCACCGCGAGGGCCTGCGGGCCGTCGGCGGCCAGCAGCGCGGTCACGTCGTAGGCGGCGCGGGCGAAGGGGAAGGTGAGGGTGCCGGCCTGCTTGCCGTTGAGCCAGATGTCGGCCTCGTGGTTGACCCCGTCGAACTCGAGCCAGACACGGCGTCCCGCCCCGGTGCGCAGGCCCTTGGGCAGGCGGAACTCGCGGCGGTACCACCAGGAGTGGCGGGAGAGGGCCTCGGGGATGTGCAGGTTGGCGAAGCCGGCGACGGGGTCGGGGAGGTGCCCCTCCGTCACGAGCGAGCCCAGGACGGTCCCCGGCACGGTGGCCGGCAGCCAGGCACTGGTGTCCACGGACGGCGCCGACAGCTCCGCGGCACTGCCGCCCGCCCAGTCGTCCATGGTCAGGTCCCACCCGGACTCCAGCGGCACGGTGCCGTCCTCGGCGACCTCGAGGGCCGGGGGCGTGCGGTGATGGGTCCCCCAGTCGGTCCAGCCGGTGGCCTCGGGGCGGTGGCCGCGCGGGGTGCCGTACACCTGGAAGCCGTTGAGGCCCAGCGGGTTGGCGTTGGAGCGCTTGGTGACGGTCATCCGCACCCAGCGGGCGGTGACGGGCGTGGGCAGGGTGATCTCCACGACCCCTCCCTTGCCGTCGTCGGTGCGGTGCGCGACGGTCCACGACCTCCCGTCGCGCGAGGTCTCGATCACGAAGGCGACCGCGCAACTCGACAGGATCTCCTGTCCGGTGGTGTTGTCGCGGGGGTTGCCGCCGGTGCCGGGGGTGTACGGCGGGTCGTCGGCCGTCGCCTCGAAGGTCAGGCGCACCGACTCGACCTCGCACAGGGCCTGGAGGTCGACGGATATCCACTGGGGGTCGCCGGCGGCGGCCCGCCAGCCGGAGCCCCGCACGCCGACCCGGTCGAGGCCGTCGACGGCGAACTCGGCCGGTGTGGGGGCGTAGTCGGTGGAGGACACGGTGACCGGGCGGTACGCGGCGAGTTCGCCCCGTGCGCCGGCGGGGTCGGAGGACCGCGTCCCGGCCGAGGCGGCGGCGGGGAAGGCCATGCCGAGCCCGAACCCCGCGAGGAGGGTGGAGCCGGTGGAGAGTACGGCGCGTCGGGAGGGGAGGGAGGACATATCCGGCATGAACAGCGGCTCCGTTCAGGGATGTTCAATGACGAGACGGCCTGGCATCATGGCGATGACAACGTTGCCATCGGGATGACAACGTTGCCGAACATGCACCCGCCGGGAAGAGCCTGTCAAGGTTTTGGGCACGCCACGTTCCGGGATTCTCCTAAATTAGGAATACATATTGACATCCGTCCGACTTCGCGTCAGAGTCGTTGGTCGGTCCGCGCCGGGGGCCGTCACCGGGCCGGTCGGCGGCGCGAGGTGTGCTCCGCCGAGGGGGCGTCAACGATGTCCCCCACGGCGAAGAGGAGGATCGCTGCTTCGTTCCCACCGCGAGCGGTGACGCGCAGGCGTACGTCGACGAGTTCCACGCGGCGTTCGCGGCGCGCGACCGCGAGCCCACCGACCTGCCGCTCTTCAGCCGGAGCCGCTAGGGCGTGTCTCCCCGATCCGCTAGCTCGTTGTTCTGATCATGCTCGGCAGGGAGGATCTGACCGACGACGAGTGGGCAGTGCTGCAACCGCTGTTGAGAAGATCCGCGTGCCCCGCAAGGGACGCGGTCGTCCACGTCGCACCCCCTGCAGCGTGAGCGCGGACAGGGCATACAGCAACCGCAAGATCCGCCCCTACCTACGCAGTCGCGGCATCCGGGACGTGATCCCGGAGAAGAAGGACAACAAGGCCGCCCGCCTGCGCCGGGGTTCACGCGGCGGGCGGCCTTGTGATTTCGATGCGGCGCGGTACAAGAAGCGCAACACGGTGGAGCGGGCGATCAATAAGTTGAGGCAGTTCAGGGCCGTGGCCACGCGGTATGACAAGCGCGGCTACGTCTTCCTGGGCAGCGTCACCGCGGCGGCGCTCATGATCTGGCTGCGCACATAGCCGCGCCCCGGTTCTGGGGGTTGAGAAACGTCGGGACGAACGCCGTCATACCAGGACCGACGCCCCTCAGCACCCGAGGTACCGGGAGCCGGCCCGGGGCATCTGAAAAACTTCGGGTAGATCTGTCGAATTCGCGTCGCCCGTCCGACGTAGAGGCGTACCGACCAGACACACAGCCAGGGAGACTCGTAATGGCCCAGTACGCGATCCTCATCTTCGACAACCCCGCGGCCGGCGACTACACCCCCGACCAGCAGGCGGCGAGCAAGCGGCACGCCGACGACCTCATCGACTCCGGCGCCATGATCACGGCGTACGCGCTGCAGTCCGCCGACACCGCCACCTCGCTGCGCGGTGATGTGGTCACCGACGGTCCCTTCATCGACTCCAAGGAGGTCATCGCCGGCGTCTGCATCATCGAGGCCCCCGACCTTGACGCCGCCCTGGAGCTGGCGCGTCGTAACCCCGCCGTCCAGTGGGGCCGCGGCGGTGTCGAGGTGCGGCCCGTCGCGGGCGGCATCCCGCCCCTGGCCCGATGACGGCTGAAACGGACGCAGGACAGGCGGTCGCCGACGCGCACCGGCGCGAGTGGGCCTTCGTGCTCGCCGCGACGGTGCGCGTCGCCCGCGACCTGGACCTGGCCGAGGAGTGCGTGCAGGAGGCGTACGCCGCGGCGCTGTCGGCCTGGGAACGCGACGGGATCCCGGGCAACCCCGCGGCGTGGCTGACCACCGCGGCCAAGCGCCGGGCGATGGACGCGATCCGCCGCGAGCGGACGTTCCGCTCGAAGCTGCCGCTGCTGGTGGAGCCGGAAGAGGCCGTCGACGAGCTCGCCCTGGACGAGCTGGGCGAACAGAAGGAGGAGCAGGTCGTGGACCCGGAGGGTGTCGTACCCGACGATCGGCTGCGGCTCATCTTCACCTGCTGCCATCCCGCGCTCGCGCAAGAGACGCAACTCGCGCTCACACTGCGGCTGGTGTGCGGGCTGCCGACGCCGGACGTCGCCCGGGCGCTGCTGGTGTCGGAACAGACTATGGCCGCCCGGATCACCAGGGCGAAGAAGAAGATCTCCGCCGCCCGTATCCCTTACCGGGTGCCGCGCCCGGCGGAGCTGCCGGACCGGCTGACGGCCGTGCTAGGCGTGATCCACCTGCTGTTCACCGCCGGGCACACCGCCCCATCAGGCCCCGCGCTCATGCGCACCGACCTGGCCGACCGCGCACTGCACCTGGCCCGCACCCTGCACGACCTCATGCCCGACGAGGCCGAGGTCCGCGGGCTGCTGGCGCTGCTCCTCGTGACGGACGCCCGGCGCGCGACCCGGACCGGCGCCGACGGCCGACTGCTGCGGCTCGAGGAGCAGGACCGCTTTCTGTGGGACCGCGCCACGCTGGCCGAGGCGCACGAGTTGATCGTGGCCGGGCTGCGCGGCGGCCGCGCGGGACGCTATCTGCTGCAGGCGGCGATCGCCTCGCTGTACGCCGAGGCACCGACGTACGAGGAGACGGACTGGCCACAGATCGCGGCCCTCTACGACAGGCTGCTGTCGCTGTGGCCCTCACCGGTCGTCGCACTGAACCGGACGGTGCCGGTATCGATGGCCCACGGACCGGGGGTCGCGCTGGCGCAGGTCGAGGCGCTGGAGCAGGACGGCCGGCTCTCCCGGTACCAGTACCTGCCGGCGATCAAGGCGGACCTGCTGCAGCGACTCGGCCGTACAGACGAGGCCGCAGCCGCATACCGGCAGGCGCTGGAGCTGACCGGCAACGAGGCGGAGCGCGCGTTCCTCACCGCACGCCTCACCCGTCACCAGACCAGCCCCACGTAAGGGAAGTTCGTTGACGTCGGCGTAGCGCACTCGCTGCACCCCTTCTCGAGATCGCCAGGCTGGCGCGGGAGTGCACATAGTGGCCCGCCAAACTCATCGGTCATGGCCAGGTGAGATCGAGGAGACAGGGCCTAGTTCGGCGTGCCCTCGGCGTTGTCGTCGGGGCGGATGGTGATGTGGTCGGGTTCGAGTTCGAGCATGACGCGGTTGCGGATGTCGAGGGCGTGGGTGTAGTCGCGGGGGAGTTGGAGGCGGCCGGAGCGGTCGACGGTGGCGTATTCGCTGGCGTGGACGGTGGTGCGGCCNTCGTCGTCGACGCTGGTGCGGCGGACGACTTCGGAGGCGGTGCGGCCGTCGCGGATGGCGACGGTGCGGTCGACCGCGGTGGCGACGGCCTGGTCGTGGGTGACGACGACGATGGTCGTGCCGAGGTGTTCGTTGGCGGTGCGGAACGCGGCGAAGACCTG